>CACCBT010000011.1 GCA_902544345.1 uncultured Pelagibacteraceae bacterium
ATAGGAATTTATCCTGCTGTAGATCCGTTAGACTCAACTTCAAGAATATTAGATCCAAGAGTAGTTGGAGAAGAGCACTATAGAGTAGCTAGAGATGTGCAAAAAATTTTACAAGCATATAAATCTCTTCAAGATATTATTGCTATTCTAGGAATGGACGAACTCTCCGAAGAAGATAAATTAACTGTTGCTAGAGCAAGAAAAATACAAAGATTTTTATCACAACCTTTTTTTGTTGCAGAAGTTTTTACAGGCTCGCCCGGTAAGCTTGTAGATTTAGATGCAACTATAAAAGGCTTCGATTCTATTTGCAAAGGAGAATACGATCATTTGCCAGAGTCGGCCTTTTATATGGTCGGCGGCATAGAGGAAGTATTAGAAAAAGCTGATAAATTGAAAAAAGAAAGTAAATAATGTCAGATAAATTTACTCTTGAAATTATTTCACCTGAAGGAACTATTTTAAAAGTAGAGGCTTCAGAGGTAGTTATTCCTTCTTATGAAGGAGAAATGGGCATTTTAAAAGACCATATCCCGCTAATAACTTTCTTGAGACCTGGCTTGATTACAATTAAAGACAATAAGAAGACTAGTTTTTTTGTAGAGGAGGGCACTGTAGAATTTGTAAATAATAATCTTCTGATTTTATCATCTACAGCTATAGAATTGTCAGTTATTGATCAAAGCTCTATTCAAAAACAAATTACTGAAGCAGAGAAAAAAATAAGTGTTGATAGTTTATCAGATAAAAAAAAATATTTGCTATATTATAAAATAAATACTCTTAAAAACATCAATCGATAAGTTCTTTTAATTTCACTAATAAACTTAAATATAAATTTCTTTTGAAATCAACAATTACGTTAGGAAGCTCATCTGGCATTATCCATTTCCAATCTATAAACTCTGGGTATTTTGTTTTAAGATTAATCTCTTTTTCATTACCTATAAATTTTACAATAAACCATTTTTGCTTTTGACCTTTAAACTTTCCTCTCCAAATGATACCAACAAGATTATCTGGCAGCTCATATTCAAAAAAGCCATCTATCTCTTTTAATAATTTTATACTTTTTATACTAGTTTCTTCAAAAAGCTCCCTTTTCATTGCTGATAGATAACTCTCACCTGAATTAACTCCGCCCTGAGGCATTTGCCACCTGTCTACTTGATTATCTTTTCTTTTTGCAACAAAAACCTGATTATTTTTGTTAAGAATAATTACACCTACCCCATTTCTCATAGGAAGTTTTTTATTATTCATATTTAAGAATTAAAAAGTTTTATAGCGTAATTAAGCTGATTATCTTTTTCAGAGCTAATCAAAAAATCTTCTCCTTCTTCTTCTACTAAAATGTCAGGAGTCACTCCTACCTCAGATATTGATTTTCCAGATGGTAAATAGTATTTTGATATAGTTAATCTCATACCACCACCGTTTCTTAAAGGAATAATCGATTGAACAGAGCCTTTACCATAAGAGTTTTCTCCTAAAATAATAGCTCTTTTATGATCCTTTAATGCTCCAGCAAAAATCTCTGATGCTGATGCAGAACCATTATTAATTAAAACAATAATCGGTTTACCTTTTATTTCATCTCCTTTTCTGGCAAAAAATTTTCGAGTTTCTGAAATTTTTCTTCCTTTAGTAGATACAATTTCACCGTCCTCTAAAAAAAAATCAGTTATATTGATTGCCTGTTGAAGTAAACCACCAGGATTATTTCTAAGATCAAGCACATATCCTTTAATTTTTGGTTTTTTCTCAAATTCTTTTACAGATTTCAAAAATTGTTTATCACTATTCTCATTAAATGATTTAAGTCTTATATAACCAAGATTTTTTTCTTCACCAATTATACTTGCACTAACTGACTGAATTTCAATAATTTTTCTTACTATCTTAAACTCTAAAGGTTTTTTTACATTTTTACGTCTCACAGTAAGTTCGATAGATGTACCTACTGGACCTCTCATCAATTTCACAGCCTCTAATAAAGATTTTCCTTGTACTTGCTCCTTTCCAATTTTTACTATGTAATCACCTGCTTTGATACCAGCTTTTGCTGCTGGGGTATCATCAATTGGAGAAATTACTTTTACCACTCCTGACTCCATCCCGATTTCTATCCCTAAGCCTCCAAACTCGCCTCTTGTATCAGTTTGCATTTCTTTAAATAGCTCAGGGCTCATATACGCTGAATAAGGATCAAGAGACTGAAGAACCCCGTTAATAGCAGAATCCATCAACTCAGCTTGGTCTACATCATCCACATAGTCCTTTTTAATATTTTCTAAAACTTCACCAAATAAATCTATCTTATCAAAAAGATCATTTTTTGGGTAAACTGGAGAAAATAATAAATTGAAAAAAAAAATATAAATTACTAAATTTTTTTTCATATCATTGCCTTTTCTTTTGGAATTTCTTCTGACCACATTTTTTCTAAATCATAAAACTCTCTTTTTTCTGGATGAAAAATATGTACAATCACATCATGCGCATCAACTAATTTCCAATCATTGCTATTTTTGCCTTCTATACGACAATCGTTTATTCCTAATTTTTTTAATTGATCTATAAGAATTTCAGATAATGCTTGTAAATGTCTTGAAGATGTTCCAGAAGCAATAACCATATAATCTGCTATGTATGATTTATTTTTCAAATCAATGCACGTAATATTTAATGCTTTATTATCATCTAATATTTTTTCAATATTATCTTTAATATCAATAATTTCCATCAAATATTTGATTTATTCCGCTTTTTTAACTGCGTAGATGATATTAATATTGGCTTATTTTTAATAAAGGTAATTTTATTTTTAAAATTTTTAACCACAGTAGATTTCATACCCTTTCTATCATATCCTCTTCTAGAAAAAACTATTAATTTTACTAATTTTAGTATTTTTTTCCAGCTTTTCCACTTATGAAACCGTAATAAATTATCAGAGCCTATTATAAGGTATATATTTTTTATTCTCTTTTTTTTCATAAAGTAATTAATTACATCAATAATTCTTGAGGATTTAATGATGTGATCTAGATAAATTAATTTAATTTTTTTTTGAGTTTTAGATATTCTTTTTGCAAATTTTATTCTTTCATCTAAAGAATAAAAAGTTTTATTTTTAAAGGGATTTTTTTTGGTAATAACCCAGTAAATTTTTTTTAATTTCAATTTTTTTAAAGTAATTTTCGATATACCCAAGTGTCCTATATGCGCAGGATCAAAACTGCCACCTAGTAAACCTATGTATTTTTTTTGGATACTCGCCATTAATTATGGTCTAACAATTCCTTTACCTGAAACAAGATACTTATATGATGTTAATTGATTTATCCCTACAGGACCCCTAGGTGGAAGCTTGTTAGTAGAGATACCAATTTCACCACCAAAACCAAATTCTCCGCCATCAGCAAATTGAGTTGAAACATTATGCATTGCTATCGAGCTATTAACACCATTTAAAAAAATCTCGGCATTTTTTTTATTACTGGTAATAATGCTATCGGTATGCATTGTGCCATATTTTAAAATGTGATCGATAGCTTTATGAACATTTTTAACTGTCTTAATTGAAATAATGGCATCCAAATATTCAGTTTTCCAATCTTTCTCTGAAGTTTTTTTTAATTTTCCTTTGAAAATTTTGTTAATTTTTTTGTCAGCTCTGACCTCACAGCCTGAATTTAAAAGAGCATTTATTATTTGTTTAGCATGTGAGTTTAGGGCTTTTTCTTCGATCAGAAGAGTTTCAACTGCTCCGCAAATACTTGTTCTCCTCATCTTTGCATTTAAAATTAAATCTTTTGCCATCTTTATGTTTGCAGTTTTATCAATATAAATGTGGCACAATCCTTCAAGATGTCCAATTACGTGTACATTAGAAAATTTTTGCACTTTTGCAACGAGTCCTTTACCTCCTCTTGGCACAATTACATCAATGTATGCACTCATTTTTGATAATAACTGATCTACTATTTTTCTATTTTTATTCTCAATAAACTGAACACAGTTTTGATTGATATTGTTTTTTCTTAAATTGTCTCTAAATAAACTTGCTAATAATCTATTTGAATGAAAAGCTTCAGATCCACCTCTTAAAATAGAACAGTTACCTGATTTTAGACATAATGCTGCTACATCCGCAGTTACATTTGGTCTGCTTTCGTAAATTACACCTATAACACCAATTGGAGTCGTCACCTTTTTTATACTTAGATTATTAGGTCTACGCCATGTTTCTAAAACTCTTCCAATTGGATCTTTGAACTTTGATATTTCGTTTATTGAATGTCTAATACCTTCTATTCTCTTTTTATTTAAAATTAATCTATCAACTAAATTTTTTCTTTTAACATTTTTTACATCTTTTAAATTTTCTTTGATTATTTTATCTGTATTTTTTTTAAGTGATTGATTGTAATTATCTAAAACTTTTTTAATTTTTTTATGCTTCACACCCTTAAGATCTTCAAAGGCTTTTTTTGCATTTTTTCCTATTTGTTCTAAATAATTCATTTATAATAATACCATATCATCTTTATGAATAACCTCAGTTTTGCTCAGGTAACCAAGAATTGTTTCGATTTCTTTACTTTGTTTGCCTTTTATTTTTTCTATTTCAATAGAGCTAAAAGATGATAATCCTCGGGCTAATTGATTATTATTCTGATCTAAAATCATTACATTTTCTCCTTTTTTAAAATTTCCATTAATCTTAGTTATGCCAGCTGCGAGTAAGCTCTTACCATTTGATAAAGCTTTAGCCGCTCCATTATCAATATAAATAGTTCCATTGTAGTTAAGAGAGCCAATAATCCATTTTTTTCTGGCGTCTAATGTAGAAATTTTTGGCAAGAAATGGGTATATTTTCTATTTTTAATCATATTTGAAATCGGACTATTTACTTTACCATTAGCGATAAACATGTGACTACCTGAATTCATACAAATCTTAGCAGCATCTAACTTTGTAGCAATTCCCCCTGAACCAAGTTTATTTTTCTTATTATCTACCAAAGAAATAATTTTTTCATTAATTGAAGCTACTTCTTTTACAATCTTTTTACCTTTTGACTTATCGTATAGTCCATCAACATCAGAGAATAAAATCAGCATATCAGCCCCAATTATTTGAGCTACCCTTGCAGCTAGTCTATCATTATCTCCATATTTTATTTCACTAGTTGCTGTTGAATCATTTTCATTGACCACAGGAATAGCTTTAAGTTTAAATAAATTGTCAAATGTTCTTCGTACATTAATAGCTCTTCTTCTTTGTTCGGTGTCATCTGGACTAATTAAAATTTGACCAGTTTTAATCTTATATTTATCAAATATTTTTTGAAATTCTCCTGCTAGATGAATTTGTCCAACTGATGCAATAGCCTGGCTCATTTCTAATTTAATTTTTCCTTTTTTAATCTTAAGATGTTTTTGGCCAAGAGCAATTGCACCTGAAGAAACAATTACAAAGTTTTTTCCTTTTCCGTATTTTTTAATATCTTTGATAAGAGAAGTTACCCACTTTTCTTTAAAATTACCTTTACTGTTTACTACAGTCGCAGACCCAAGTTTTAAAACTATTTTTTTTGAATTTTTAATTAGCATATCTAATCAACAATTTTTTTATTTTTTGAATATCTTTGCTAGAATAAACAGATACGATTTCATAATCGTTTTTAATTTTTTTTTTAAATTCTTTTAATTTTTCATCTATCTTTTCATTATCTAATAAGTCCGATTTATTGAAAAAAATGATCTCTTTTTTTTTCATTAAACTTTTGTCATAATTAGATAATTCTGATTTAATTTTCTTATATGAATTTAGTAAATCATCTTCTGATAAATCAATTAAGTGAAGTAAAATTTTACACCTTTCTATATGTCTTAAGAATTTATCCCCAAGACCAATACCTTTATGTGCACCTTCTACTAAACCAGGAATATCAGCTAAAGTAATCTCTTTTCCTCCGAAATAAGAAACTCCTAAATTTGGATTAATTGTTGTAAAAGGATAATTTGCTATTTTTGGCTTTGCTCTTGTTAATGCTGCAAGCAAACTGGATTTACCAGCATTTGGTTTGCCAATAATTCCAATATCAGCAATTACTTTTAATTGAAGCCATATCCAAAATTCTTCACCTAATTTTCCATTAGTTTTTTTTCTTGGTGCTCTGTTTGTCGAACTTTTAAATCTTACGTTCCCAAGTCCACCCTTGCCTCCAGATGCCACAAGATATTTTTCTTTATTTTTTGTAAAATCGTAAATCAAGGTATTATTATCCTCCTCGTATACTTGAGTTCCTAATGGAACTTTTAAAATTAAATCTCCTCCATTAGCTCCAGTTTTATTTCTTTTACTCCCAGGTTTTCCATGTTCTGCTTTAAAATGTTGAGCAAACCTGAAATCAATTAACGTATTTAGGTTTCTATCTGATTGTACAATTATAGACCCCCCGTCACCGCCGTCACCACCATCTGGTCCGCCGTACTCCACAAACTTTTCTCTTCTAAAGCTTGCAGATCCTGAACCACCATTTCCTGCTTTAATATAAATTTTTGCTTGATCTAAAAATTTCATTTTTATTTTAATATAAATAACTTTTGTTATTTATATATATTTAATTGGGGATTACAGAAACAAAAGTTCTGTTAAATTTAGATTTTTTGAATTTTACTTTTCCTTTAATTAAAGAAAAAATTGAGTGATCTTTACCCATACCAACGTTGTGACCAGGATGAATTTTTGTCCCTCTTTGTCTAACTATAATGTTTCCAGGTATTACAACTTGGTCACCATATTTTTTAACTCCAAGACGTCTACCTTTACTATCTCGGCCGTTCTTCGATGATCCACCAGCTTTTTTAGTTGCCATTTAGTTTCCTATTTTTTTGTAGCCTTTTTTATAACTTTTTTTTCTTCTTTGGTAGGCTTATTTTTTTCAACGATTTTAGCCTCGCCAATAACTTTCCCACCTTTAGCTAAAATTTTCGTGATTTGTATTTTAGAATGGCGTTGCCTATGCCCATTTTTCTTTCTTGAGTGTTTTCGTCTTCTCTTATGAAAAATTAATACAGTTCTATCTTTAACATTATCTAGAAGTTTAGCTTCAACTGTTGCCCCTTCAATTTTAGGACTTCCAATTTCAGTATTTCTGTCATCATTTAAAAGTAAAACATTATTAAACTTAATAGTTTCTCCAACTTTAGCGTTAAGTTTTTCAATTTCTAAAATTTTACTTGCAGATACTTTGTACTGCTTTCCACCTGTTTCAATTATAGCAAATGACATAAATTTTCTTTTTTTATTTTCCACGCAATATAGCCTTCACTACTAACAAGTCAAGATTATTGAAGTTAAAAAGAGTCCTTTAAATCTCTTAATTTTGAAAAAACTTTAGCTTCTGATGAATCTTTTAGGCCTAAAGTATGCCTAATCTCAGGATCATTACACCTAAAAAAAATATTCGTTTTAATTTCCTGACTTAAAATAGTTGGGATAGTTGGCTGATTAGAACTTAATTTTTTTTTAATTTCAATTTCTTTCTCTTTTAAAAAGGTATTTTGGGAGTCATATTTTAAACAGAAATTTAAATTTGATTTAGTGTATTCGTGTCCACAATATATTTTTGTATCATGTGGAAGGTTTTTTATTTTATTTAAAGAATTGAACATTTCTTCATGGGTTCCTTCAAAAACTCTACCACATCCTAATGAAAATAAAGTATCACCTGTAAAAACTACTTTTTCTTTTAAAAAGAAAAATGCGATGTGACCCTTAGTATGACCAGGAACAAAAATCACTTCAAATTCTAATTTTCCAATTTTATGCTTTTGGTTTTCTTTAAGCAGGACGTCTATACCAGGAATTCGATCTTTATCTAATTCAAAACCCAAAATTTTAGAGTTATATTTTTTTTTTAACTCTAAATTACCATCAACATGATCGGCGTGATGATGAGTATTTAGAATATAATCTAATTTCTTATACTTTTTAATTACATTATCACATGCCTTATATTCTGCGGGATCAACTATTGAAACTTTGTCAGACTCTTTATCGTGAATTAAGTAACTAAAGTTATCACTCAAACAAGGAATAATTTCTACTTTCATATTAACTTACTAAAAAAATACCAACTTTCGAAAAAAGATTTTTAATTTCTAAATTATTTTTTCTTATTAATGAAGTTTTATTTTCATTAACTCCAACAACTTTTTTTATAATAATATTTTTTTCATCACAAAAATTAAATAAATCTTTTATAGTGCACATGTGTAAATTAGGAGTATTATACCAAGTATTTGGTAGTGTTTTTGTAACCGGCATCTCACCAAAAAGTAAAAGTTTTATTCTTACTTTCCAATAGCCAAAATTAGGAATTGAGATAATAACTGATTTTCCTATCCTTAAAAGATTTTTTAAAACTTTCTCTGGCTCATAAAATGCTTGTAGAGTTTGACTCAACACAACATAGTCAAATGATTTATCCGGAAATTGATGCAATTCAGTTTCTGCATTACCCTGAATAACTGGCAAACCTTTATAAATACATTTTTTAACATTATCTTGATTAAGCTCTAGTCCACGTACCTCTATATTTTTTTCTATTCTGAGAAGATGCATTAAAGATCCGTCTCCACATCCTATGTCAAGAACCCTTGTATTATTAGTTAATAAATCTGCAATTACTTTAAATTCTTTTTTCATTTTTAAATTTTTCATACATAGAGTCTATAAAACCTTTAAGTGTTTTTAAAAATTCAGGCTCATCAAGTAAAAAAGAGTCATGTCCTTTGTCTGTAACTATCTCAGAGTAAGAGACATCTGCACCTGACGCATTTAATGCTATTACTATATCTTTGTTATCTTTTGTTGTGTAAAGCCAATCAGAGGAAAATGATATAATTAAGAACTTAGTTTTTTGATTTTTAAATGCTTCTACCAAGCCTCCTTTAAATTGTTTTGAAAGATCAAAATAATCCATTGCTCTTGTTATATATAGTATTGAATTAGCATCAAATCTTTCAACAAACGCATAGCCTTGATGTCTTAAATAACTTTCAACCTGGAAGTCAGCATTAAAACTAAATTCGTAATCTGCCTTCTCTTGTAATTTTCTACCAAATTTTTCCTGCATACCTTTTTCAGATAAATAACTTATATGCCCAACCATTCTTGCTACTGCTAAGCCATTTTTTGGTTGAGAATTTTTCAAAACATACTTTCCATTATCCCATACAGGATCTGCCATAATTGCTTGACGAGCTAATTCATTAAGAGCAATATTTTGAGCGCTATGGCTCGAGCTACAGGCTATCGGCACCGCTGAAAAAGCTTTATCCGGAAATGTTGCACAAAATTGTAAAAGTTGCATTCCACCCATTGAACCCCCAGTCGCACATAAAAGTTTTTTAATTCCTAGATGTTCAAGTAAGGACTCCTGAGCTTTTACCATATCTTTAATCGTTATAACTGGAAAATCCAATCCATAAGGTTTTTTTGTCACTGGGTTAATATCTTTAGGACCAAATGAACCCATACATCCTCCGATCACATTCGCACAAATAACAAAATATTTATTTGTATCTATTGCTCTCCCAGCCCCTACTGCAGTAACCCACCAACCTTCTTTATTAGTAATAGGATTAGTTCCAGTCACGAACTGATCCCCAGTTAATGCATGAAACACAAGTATTGCGTTGTCTTTGTTATCATTCAATTTTCCATAAGTTTCGTAAGCGATAGGAAAATCTTTTATTGTTTTTCCGCATTCTAGTTTAAGCGGTTTGGTAACGTCTAATTTCTTTATATTCTCAAGTTTTATATTCATCCAAAAAAAAAGCCCAGCTAAACTGGGCATCCCCTTTTTAGCTACATTTATTATGCGCTTGCAATATGGTTAAATCAGCGCGAGTAATGTTTACTAAATCATCATAAACTTGTCAATTTTATATACGATAAAGAGCTATAGAAAAACTTAAACAATTTAGATAATACATTAATAAAATGAGATTTCCGAAACCAAATAACATTGTTGCAGAGAAATATGTAGCTGGAATGAGCTTATTCAAGAGTAAGTTAGCCAAGATTAAATTATCTGCTAATGAGTCTGCTCTTGGCCCTAGTCCAAAAGCAAGAAAACAATACTTAGAAGTTTCAAAAAACTTTGCAAGATACCCTGACTCCGATGGAACCTTTTTAAGAAATACTTTGGCTAAAAAATTTAAGATTGATAAAAATAGAATAATCTTAGGATCAGGTTCTGATCAAATTTTTGAACTTATATGTAAATCGTTCCTAAAGAAAGGAGACGAAGTTATAGTCCCTAAGTTTAGTTTTATAATTTACCGAATTTACAGTAGAATGAATGGAGCAAAAGTTATTTATTCTAAAGAGAATAATTTTACTGTTTCAACTAAAGATATACTCAAAAAAGTTACAAGAAAAACCAAAATAGTTTTCCTAGCTAACCCAAATAATCCAACTGGAACATATATTCCAAAGAAAGAATTACTCTTTTTAAGAAAAAAACTAAGAAGTGATATATTGTTAGTAGTAGATGATGCGTATTTTGAGTATGTAAAAAATAAAGATTATTTGTCTGGTTTAAAAACTTTTACAAATTTTAAAAATGTAGTTATGACAAGAACTTTTTCAAAAATATATGGTTTAGCAGGGCTCAGAGTGGGCTGGGGATATGGATCAAAAGAAATTATTTCTGCATTAAATAAGGTTAAACCACCTTTTAATGTGAGCAGACCAGCTTTGTTCGCAGCTTCTGCTGCTGTAAAAGATAGTTCATGGCTTAATAAAGAAATAAAACACGTAAATAAATGGAATAAAAAAATGTTTTCTGAATTCAAAAAAATGAGAATAGAGACAAATAAAAGTTATGCTAATTTCTTATTGGTAAAATTTGATAAAGTTAAAACAAACTCTTCTCAAGTTTTTAGATTACTTGCAAAATCAGGAATACTCGTTCGTAAAATGGATGTTTATGGAATTAAAAATTCTTTACGAATAACTATTGGAAAATCATCAGAGAACATTACATTAATAAAAAAAATGAGAAAAATTTTAAATGTTTGGTAAAATAAGCATAATCGGCTGTGGATTGATTGGCTCCTCAATTCTGAGAGCAACACACGAAAAAAAATTAGCTACAAAAATAAGTGTTTACGATAAGTCAAATAAAGTTTTAGAATATTTAAAAAAAAATTTTACAGCTGATATTTGTTCTAATGTGTCTGAGACTACAAAAGATGCAGATCTGATAATAATTTCTGTACCGTTAAGTAGTTATAAAGAAATTTTGCTTTCTATAAAATCAAACTTAAAGGAAGGATCTATTCTTACCGATACTGGTTCTGCTAAAAAAGAAGTTAACAAAATTGTAAACAATTTAGGTCTTAAAAATATTGCTTGGATAGCTTCACACCCAATAGCCGGAACGGAATATAGCGGTCCTGACGCAGGATTCTCAAGTTTATTTAAAAATAGATGGTGCATTCTTTCAGCTGACAACCAAGTTGCTAAAGATAAAATAGAAATCCTAGAAAAATTTTGGTCTAAATTAGGTAGTAAAGTTAAAGCCATGTCATTTGAAGATCATGATTACGTTTTGTCTTTAACAAGTCATCTTCCACATGCAGCTGCATACAGCATTGTTAGAACTGCAATCAATAATGAGGACAAATTTAAAAATGACGTTATTCAATATAGCGCTGGAGGATTAAGAGATTTTACTAGAATTGCTGCTTCAGATCCTTTGATGTGGAAAGATATTTTTATTGATAACAGTGAAAATATATTGAGAGTTTTAGATAATTATTCAAAAAATCTCGATGATATTAAAAGTGCTATTAAAAATAAAGACAGTGAAAAGCTTCTAGAAATATTTTCATCAACTAAAAAAGTAAGAAAAGAAATTATTGAAGCTGGACAAGATACTGAAAAACCAGACTTTGGAAGAAAATAATTAATAGTATTTTTTTATTTCAGTATAAATCTTATTTTCAAGTTCTTTAGTAAATTCATCATTATCTTTACCAGGCATTATAGGATCTAGAAATGAAATATGAATATCCCCTGAAAATTTCATGAAACTATTTTTTGGCCAGACTTTTCCTGTATTTAACGCGACAGGAATACAAGGTAAATTTAATGTTTTATATATTCGACCAACTCCTTTTTTAAAGGGAGGCTGCTCATCTAATGTTACTCGTGTCCCTTGAGGAAATATTAAAAGTGGTCTTTTATTTTTTTCTAATCTTTCTTTTACTTTATCAAAAAAACTTAAGTTTTCTTTAGTAGTAGTCTCTCTTATGATTGCTATAGAACCAATTTTTCTTAAATACCAACCAAACAAAGGAATATTCAAAAGCTCTTTTTTTAAAATAAAAATTGGACCATTAAGGGGAATTTGCAAAGCAAACGTTTCAAACATTGATTGATGGGCAGAGGCAACAAAAAAATGATCAACTTTTTTTAAGTTTTCTTCGCCATGAAAAATTACTTTAGTATTCATTACAAGTTTTAAAATTAAAACAATATATTTTGCTGATATCTTTCCAAAATAAATTGTAAATCTATCAGGAAGAATTAAAGTTGGTATCGCTAATATGAAAATTAAAATAAGTCCAAAGTAAAGAAAGATATTAAAAATAAAAGATTTAATAAATTGCATTAAGAATTAATCAATTTAAGTAAATTTTGTTTTTTTCTTATATATTTAAACTTGTTTTTATTGACTAAAATTTCAGCGATTAAAGGTCTCGTATTATAATTTGATGATAATGAAGAGCCGTATGCACCAACATTTGTAATTGCCACAAAGTCATTTTCAATTAATTTTTGATATTTTCTGTAAACTCCAAATTTACAAGTGCTCTCACAAATTGGACCAACAAATTCTATTGTACTTTTCATTTTAGACGAATTTTTAATTATAGGAATAATTTTATGAAATGCATCATATAAAGCTGGTCGCATAAAATCGTTCATGCCTGCATCTAAAATTACAAAGTTTTTGTTAAGCCCTTTTTTTATAAATTGAACTTTACTGACAAGTAAACCTGTATTTCCAATTATAGATCTACCTGGCTCAAAAATAATTTTACATTTTAGTTTTTTTGCAAAATTATTTACTAATTTTGCATAATTATTAAGATTTATTGGCTTTTCACTATCACTATAATTAATTCCAAAACCTCCACCTAAATCTACATACTTTAAATTTAACTTTAATTCTTTAATTAGCTTATTCATTACATTAAGCGTCTTTTTGAAAGGTTCATCATTTAAAATTTGGCTTCCAATATGAACACTTAACGCTTCAAGTTTAATATTTTTGAATTTATTTATCTCCTTTAGAAAAGATTTAAAATTTTTTATTGATAAGCCGAATTTGTTATCTGCTTTACCAGTAGAAATATTTTTATGTGTTTTTGCATCAACATTTGGATTTAACCTGAAGCCAATAGAAACTTTTTTTCTCAATTTTTTTGCCAATACATTGACTAATTTTGCTTCACTCTCAGACTCGCAGTTAATTAATAAAATTTTTTTATTAATTGCAATTTTTAATTCATCCTCAGATTTACCAACCCCCGAAAAAACTATTTTCTTTGGTTTAATACCTGCTTTAAGAGCTTTTAATAGTTCTCCGCCTGATACAACATCAGCTCCGGCACCAAGTTTACCCAAAATTCTTAAAATATTAGTATTGCTATTAGATTTTGCGGCAAAACATATTAAAGGAATAGTTTTTTTAAATGTTTTTACAAAATTCAAATAGTTAGAAATTATTTGATTTTCAGAATAAATGTAAAAGGGAGTTTTATTTTTCTTTAAAAAATTTCGGATAGATACTCGCTCCAGAAATAAATTTTTACCTACATATCTTAAATGTTGCATAAGATTATAAAACTATTTGTATATTATTAAATTTTCCTTGATATTTAGGTTCTGATTTCTTTCCACATCCCGAAAGAGTTAAAATTATTATACAAATTGATATTAATATTTTCATTTTACTTCCTTTTTATATTTTCTAATCATTGCTTTTACATTTGCAATAGCAGTTCCCCCATGTGATCTTTTCGAGTTAATTGAATTATTTACATCAAATATTTTTAATACTTTTTTATCTAAATTTTTATAAATTTTCATTATTTCTTGTAAAGATAACTCAAATAATAATTTGTTCTTCTTTTCAGCATAATTTACTAATTTTGTTGCTTTTGAATATGATTCTCTAAAAGTGAGCTTTTTTTCCTTTACTAAGTAATCAGCAAAATCAGTGGCCGTTGTAAAACCTTCATTAGCCATTTTAAGCATATTTTTTTTATTTGGTTTTACTGAATTCACCAACTCTATACTTAAAACCAATGAATCATTTAGAGTATCAAATCCATCAAAGACTAGTCTTTTATCATCTTGAAGATCTTTAAAATAAGACATTGGAAGTCCCTTCAATATAGTAAGCATTGAATTCAAATTGCCATAGATCAAACCAACTCTACCTCTGATTAATTCAGCGGGGTCAGGATTTTTCTTTTGTGGCATAATCGACGAACCAGTTAACATGCTGTCATCAAATGAAATCAAACTAAATGCGTTTGAATTAAAAATTATTAAATCTTCGGCTAATCTCGATAAATGCATTGCACATAAAGCAGAGGCATATAAAAAATCTACTGCAAAGTCTCTGTCTGAAACAGAGTCTATTGAATTATCAGTTGGTTTCTTAAAACCAAGTTGTCTTGAAGTATAACTTCTATCTATCTTATAAGAAGTACCTGCTAGTGCGGCTGAACCCAATGGGCACTCATCTAAAAGTTTTATATTATTTTCAAATCTTTTTATATCTCTTTTAAACATTTCAAAGTAAGACAAAAGATAATGTGCAAATGAAATAGGTTGAGCATTCTTAAGATGTGTTAAGCCAGGCATAACAGTATCAACATTTTTCTCTGCTTTTTTGATTAAAATTTTCATTAAAGAATTAATATTAGCTATAGTTTCTTTTGATGATTTTTTAATCCATAATTTAAAATCTGTAACAACTTGATCATTTCTTGATCTTGCTGTGTGCAAAAACCCTGCTGAGGGACCAATTAACTCAAATAACTTTTTTTCTATATTTAAATGGATATCTTCAAATTTTTCTTGAAATTTAAACTTTCCTTTATTAATCAGTGACTTAATTTTTTTAAGACCATTGATAATTTTAGATCCGTCTTTGCTACTAATAATCTTTTGTTTAACGAGCATTTTGGCATGAATAATAGACGCAGCTATATCTTGCTCATAAAGTCTTTTATCTACACCTATTGATGAGCCTATTTTTTGAAAAGAAAGTGATGACTTTCCCTTTAGTCTATTCGCCCAAACAGTTTTATTTTTCATTTTACTATGTTATTTACAATTTAAATTAATATGAAAATTAGTAAATCTTTTAAAATCTATATTCACATAATAGTTCTATCTCTTATTAGCCAAAATCTTATTGGGGCAGAAGATTTTTCAAAAAACGTTATTATTCATGAAAAACCCCAAATTATTAGCGAACTAAGATTTAAAGACTCAAATCTTCAGGATGTTGATTTAATGAACAAAAGAGGCAAGATCATGATAATTAATTTTTGGGCCACGTGGTGTGCGCCTTGTCGAAAAGAAATGCCCTCTTTAGAAAAGCTAGGAGCTAAGTTACCAGAAATTGATATTTTTGCAGTGAATATGGAAAAACCAAATAATATAAAAGTAGATAAATTTTTCGAAGATATAGGAGTGAAAAATCTCAAAACTTACTACGATCCTGAATTAAGATTAGTAAAAGTGTTCAAATTAAGAGGCTTACCTACAAGCATACTTATTAATAAAGAGGGGAAAGAATTCGGAAAAGTGATCGGTGAAATCGATTTTGCTAGTGAAGGGTTTATTAACTTTTTAAGAAAATATATTTAGTCTTTAAAAAAATAGGCAAGCAAAACTAAAACTATAATAGCAATAAATTGTAACAATACTCTTAATTGCATAAGTTTGTTAGAATATTTTTTACTAGTACTTCCACCTTTAAATAAAGTATAAATACCCATAATTAAAACTATGGCAACAGCACCTAATAAAGTGAAACCTATAAAGTTAAATAAAAATTGTGACATTGATAATTTTTCTATATGACCTTTTCATTAAATACAATTATTTTAGAGCCACTTTCCAAAGAAAAACCAAAGAATGCAGTAATTCTATGCCACGGTTATGGTGGTGACGGTAAAGATATTTCAATATTAGCCAGTTATTGGAGAGCGCATTTGCCAGACACAATTATAATTTGCCCAGACGCTCCTGAAAAGTGCGCAGCAAGCCCTAATGGATTTCAATGGTTTGATTTAATGGATCAAAGCCCTGAACAAATATTATCAAAATCTTTGGTGGCTGAAAATAAACTTAATAAATTAATAGATCAAGTTAAGGAAAAATATGATTTAAAAGCTGATAAAATTATCATTGGAGGTTTTAGCCAAGGTTGTATGATAACTTTACAAACTGGAATAAAAAGAAAAGATACTATAAATTCCATCATAGGTTACTCCGGTAGAATCATAAGTACAGAACACCTCTCTAAAAATATAATTTCCAGACCTAACATTCTCTTAATGCATGGAGATCTTGACCAAGTTGTTCCAATAGAATCACTTCTTGAAGCAATAGAATTTTTTGGAAAAAATAATTACGAAATTGAAACAAAAATATTTAAACATTGTGAACATCGTATACCAACAGAGGGGTCAAGTTTGGGTCTTCAATTCATTAAAAAACATTTTAATTTATAACTATTTTACCTGTAACATAATTATAACTTGATAAAATTTTTCTTATCAGTTAGCTTTACATATGATTATTTCTTCTGCAGATAAAGTTCCATTAGAAAAGTGTCCAGCACTAGTTCTTAATGCTGATTTTAGACCTTTGAGTTATTATCCTCTTTCAATATGGTGCTGGCAAGATGCAGTTAAATCAGTTTTTTTAGACAGAGTAAGTATTGTTTCAAATTACAAAAGAAAAATTAGAAGTCCATCTTTTGAAATGAATTTACCAAGTGTAATAGCTTTAAAAAATTTTATACAACCATCAAAAAATCCGAACTTTACAAGGTTTAATGTTTTTTTGAGAGATAAGTTTGCTTGCCAATATTGTGGAGATAAAAAAGATTTAACTTTTGATCACCTTCTTCCAAAATCAAAAGGCGGTCTAACAGATTGGAACAACGTAGTTACAGCTTGCTCGAGTTGTAATGTTAAAAAAGGTGGAAAACTTTACAAAGACTGTGACTTAAAACTGACTAGTAAACCTTATGCCCCAACTGTAGAGGATTTACATAAAAATGGTAGACACTTTCCGCCAAACTTTTTACATGAAAGCTGGATGGATTATCTATATTGGGATATAGAATTAGAACCGTAATTAAATTTTTTCAGAAATTGTTATAGCTATCCTTGATGAAGTTTTGATAACTTTATCCAATACACCGAATAAACCTTTTTTTGTTGCTCCATTGTCATAAGCTATATCTTTATGGTCAAGTTCATCTTGTCTAAACTTCATAATTTTCTTTTTTAATTCCTCTTCATCTTTTCCAAGTTTATATGTTTGGTCTTTGTAATGCCCGTCGATTACTTCTTCAACGGATGCAGTGCATAACATAGCTGCTTTTTCACCAAGCATGGCAGTCCCAAAGCCTAAAGTAACTCCCATTAAATCCCAGAGAGGTAAAAGTTTAGTTGGTTGAATATTTCTCTTTCTTATTTCGTTATCAAAGTATTCGTAATGCTCTCTTTCGTGCTCCTTCATCTCTTCAATTTTTCTTTTTAAAGAAGCATTTTGTTTAAAAGTTTTTAGAGCAAGTAGCTGGCCTTCGTAAATTTTAATAGCACCACGTTCTCCAGCATGATCTACTCTTATAATCTCTTCTAAAGTTTTTTTATTAGTTTTTTCCATAATTTTTTATTACCTTAATCATAATACCACTTAACAATATCGAAATAACTGTATTTATTGTAGCAAGAGAAAGTCCGAAAAACCTAAAAGTTACGTCTTTACAGCTTATTGGAGTTTTATTCTGAAGTTGTTTTAATAAATCTTCTTTAGAAATGTTTACATTAGACGAACCTAAATCGCACACCAAAGACTCACTAAAAAATCCTTGTTCGATCCCTACATGGTAAAAAGAAACTACGGAACCAAAAATAAAAAATAATAGCATAATACTAGCAATTACTTTTTCAAATTTATTAATCATAAATATTAACGAAATAAGTATTAAAGAGGCTAAATAAGGAATTCTCTCAATTAGGCATAAATTACAAGGCTCATGCCCTAATACGTATTGAATGAAATAAGCTATAGCTAAAGATAAAAAACTAAAAGCTAAAATACTGTTTAAAATTAACTTATTATTACTCAACATTAGGTAAAAATTATATAAAGGACGACGGCTAAAACCACAATAAAAATTCCAGTTAAAGTAAACCATAGTGCACCTCTTTTTTCTATGAATTCACCAAATTTTTTCCCAAAAAGAAATGTTAAATAAGAAACTAAGAAAAATCTTAGTCCTCTAGTAAATAAACATATAAAGAAAAATACTGGAAGGTTATAAGCGATCACTCCACTTGTAATAGTAAAAACTTTAAAAGGAAGTGGGGTAAAGCCAGCTAAAAACATAATTCCAAGCCAAGCTAAAAATCCACCTTTTGTTGACATCTTATCTTGCATTTCAAAAACTTTTTCTTCGTAACCATAAAATTCAATAATGACCATTGAGGCATCTAAAAAGAAAACCCCTAACATATATCCAAATAATCCACCCAAAACAGAGCCGGTCGTAGCGATAAGAAATATCTTAAGATAATCCTCTCGCTTTGCCACTACCATTGGAACAATCATTAAGTCAGGCGGAACTGGAAAAAAGAAACTTTCGATAAATGCTACAAAACCTAATAATGGCTTAGAAAATTTATGTCTAGCAAGCTCAACGCATCTATCGTATAATTTTTTTAAAATCATGAATTTAAAATGCACAATCCTAAGGTATCTGGCAAGTTTAATATTATCTACAGTTGCCATTTATTCAATCGTTATAGTTGCAGGAATGTTTGGTGCTGATTACGGGTTTTCACCGGAAGGAACATTTATTATTTGGATTTTGATGGCTATTTTAATCAATCAAAGTGTAACGTGGAAAAAATAAATGTCCAAACCAATAGATTTAAAAACTGTAAAAATTTTCGAGCCTTTAAAGAAGAAACCATCTTTTGAAAACAAAATTTTTAATACAATAAATGCAGATGAGGTTTACGATGTTTTATCCAGTCATTCTAATGAAACGGTAACTTTGTGGTTTAAATTGCAGCAAGCATGGTGCAACAATGCTTATAATACCTTTAAAGATTACGATAGTTACTTAATTTTAGTTTATCTAATTAACACTGTATTTCAAAAATATTCAGATCGTTTTCAGTATTTATCCTATATAGAATTTTACGAAAAAAATGAACTTTTGATTGATAAAATTAACTTAATTGAAATTTCAAAAGCATTAAATATTCCGAAGGAAACTATAAGAAGAAAAGTAAATTTTCTACAAAATCAAAATATTATATATAGAAAAGGAAAATCAATTTTCTTCAATAGAAAGATAACAGAACTTCAAAGACCAGCTAATTCAAAAAGATTCATGGCTAGTTTTTTAGAAAAGACTAGTCAAATTCTTGCAAAGGAACCTTGGTTTGGAAGAGGGTATTCCAAAGAGGAAATAGAAGTTTTTATTGATAAATATTTTACAATATGCTGGCAACATTGGTTTAGGCTCCAAATTCCATTTTTAGTCAGGCATAGATCTTTTTATGGTGATTTAGAAACGTGGAATGTATGGGGCGCAATAGGCATTTCTCAATTTACCGATTATTCAAAACAAATAAAAAATAGAGTTATTGAGGATCCTAGAACTTATGCAGATTTATACCTACATCTTTTAAGACATACTCCCAAAAATGGAATAAACGCGTCTTCTATATCTGAAATTTCAACTATACCAAGAGCAACAGTGATTAGAAAATTAAAATATCTTTTAAAACAAAAATTAGTCACGAAAAATAAAAAGCTAGAATACATGCTTCTACCATCTCCAAAAAATATCAAATCTTTTGAGGAAAATTATATGCATAACCAAAAGCATAAAGCTGGTTTTGTAACTACAATTTTTGACCTCATGAAAAATTCTTCCTTTAGAGTAGAATAGGAACTTATAAAACTATGGAAATCGTAACTACAATCGCCCCCGCATGTCTTGCCATAATAATGTTCGGTTTGGGTCTTGGCTTAACGATTGATGATTTTACAAGGGTCTTAAAAAATCCAAGAGATTTTATTGTAGGCTTTTCATGTCAGGTTATTTTGCTTCCAATAATTGCTTTTATTTTAATAAATATTATTTCACTTCCACCAGAAATAGCTTTAGGAGTAATGGTGATAGCCGCAGCTCCAGGTGGTGTTACTTCAAATATCCTAACTAAATTTGCAGAAGGAGATGTAGCTTTATCAGTCAGTTTGACAGCGATTGTCAGCTTATTAAGTATTTTTATTGTTCCGATGATAGTCTTTAATTCTGCCGAATTTTTAGAGATTGAGACTGCAAAAGATATATCGATGTTTAATATAGCAATAAAAATGTTCTTTGTAGTAACCGTTCCTGTTATTTTTGGAATGATTGTTAGAAGCTTAATGACTAATTTTATAATTTCTCAAACTCTTATTATTCAAAGATTATCGGTAACTTTATTTTTAGTAGTATTTATTGCAATTTATGTAGAGGAATGGGATAGAGTTGTTTCTTATTTAACTAGAGCAGGGTTAATAGCTCTCATTTTAAATATGACTATGATTTTTGTGGGATATTATATTGCAAAATTTTGGACATCAGGTATTGCGCAAAGAAAATGTATCTCATTGGAATGTGGTTTACAAAATGGAACTTTAGCAGTGTTTGTAACGACACAATTATTTGACGATATTGTATTTATGGTACCAACAGCAGCTTATGCGTTAGTAATGTTTTGCACCTCTATTATTTTTGTTCTCATAGTAAGAAAAATCAATTAGATTATATTAAAAAAGGGCGAATGGTGGAACTGGTAGACGCGCCGGACTCAAAATCCGGTGGTAGCAATACCTTGAGAGTTCGAGTCTCTCTTCGCCCACCAAAAAATGATAAAAAAAAATTATAGAAGTGAAATCGATGGTTTAAGAGCTCTAGCAGTTTTACCTGTAGTTTTCTATCATGCTGGTTTTGAATTATTTAGTGGTGGTTATGTAGGTGTAGATGTATTCTTTGTTATAAGCGGTTATTTAATTACATCTATTATTTTGAGAGAATTAAATGATAACACTTTCTCACTTAAAAGTTTTTACGAGAGACGCGCTAGGAGAATTTTACCTGCTTTAACTTTTATAATTATTGTATCATCATTTTTTGCTTTCATTTTTTTAACAAAAAGTGAGTTAGTTGGTTATTTTCAAAGTGTTAAAGCCGTTCTTTTATTTTTCTCAAATTTTTATTTTTGGAAATCTACCCCATATTTTAAAGCCGACGCTGACCTTGAACCTTTATTACATACATGGAGTCTGTCTATAGAGGAGCAGTTTTACATAGTATTTCCAATTACTCTACTGTTTTTATATAAGTTTTATAAGAATAAAATTTTTGTATTTTTTATATTAGTTTTTTTCTCAAGCTTGTTTATTTGTCAATTTTTAGCTTCAAAAACGGGTGGCACGCTTAATTTTTACTTTACACTCAGTAGAGCTTGGGAATTAGCTTTAGGATCTATATGTGCATACATCTTAATCTATAAGAAATTATCTTTTTCTGAAAGTTTTAAAAATTTCATTTCAATAATTGGCTTTGTATTAATTTTCATTTCTGTATTTTATTTTGATAAAGAAACTTTATATCCATCCATTAATACTTTAATTCCAACAATAGGCACCACATTAATTATCTTATTTGCTAGCAGCGAGTCTTTAATAAAAAAACTTTTATCAACAAAAATATTAGTAGGATTAGGTTTAATTAGTTATAGTTTATATCTTTGGCACCAACCTTTATTAGCATTCGGAAGAATTGCTTTCGAAAATTTTTCGAATGAGAAAAAGTATGCTTTATTATTCTTGTCAATTATTTTGGCCCTTTTTTCCTATGAATTTATAGAGAAATTATTCAGACATAAAAATAGAATAAATATTTATCAATTTGTAAAAGTATGTTCTGTATCTTTTATTTTGATAATTTTATTTTCTCAAATAAATATAAATTTTTTTTCAAAAAAAAATAGTACAGAAATAACATTAGCAAAATTACTCGTAAATAAAGAAGCTATTTACTCTGTAAAAATGGATGAACGTAGATTTGTTAAAAACAGAATCATATATGAAACTTTGAGCCCTAATATTTTAGTAGTAGGCTCTTCACGAGTTAGGTCAACACCAAAAAAAGGGCAGGATCTAAAATTACTTAATTTAAGCGTCAGTGGAGCTTCAATAGAAGATCAAATCGCTATCACAGAAATGGCACTTGAAAAATTTAACCCACAAAAGATTATACTTGGTGCAGATCCGTGGTTATTCAATAAAAAAAATAATCAGATAAGATGGAAATCAATATCTAAAGAATATCAAAGGTCACTATCTAATATAAAGCAAATGGAAAGAAATGATGAAATTTTGAAAGATAATAATTTAATCAAAGATTATAATGGTTACGAAAAAATTTTAGACAATTTTTACAACCTATTTAACGTCAGGAAACTTGATTATGATTTAGACAATAATAAAATTAAAAATCTCAAAAGGAATGTTATTTTAAGAAATGGTAAAATCGTTTACGGCTCTAGAGAAATTCAAAAAGATATAAAGCCCAAATTAATTGATTATTCTATGAATCAGTTCGAATTTTCAAAAGATAAATATGAGATTTATAAGCAATTTATTTATTATATTAAAACTATACATAAAAAAGATGTAATTTTACTATTATCACCATACCATTACACCTCATATAAATTAACACTAAAGAAAATTCCGTATTATTTAGAAATGGAAAAAAAATTTGAAAAACTCAGTGAAGATTTAAATATTAAAATTATAGGCTCGTATAATCCCTTAAAGATTAAATGCGAAGAAAAAGAATTTGTTGATCATATGCATCCAAAAGAAAGCTGTATGATAAAAATTATAAATCAGATAAATTGAAAATATTGCAGTTAAGTTATGGAAAATATAAGTAAATTAAATAGTCTTGTTCAACTGTACTTCAAAAAAGTAGAAGAAGTTAATGGAAAAAAAATATTTCTAAAATGGTTGAAACCTGATGAACCCACTTATAATTGGGAAGATACTACTAAAAAAATTTTCAAAATTTCTTTTAAAATAAAATCTTTAATTAAGAAGGGTGATAGATGTTTAATTTTATCTGAAAATAGACCTTATTGGATGATGACTGACATCGCTATAATGAATGCGGGTGGTATTTCAGTTCCAATATTTACAACATACTCTTCAAGCGATTATGAGTATATTTTGAATGATTGTAAACCATCATTGATAATTGTTTCTAATCAAGTTCAATATAATAAAATTAAAAACTTTATTCCTAATGATACTAAAAAAATTTTATCATTTGAAAAAATAGATACTGATAGTTTATTAATTGATGAGATATTTAATGAAGACATTAATGAAAAAGTAATTAATGACAATTTAGATAGAAAAAGTCCTGCATGTATAATTTACACGTCAGGGACATCAGGAAATCCTAAAGGAGTTGTTTTGAGTCATGGTGGCATTTTATCTAATTGTGAGGGTGCAGTTGAATTATTAGAAATTTTAACAAAAAAAAAAGATCCAGTATTTTTAACTTGGTTACCTCTATCACATTCCTACGAACATACAGTGCAATTTATACAAATTATAGTTGGGGCAAAAGTTTTTTATGCTGAAAGTTTAGAAAAATTAATTTCTAATATGGTGGTTGCCAAACCTACAATCATGACAGCTGTCCCTAGATTTTATCAAAATCTTTTTACAAAAATAAATATGAATTTTGAGAAGCAATCTGGATTTAAAAAAAAACTTATAAACCAAACATTAAATTTAGGTAAAAAAATACTAAATAAAGAGGAATTGAAATTGAGCGAAAAAATCATAAATTCTTTGTGTGAAAAATTAGTTAGAAAAAAAATCAGAAATCAGTTTGGAGGAAATCTTCAAGCCTTCGTATCTGGGGGAGGAGCTTTAGATCAAAATATTGGAGAATTTCTAAATGCTGTTGGTTTGCCGACATTACAAGGATACGGTTTAACTGAAGCTTCTCCAGTCGTTAGCTGTAATTTACCAGATCTAGTCAAGGTCGAATCAGTGGGGCCTCCGTTTAGGACTAATAAAGTTAGGATAGCAGAAGATGGAGAAATACTTATTAAGGGTGAAAACGTTATGTTGGGATACTGGAATTTGAAAGAGGAAACAGAAAAAACAATTAAAGATGGATGGCTTCATACAGGGGATATAGGAGAACTCGATAATAATAATTATTTAAAAATTACAGATAGAAAAAAAGATATTATTGTAAATCTTGGTGGTGATAATATTTCTCCGAGCAAAGTAGAAAATATTTTATGTTTA
>CACCBT010000012.1:0-12500 GCA_902544345.1 uncultured Pelagibacteraceae bacterium
AAGTTCATTGTAACTCTTTTGCAAAAAGGTTTGCCAATTTTTTCAGTTGTATAAATGCCAGGTGTTTCTTTCAGGTTAATCAATGATTTATATTTTTTTGAATTATTGAAAATAGATGCAAAATGACCATCTTCTCCCATACCTAAAATTGCTAATGTATTATTTTTTTTTAACTTTTTTGTGATAAAACTATTTTTTACTTTATTTTCGAATAAATTATAAATATCACATTTTGTTTTAAAGATTTTTTTTATCAATGTTGAATTCAAATTTTTTTCTTGTTTGATTAATCTTTCATCCACGATAAAAATTTTAGAATTATCCCAATCTATATCAAGGTTATAAATTTTTTTATAAATTTTTTTTATTGATTTACCTCCAGATAAAATGAAAATATTTTTTTTTGATTTTTTTTTAAAAAATTGTTTTATAAAATTATTTATTAACATCGTTTTTTCAACTGGCAAAATTAAAGGCTGCTAAGCAATCAATATAAACTCAAAATTTAAAAATTCTACATTTTAAATGATAATAACCTTTATTGGCTTAATTTATTATATGCTTGATAAAATCAAATATATAGGTAAGTTGTTCAAAAAATGAACAAAAATAAAATTTTAAATAACAAAAAATTTATCACTGTTTTAGGTGGCAGTGGCTTTCTCGGCTCTCATATTAGTGATAACCTCACAAGTAAAGGGTATAAAGTTACAATTGTAGATAAAACAAAATCTGAATGGTTAAATAGAAAACAAATTTTTTTTAAGGCAGATTTAAATACTCCTCAAGAATATGAACATATTTTAAAAAAATCTGATTACGTATTTAATTTCGCCGCTGTTGCAGATATTGAAGAAGCTAATCAAAATCCAATTAAAACTGCCGAAACAAATATATTTAGTTTAGTAAAGATACTAGATCTATGTTCAAAATTTAAGGTAAAACGCTTTATACAAGCTAGTTCTGTATATGTAAGTGGTGAATTTGGTGGATTTTATAAATCTAGTAAAGTTGCTGCTGAAAGTTTTATTAAAGAATTTTTTAAGATTAGAGGATTGAAATATTCAATATTAAGATATGGAACTCTTTATGGACCAAGATCAAGCGAAAACAATGGCCTTCATAATATAATAAAAAAAGCTGTTAAAAATAATAAAATAGTTTACTCAGGAAACAAAAATTCTGTGAGAAGCTATATTCACGTACTTGATGCTGCTAGAATTTCCTTAAAAGCTTTAGATAAAGACTTTGAAAACAAAACAGTAATTATTACTGGACCCGAAAATATCAACATAAACTTTATATTAAGAGCAATTTCTGAAATTAGCGGCATAAAAAAGATATCTATTATTAAAAAAAATAAAGCCAAAATTATCAGTCATTACGTTAGCACACCGTATAATTTGGATAACCAAAATACATTCACTTTTAAGTATTCAGACAATTTAAACATTGAATTAGGTCAGGGACTTAAAGACTTAATCAAAGAACTTAAAAGAAAATATCAATGAAAAAAAAGGAGAAAAAAATAGTTTATGTAGCACTCTCTGCAGATATACTTCATGAAGGGCACATTAACATTTTAAAAAAAGCAGCTAATTTGGGTGAAGTCATAGTAGGTCTTCTGACTGATAAAGCTATATCTTCATATAAAAAGGTTCCTTATCTAAATTATAAACAAAGGGAAATTGTATTAAAAAATATTAAGTTCGTAACAAAAGTGATTCCTCAGTATACCTTGGATTACACTAAAAATCTTAAAAATTTAAAACCAAATTATGTAGTACATGGTGATGATTGGAAAAAAGGAATACAAAAGAAAATTCGTCAACAAGTTATCAAAACAATTAAAGTTTGGGATGGAAAATTAGTAGAGCCCAAATATACAAAAGATTTTTCATCTTCTAATGTAAAAGACAAAATTCTAAAAGTTGGCACTTCTCCAGATAATAGAAAACTAAGGTTAAAACGTCTTGTTGAGGCAAAAGATATTGTTAGAGTTTTAGAATCTCATAGTGCCTTAACTGGATTAATCATAGAAAATTTAAATGTAATAAAGGATAATAAATTTTTAGAATTTGATGCCATGTGGTCTTCAAGTTTAACTGACTCTGCACTAAGAGGTAAACCAGATAATCAATCTGTAGATTATTCTACAAGAATATCTGGTCTTAATGAAATTTGCGAGGTCACAACAAAACCTATTATATTTGATGCAGACAATGGTGGAAGATTAGAACATATTTCGTTCATGATTAAATCCCTTGAAAGAATAGGTGTATCCGCTGCCATTTTTGAGGATAAAGTTGGTCTTAAAAAGAATTCTCTATTTGCTAATCAAAAAGGTGTAAAACAAGACTCCATTAAAAATTTTTGTAAAAAAATCAAAAAGGCAGTTGACTCTAGAATCTCTGATGATTTTTTTGTAATAGCTAGAATTGAAAGTTTAATATTAGGAAAAAGTGTTGATGATGCTTTAAAAAGAGCTGAAGCGTACTCTGCAGCAGGTGCTGATGCAATTTTAATTCACAGCAAAGATAAAAATCCAGACAAAATATTCACTTTTTCTAAAAATTTTTCTAGAAGTAAATATTTTAAACCTCTTATTGCTGTCCCGTCAAGTTATTCTCAAACTTATGAAAAACAACTTATTAAAAACAATTTTAAAATAGTGATCTATGCAAACCAACTTATTAGAGCCTCATATCCATCCATGTTAAACACTGCTAAATCAATTTTATTAAATGGAAGATCTCATGAAGCCCAAAAAAATATTACATCCATCAATGAGATTATTAACCTGATAAAATAAGATAACTTTTATTTAAAATTTTATAAAAATGAACTTAAACAATTTTCTAATAAATAAAAAAGATCCTATCTACAAACAAACAATTAAACTAAAAACTTATATTGACCGTAAAGTAAAAGAAAAAAATTTTAGGGTATTTATTTGTCACATCTCAAAATTATTTGAAATACCAGAAGGTATAATTGAATATGATGTAAAAAAGTACCTAAGTCAGTTACATGATTTTAAAAAAGGAAAATTTGTTAAAATTTTTAAATTTTATAATGTTTTTTTCTCAAGTATAATTTATCTTTCTACTATAATTTTTATATATCTATTCTCCAAAAAAAATAATTTACCTAAAGAAAAGGTGGAAATTATATTTGATGAAATAATGACTTTAGAGCAACAGCAAAGAATATTAAAGTTAGCTAAGAAATTTAAATCTTTTAAAACTATTTCAGATAATAAACTAGATGGTAGTAAGAATAATTTTATATTTTTTAAGTATATTGGTAGCAACAAAAAATTATTTAATAAAAGATTTTTAAATTTGTTTATTTATAATTTTTTTTTACTACATAAATTATCCTTATCAGAAAAAACTAATTTATTCCCATTTATTACAATGCTAGTAAAAAGAATCTTTAAATATGAAACAATTTTTAGTTATATTTATGGAAATTATTTGTTTCAAGAAAGACCCTATACTACCTCCGCTATCAAAAATTTTTTGTTTAAAAAACATGGTGGAAAAAAAACCTGTTGTACACAACGAATTCTTTTTCATTTAGGTTCAACAAGTTTTTATGTAAATACTGATATTTTGTTTTCTCTTGGAAGGAAATCTCACTCTGGTTTAAGATTAACAGGTTCAAAAATAGGAAAAATAATTCCTGCGGGCTCATATGTATTTTTTTTAAAGTGGCTTCAAACAAAAAAAAGAAAAACTCAAAAATTTGATATAATTTATTTATCTGGTAACAATTTACCAAGTTTCTCAATAGATAATAAATATATTCAAAATTATTATAAATCTCTTAATTGGTTAAAACAATTCAATTACGAATTCCCTTTTTACAAAATTGCTATTAAACATCATGAGAATAATTATTTCCATGATAGAAGAGAGTTGAATATTATAGATACCTCTAGTATTGAGCGTATTGCAGGGCGGACTAAACCAGGGGGGAAAAATTATTCATATGGTTATGCTATTAATTCAAAAGTAAGGTTAACTTGGTGTTCTACAATGGGCTACGAATTATTAGGGCATAACTACAAATGTTATTTTTTAGATCCAAACCATGAAAATATTGGATTTTTACACGACGAAAAATATAATAAAAAGTTCAGAATTAAAAGTTATTATGATTTCAAGAAAATTGTTCTAAATGATTTAAACAACAAGAAGATAAAATCAATAATTAATCCATATGACTTTTGTTTGAAAAGTCAAAATGTTTTAAAGGTAATATATAAAAATTTGAAAATCTAACCCGTTGGTTTCGTAATCGATTAACTTTAATTCTAATAAATTAGTATTTGAAAATTTTCTAATATTGTTTCTCTTTCCGAGTTTGCTTTGACTGGTATTATTCCTGCTATATCCATTTACTGTAACAATTGTAAGTTTTAAAAAAGTTTTATTTAATGTATAAGTTTTAACATGTCAAAAAAATATACATTTCTTTTAGTATTTATATTTTCTTTATTTGTCCTTATTTATAATTTTAGCAATGTAAGACAATACTTAAAAAAGAATCTCTCAGGTAACATAAAGATTTACATTAAAGAGGCTTTTTTTGGAAAAAAATATATTGATGAAATAAACACTTACCGAAAACAGAACTATAATCTAAAAATTCTTCCCGAAACCCAGTTTGAAAATTTAGTTTTTTCCAAGATACAACTTGATAATTTTGAACCAACTGATCAAATTCATTATGGTTTAATTAGAGGTAAGGGTATTCAAACAAAAAAATTTTTTATCGAGCCAGTGGAAAATGGTTTAATCACACTATACCACAATGGCAGTATTAATTTAATTACAAACTTAGAAACGTTTGCACAAACTGAAGTCAAAACTAATTTAAATAGTTTCTATATTAAGTCTGTTTTAGATATGTCCAATATAAATAATAAGCTGTT
The DNA here is from genome assembly GCA_902544345.1 of uncultured Pelagibacteraceae bacterium. GTDB lineage: Bacteria > Pseudomonadota > Alphaproteobacteria > Pelagibacterales > Pelagibacteraceae > Pelagilacustribacter. The sequence goes on from CACCBT010000012.1 coordinate 4,943, forward strand.
TATTTCTTATTCGTTTAATGAGGATATTAACAAAGATTGCACATACTTGGGTATTTTAGAGGCCAATATTGATTATGGGGAAATGATTTTCAAAAAAATCTTCACAACAGATCAATGCTTGAAAAATACGCTTGGAGGAAGAATTCATTTTTATAAACATTTAGGTAAAGATGGTTTTTTATTTACGACAGGTGCAAGTGATAAAGAAAAAGATCTTGCTCAAGATGATAATTCTTTATATGGAAAAATCATTTTTTTCAATTTAGAAAATTATAAAAAAACAATTTTTTCAAAGGGTCACAGAAATCCTCAAGGACTGACTATCAACAATGATATTATAATTTCTACTGAGCATGGTGCATATGGAGGAGATGAAATAAATAAAATTATATTTAATAAAAATTACGGTTTCCCAATTTCTTCGTATGGAGATCAATATAATTTTCATAAAATTTTAGATCAAAGAGCAGATTATTCATTTAAAAAAAGCCATAGAGGATATAATTTTCAAGAGCCCATATTTTCTTTTGTGCCATCCATCGGTATATCTGAGATAATTAAAATTCCTGACAGTTTTTCAAAATATTGGTTAAATAATTATTTAGTTTCATCCTTAAATGGAAGATCTTTATATAGAATTAAATTTGACGAAAAATTTTCAAAAATTTTGTTTTTAGAAAAAATCTACATTGGAGAAAGGATAAGAGATATGAAGTTTTTAAAAAAAAATAATAGTTTGATTTTAGCTTTGGAAGAAAGTGGTTCTATTGGCGTTCTAAAAGTCCTTAAAAAATAGACATAATTATCTAAAAATTTGTAGGGCAACTTTCTTAAATATTTCTGTATCAGTAGAACCGTACTGAGGGTAATTTTTAACGATTTTTGCCTCTAAATTCGTAATTCCTGCACCATGTTGCCCTCTTATTTTTGGTCTGAATACATCTTTAAAAGATAAAAAAGACTCTTTAGATGCACAAAAACTTGATGCAATCAAAGGTAATTTCCAAAAAATTTTTTCAATATCATGTACTTCCTCACTTGTTAATTTTTCAAAAAAATCTTTATCTTTGTCTAAATAAAGAGATAAGTTTTTATAAATGTTTTCTAAGGAATTTTTAACTTTACCGTCTTCGATTAATTTAAGCATAATTTCAGCATTAGGTTTACTTAATGATAACCACTTCGGATCTATTCCTAGCATGAATTCACAAACCTTATGATTTAAAAAGGGAAACCTGGCTTCGATCGGACCTTTGTTCATAAATATTATTGAAGCTCTTTTAAGCATATTGTTATAAATATTATTTATAAATGCTTTTCTGCTTCTTAACTTAATTTGAGCCTCGTGAGTTGTTTTAAGTTCTTTCCAGGCGGTGTACGCGCCTAATAATTCGTCTACACCGTGACCACCTATAGTAACCTTAAATTTATCTCTTGTCATAGCAGGAGCTAAATACCAATATATAGGTAAAGGATAAAAGCTTAGTGCTTTTAATTCTCTCATCTCAAAAGTTTCTACTATCTTTGGCATATCAGCAATGATTTGATTTTCTTCAGCTTCTATAACTTTAAGTTTTAAACCTATTTTCTCAAACCCTGCGGTGGCAACTTTTGCAGTTTTAACATCAATTGAATCAAAACCTTTTACTTTAAAGACGTAAGATGTTGGCTCAAAATCAACTTTGTTAAAATTTATATTTTTTAAAACATAATATGTCGTTAAAACACTATCTATCCCTCCTGAAAGCATTGTGCATATTGGGACATCTCCCATTGTTCTGTTTTTAGCAGATTCATCTAAAACGTTGTGTAATTCTTGTCCGAGTTTTAAAATGTCGTTATTGTTTTTAGAAAAATATGGTTTCAAATCGTAATTGGATATAATTTTTAGTTGTTGGTTTTCAATGTCAAATTCAATTATTTTACCTGGTTCAAGTTCAAAAGGTTTTTGTAAACTTAAACCTTTTACTGCTTTAAATGCTTTTAATTCACTTGAAAAAATAAATTTTTCTTTGTCAAAAAAATAATATAAAGGAATTCTGCCAGGCCAATCTCTAGAAATAAAAATCTTATTTAACTTTTTATCAAAAATAGCTATGGAATATAGTGAGTCTATTCCTTTGTCTCTTAAAAACCCGATTCCGTAAGACTCATAAAGTTTCAATAAAACTTCTGTATCTCCTTGAGTTTTAAATAAAGTTCCTTTTTTCTTCAATTTTTCCTTGTATTTTTCAAAGTTGTAAAACTCGCCATTGAATATAAGAGAAATGTCTTTATTTTCTGAGTAGTATGGTTGGTCAGAATTTTCTCGCAAATTTTTTTCGTTACCAGAAAATTTAATTGTATGTCTTCTAGCAGCAAATATAATTTTCTTATCTAGCTCAGCAACGGTAATCCCATCATTACCTCTTTTAATAAGATTAATCCCCTTTTTTACATCGTCTAATGGGATGTTGTATCCTCCAAAAATTCCACACATTTATATTTTTAGCTCTCTTAAGATTGTATTTGCTATATCCTCTGGTTTTTTTCCTTCTGTATTAATTGTTAAATCGCTCTTCAAAGGTTTTTCAAAAGGAATATCAACATCTATAACAAATTTTTTTTCTCCTTTTAATGCAGGTAAATACAATTTTTTTTGATCTCGTTTTACTCTTTCATCTCTTGAGGACTCTAAATAAACCTCAAAGTAGTTATCAATGTTTTTTCTACAAATCTCTCTATCTTTTTCGAAAGGACTTATTACGGCGCACACAGAAGAAATATCATAACTTAACAACCATTTTGCTAGATTAATATACCTAAGTGTATTTTTACTCCTTGAAACTTTGTCATACCCAATTTTATTTTCGTATAAATTTCTAACTTTATCTCCATCTACAATTATTAAATTGGGATTTTCTTTCTTTATTTTGTCGTAAATTATTTTTGAAATTGTACTTTTTCCGGCTGCTGAAGGACCGATTATCCACAAACTAAAATTTTTTTTCATTTAAAAATTTTTGTTTTTATCAATCGTAGCCCCAATTTACTCTATCTTTTCTTCCTCTTAATAAAGTAGTATTTAAATTATAAGTGTTCATCAAATCAATTTTTTCTAGATAAGAAATATTTTGACCATCAGAAATCTTTATCAACGCACCACTACCTGTAAATCCGTGCTTAATATAGGCAGCGACCCAAATAGCATCGCCATTTTTTAATTTTACTTTCTTAATTTTACCATTTTCTTTAATATTTAAAATTAATTCTCCCTTTGTCACCAAATAATGTGAACAATTTGTATCCATTAAATCTATTATTGTTTTATCTTTTTTATTTTGAACATTTAAAAAATATCCAGATAAGTCTTGCGCTCTACTAGAGCTTGCGATTGAGGCTACAGTGTAACTTTTGAATTTTCTTATAGTTTTGATGGAGTCTTTGCTATCGTAATAATATTTGCCAATCTTATCTTCTTTAAAATTTTTATCTATGTAAACGTATGGATCAGAATTGATTAAACTACAAATTTTCTCGAGTTCTTTAATAGATAGTGATTTCTTAGTCTTATTGTTTATGAAATCATTAATCTTTTTAACACTAATTTTAGTTTTTTTAGCGACTTGCTGAATTTCATACCCCTTATTTTGAATATCTTCTTTTAACATTACCCTATTAGGTTTTTTGTTTTCTAAAGATGTTGCAAAATTTTCAAATGAATCATCGTTCAATTTGCTATTTAAAAGACTTTCTAAATTAGATTTAGTTGTATAGGATAAAATTTTTCCAGGTCCATTTGTTGCTCTTGAATAAGTGTGTAAACAATAAGATGGTTCAAAGTAACTGGATCCAACTATCCAATCCGTTTTTTTGTCATGATTTATTTTAAATTTTAAAAAAGTCAGTTTGTTCTTTTTTTTTGCAAACCTAGCATAAATATCATTTGGTCCAAGGCTAACAGTGATTGCCGGTTCTAAATGACCATTGTTTAAGGTTGGCATTTTATTTTTTGGACAAAGTATATCTATTAAAACTGGAGCGACATAACCATGTGGGGATGGCAGGGTATAATAATTATAAAAATGTATCCCTCCTCTGTTGATTGGTCTTTTTGTTTTTTCTATTTGAGATTTTGTATGATGGATATAAGAAGGAACACTTTTGTCAGTGATTAAAGCTTTCTTAGGCACATCTAGAAACTCTGCAATTTTTTCAAGTGAGAAAGCGTCGAGCTCATCTAAATTTTCTTTATTTACTACAAAGTTAATTTTATCCTTCAAATATGAATTCAACACATCAAATGTAGACTTTCTTACGTTCAACCAGTGGATAATCTTAAGTGGATCAACAGAATTGTTTTTTTTCATATTTTTATTAAGTTTAAAGTGTTACAATCAAGATTGTTTTTGGCTTCACCTAGCCACTTGAGACAGTTGTTCTCAAAACGAGATATATAACAAAGATTATATTAAATCAACCTTCGATTTTTCTTAATAAAACTTAACATTTGGTCATCTAAAAATTTTCGTACTTTATTACTTTTTTTTAATAGAAGTTTTTTGACATTTACTCCATTGATGCCTACTAGATTTCTCTTGTTATAACAACTAAAACATTTTTGCTTGCCGTCTGAAAATTTAATTTTATTACAATTTAAACATAAAAGAGGTTCTTTAATCTTTTCAATTATAGGTTTTTTTACTTTTACTTTTAAAAATATTTTTTGTGAATCATATTTATTGTAGAATTTTTTTACGCCTGCATGGTCTCTGCCAATTAAAAAAGTCTTGATACCAATATTGCTAATGACTTTAGACTGAATAAAGGCCTCTCTTGGCCCAGCAAGAAAAAGTGGTAAATAAATGTTTACTATTTTAAAAGGGACTTTTTTTATTTTTTTTAAATGTTCATAACTTTTTATCAAAAAGTTTGGATCATATTTATTTTCCGGTGTCTTAATTAATACAATAAACAAATTTTTATACTTGGATTTTAAATAATTAATTATAAATTCATGACCCTTGTGGCATATATTACGAGTAGAAAAAGCAATAGAATTTTTAAGTTCTGGTCTTTTTTTATTTGTGGAGATTAACAAGGCTTTTTTAAAGTATTTATTTTTAGGAATCATCTCCCTAGCAATATAACATTCACAGTCAAAAAAAATATTTCCGGACTTTAAAAATCTTTTTGCGCCTGGATGATTTTTGCTTAGAGTTCCAAACACTTTCTTTGTGAATTCTTTTTTATTAACCTCAAATAAATCTTTGAATTTTAAACAACCAACTGTTTTGTTTTTAAATCTTAGTAAATAATATTGGTTTTTTTTAAATTTTTTTTTTGATTTACATCTTAATAATATTGGAATTGTCCAGTTCTTGTTATTGTAAGTTCTATTGTTTTTTATAATGGAGTGAACATCTAAAAGATTGGAAAAATCATGAATGGGTTTATAAAATCCAACACATAAGTTTAACAAATTTATAAAATCCTCGTAATCTATATCTATTTTAATTTTTTTTGAATGAGTTAAATTATATATTTTTGCGAGTGACAAAACTTTTTGTTTCGTATTCATAATATTTATAAAAACAGACTATAGATAGTTTTGAAAACCATATTTTTCATTTCTGCCAATTTTTTTTAGCAATTAAGTTACCTAGATTAAATTGCCACTGATAATCTATATCTAGACTTTCTGGGAAATTTAAATTAATTGGATAAAAATTTTCACCGACTATTCGACCTTTATTCCTCATGTAAGTAGTGCTGACAATATTTACTGCAAAGTTCAATGCTACATAATCTGGAAGAGTTTGCGAACGGGGATGATTTTTTGGGTTATAGTTTACAGGTTTATTCCTATACCACAAATACTCCTTTACCGAAGTAACAGTCGCTAAAGAATCACATTTTTTTTTGTTTTGAGAGAATTTTGTAATCGATTGTTTTAATGTTTTATCTTTCAAAAAAGGAGAAGTGACATGGAGATAACAAATATACTTGGTATTCACTTTTTTTGCTAAATATTTGTAAACTGCCTTCATCGGAATATTGTCAGTTGCAAATTTTTTAGGTCTTATATCTACAATCGCATCATTTTTTTTTCCAATTTTTTGACAAGTTTTACAATCTGAGCTTAAAAGTATTATCGGTCTTTTAATAATTCTTTTAATTTGTTTAAGTTTAATTTCTAAGAGGTTTGAATTACCGAATTTTCTTATATTTTTATTTTTTATTCTTTTGCTTCCTTTTCTTGTTGCTATAACAAAAGTAATATCTTTTTTAAATCTGTCCACCATCAATGTTTAAAGAAGTTCCAGATATATATTTAGATAAAGTAGAGAGTAAAAAAATTGCACCGTTTGATTGTTCCTTTATGCTGGATAATCTTTTTAGAGGAATAGTTTTTATCAAATTTTTAATTTGTTTTTTGCTCATAGACTTCCTAAGCATTCTTGTGAAAGTTTGACTTGGGGAAATACAATTTACTCTAATTCCAAATTGACCAAACTCGTGTGATAATTGTTTTGCCATTCCAATTAGACCTGCTTTACTGGAAACATAATGAACGCCGCTAACAATACTTTTTCTATGTCCAGAAATTGACGAAAAAAAGATAACTGATGGATTTTTTGACTTCTTAAGATTTGTTTTTACACCTTTCGAAATTATAAAGGCCGAAGATAAATTTACGTTCAAAATATTTTGCCAGTCATCAAGATTAATTTTTTCCGATTGTACGCATTGATTAATTCCAGCACAATGAATAAATCCATCAATCTTTTTAAATTTTTTACTTAATTCAAATGTTACAATTTCTGTTTCAGCAAGATCTCTTAGATCGCAAAAATAAAATATTTCGTTTTTAACACTTTTCCTGCCGACAAGAATTGGTATTGCTCCCAAAGATTTTAAATCTTTGTAGATCTGGTTCCCTATACCGCTTGAGTATCCTGTTAAAATGTAATGTTTGTTTTTAAAATCTGTTTTAATGTTTTTAAACGGGTAGCTTTTGAACATTATTTATAAATATGCTCAACATCCGGTTTGGTTACTGCAAATCTAATTCCTGGTTCATTACCAATACATTTAATTTGGTGAAAAGTTTTTTCAGGAACGTTAATAATACTTCCCTCGGACACTTCCATATCACCTTGCCCTTCTATAAACCACTTCCACTTGCCTTTAAGTATTACCCAACACTCAGCTGCGTCAGGATGTTGGTGCATTCTGTTGCCTTCTCCAGGAAGTTGTTGTATTGCAACCCCACCAAATCTATGGTTAAAAGTACATCTTACCGCCCAAGATTTGTCTTTTCCGAACTTTGAAGTTAATTGATTAATGTTAATACTGCTTAAATTTTGAAAGTTAATTATATCTACCGCATTAACACCATCATCTTTAAGAACTTCAGTAACGTTAGAAGACTTTTTTGTCATAAATCAATCCTAATTAAAAAATATTCAAAATCAATACTCTTTGAATTTTTTAGTTAAACAAAACCTAGATAAAATTTTTTTCAGTGCATAAATCAAGCCAATTGAGCTATTAGTACTGGTCAGCTTCACACGTT
>CACCBT010000012.1:15000-21668 GCA_902544345.1 uncultured Pelagibacteraceae bacterium
GTTACTTAGATGTTTCAGTTCTCCGGGTTAGCTCTTCAAACCTATGAATTCAGTTTGAAGTACCACATAAAGTGGTGGGTTGTCCCATTCGGAAATTTTCGGATCAAAGCCTGCATACAGCTCCCCGAAACTTATCGCAGTATACCACGTCCTTCATCGCCTTTCAGTGCCTAGGCATCCGCCATACGCCCTTAAACGCTTGATTTATGCACAGAAAATAATTTTCTGTCTAAATTAAATTTTTAAGAAAATGTTCATCTTTTCGAACATTTTTTGATTGTTCATCTATTCGAACAATCGGATATAGATATTGTTTGATTGTTCTTACTGTTCGAACAATCAAAATTGATATTAATTATTTACAATTTAAAAAAACTAAAAGTGTCTTTGGTGGAGGATAGCGGGATCGAACCGCTGACCTCCTGAATGCAAATCAGGCGCTCTCCCAGCTGAGCTAATCCCCCTTGAAAAATGGTGGGCCGAGGACGACTCGAACGTCCGACCTCACCCTTATCAGGGGTGCGCTCTAACCACCTGAGCTACCGGCCCCTAAGCATTTATGAGACACTTTAATTGTTAAAGAAGAGAAATGAGGACGGCCACATTAACTTTATTTTTTGAGACCAAAAGAAATGTTTTGGTCTTCCTTAGAAAGGAGGTAATCCAGCCGCAGGTTCCCCTACGGCTACCTTGTTACGACTTCACCCCAGTTGCTGATCGTACCGTAGTCAAAGGTATAAGCTTTGCCTTAAGGTGTAACCAACTTCCATGGTGTGACGGGCGGTGTGTACAAGACCCGGGAACGTATTCACCGCGGCGCGCTGATCCGCGATTACTAGCAATTCCAGCTTCATGCACTCGAGTTACAGAGTACAATCCGAACTGAGACACATTTTAGGGATTAGCTTAGAGTCACCTCTTTGCTTCCCATTGTAAGTGCCATTGTAGCACGTGTGTAGCCCAACACATAAGGGCCATGAGGACTTGACGTCATCCCCACCTTCCTCCAGCTTATCACTGGCAGTTCTTTTAAAGTGCCCAACTAAATGGTGGCAACTAAAAGTAGGGGTTGCGCTCGTTGCGGGACTTAACCCAACATCTCACGACACGAGCTGACGACAGCCATGCAGCACCTGTGTTTCGTCCAGCCGAACTGAAGAAACTAATCTCTTAGTCTCGCGACGAACATGTCAAGCGTTGGTAAGGTTCTGCGCGTATCTTCGAATTAAACCACATGCTCCACTGCTTGTGCGGGTCCCCGTCAATTCATTTGAGTTTTAACCTTGCGGTCGTACTCCCCAGGCGGAGTGCTTAATGCTTTCGCTGCGACACTGAAAAATATATTTCCAACGTCTAGCACTCATCGTTTACGGCATGGACTACGAGGGTATCTAATCCTCTTCGCTACCCATGCTTTCGCTCCTCAGTGTCAGTAGTGACCCAGTAAGTTGCCTTCGCATTTGGTGTTCTTTCTAATATCTACGAATTTCACCTCTACACTAGAAATTCCACTTACCTCTATCACACTCTAGCTAAAAAGTTTTGATGGCAGTTCCAAGGTTGAGCCTTGGGATTTCACCATCAACTTTTTTAACCACCTACGAGCTCTTTAAGCCCAGTAATTCCGAACTACGCTAGGTCCCTTCGTATTACCGCGGCTGCTGGCACGAAGTTAGCCGGACCTTCTTATTCGGGTACAGTCATTTTCTTCCCCGACGAAAGAGTTTTACAACCCAAAGGCCTTCTTCACTCACGCGGCATCGCTGCATCAGGGTTTCCCCCATTGTGCAAGATTCCCCACTGCTGCCTCCCGTAGGAGTCTGGGCCGTGTCTCAGTCCCAATGTGGCTGGTCTTCCTCTAAGAACAGCTATTGATCGTTGCCTTGGTAAGCTTTTACCTTACCAACTAGCTAATCAAGTGCGGGCTCATCTTTCGGCGTTAAAACTTTCCCCGTAAGGGCTTATTCGGTATTAGCACAAGTTTCCCCGTGTTATTCCAAACCAAAAGGCAGATTCCCACATTATACTCACCCGTTTGCCACTCAGTATTGCTACTGCGTTCGACTTGCATGTGTTAGGCGTGCCGCCAGCGTACGTTCTGAGCCATGATCAAACTCTCAAGTTTAATAACGGCGCACACTAGCTTTATAACTTTAAGTAAAATTAAAGTTATTTTTGTTAAAGCGTGTACGACAATTTCTATATTAACCTAGCCGTCCACACTTCTCTTCTTAGTTTACAATTTAAAAAAGCTAAGATTTTTTTAAAATCTACACACCTCTGGCGCTATTATTAATTAAATTTCGTAGAGGTGAGGGCTCGTTTTATTACAATTCAGTCATAAGTCAAGGCGTATATTGGTCAAATAACTAAGGAATTTAAGGGTTTTTTGCTGTTCTTACATTGCAAACACTAACTAATTTTTGTAGAAAACAACCATGGCGATAATTCATTATTTTAATAATATTTTCAGAAAAATTAAGAAATCCGAATTATCTTATAAACTTAGCAAAATAAAAATTTTAAACTTTAATACTGTAATTTTATTTTTTTTTATTGTTTTTTTTTCTCTTTTATATTTTATTTCACTAAATTTAGTTTCAAAAAAGAACCTAAATAATCAAGAAAATTTATCAGACATATCTAAATCTAATGAATTTTCACAGATTTCTAATTTTTTAGTTTCTAAAATTAATAGTCCTTACAAGGATATTAAATACACTATAAAAAAAAATGATTCAGTTGAAAAAATACTAAATCAATTCAACATTAGGGATGAAGAAATTAAAGAAATTTCTTTCAAATTAAAGCAAAAAAAACTTACAAATATTTATTCAGGACGGGAATTAAAGCTTATTTATAAAAAGCTTGAAAATCAAACTAATTCAGTAGTTAGTCTTTTGTTTCCTATTAATAATACTATTAGTATAGAGGTAAGAAAATCTAAAAATAAATTTATTGTTAAAGAAAATATTCTCCAACTATACAAAAGAGAAGTGGTTGTAAAAAGTGTTATAAATAATAATTTGTATAGTTCTGCTATTCAATCAGGTATAGAACCAAACATTATAATTGAGTTTGCAAGAATTTTTGGTTTTGAAGTAGACTTCCAAAGAGATATCAGAAAAGGAGATTGGTTTGAATTATTATATGAAAAATTTGAGGATGATAATGAAAGAGTTAGAGATACTGGAAAAATAATTTATGCTTCAATGTTTGTTAATGGAGAAGAAATAAATCTTTATCATTTTAAAGATAAAAACAGTGATGATTTTTTTAATATCAAGGGTCAAAGTATTACAAAATCTTTAATGAAGACTCCAATAAACGGTGCGAGACTTTCTTCGTCATTTGGAATGCGAAAACATCCTATACTTGGCTATAATAAGATGCACAGAGGAACTGACTTTGCTGCGCCAAGTGGTACTCCGATAATGGCTTCTGGGTCTGGCACTATTACTAGAGCTAGATGGTGTGGCGGAGGAGGAAACTGTGTTAAGATAAGACACAATTCTACTTACGAAACAATTTATGCTCACATGAAATCTTTTGCTAAAGGTATTAAAGAAGGTAAAAAAGTAAAACAAGGACAGATAATTGGTTATGTAGGTTCAACAGGAATGTCTACTGGTCCTCATTTACATTATGAAGTTGTAGTAAATGGAAAAAAAGTAAATTCTCAAAGACTAAAATTACCTTCCGGTAAAAAGCTTAAAGGTGAAGCAAGGAAAGATTTTGAATTAAAAAGAATAAAAATTGATCTTAAATTAGCTGAACTAAGATAAAAGTACTAGTTTGATGTTGACGCTCTCTCTTTATTTGAGTTATGTGAATGATCTTCGTTAATTTCTCTTTTTTGACTCAATTCGTTAAATCTTCTTAAATAATGATCGGCATGCTGAAAATAATTCTGAGCCAAAACCGGATCACCATTGCTTTGAGCATCTTTTGCTAACTGTTGAAACTTTTGCATTGCTTTTTCCAAAGCATGTAAATTATTCATTGATCCGCTCCTATTGAAATTTACATTACCATTACTAGTAACACTCGTAGCATTATTAGTGATTATAGGGCCAGATCTTCTTCTGAAGTTATTCTTTTGAGATCTTGATCTAAAATTTCTTCTACGATTATTTAAGCTCATTTGAATAATTTTATTTTAATTTCTTTGCAATTATACATCTTATGTTATCTCGGTAATCCTTGATCCTAAATTCAATTTTAAAATTATTATTTATTAATATTTTCGAAACTTTCCTAAATTGTTTGTTTCCTATTTCTAGGGCAAGAGTTCCATTTATTTTTAAGATTTCTTTAGTTTTGTAGATAACTTTTTTTATTAGGTCAAGCCCATCATTTCCTCCATCTAAGGCTATTCTGGGTTCAAATTTCTTTATATCCTCGCTTAAACTCTTAAATTCTCTTGTACTAATATAAGGTGGATTAGAAACAATGAGATCATGTTTCTTGTTGAAATATTTTGTTAGCGAAATGTTTAAAAACTTAATTTTTGTGTCAATGCAATGATTAATAGCATTTTTTTTAGCTATATTTATTGCTCTATGGGAAATATCTATACCAACCCCAAAAGAGTTATTTAACTCACTCAATAAGCTAATAATAATACATCCACTTCCGGTTCCGATGTCTAAAATTGAGATATTTTTTTTATTTTTATATTTTTTTATTAATTGATCTACCATAACCTCAGTTTCTGGTCTTGGTATCAAAGTATCTTGTGTTACATTGAAAAGTTTACTCCAAAACTCTTTTTTATTGAGAATATATGCAACTGGTTCATGACTTGACCTTCTATGAATTAAATTAAAATATTTGATATAATCTTTTTTACTTACTTTTTTACTCAAATTTAAAAGTAAATCTTGCCTATTTGTTTGCAAAACTTTTGACAATAAAAGCTCTGAGTCCAAAATGAAGGATGCAATTTTTTTTTCTTTAAGAGTTGTTGATCCTATTTTTAATACTTCATAACTGTTCATAATTATTTTAAGCCCTCAAGTTTTAAGTCTTGTTCTTTTAGCCGTAATTGCTCGTTCATCTCCTCATGAATTTCACCACTTAAAAATTCATCTAATTTGTGTAATGTGAGATTGATTCTATGGTCTGTAACTCTTCCTTGTGGAAAATTATAAGTTCTTATTCTTTCAGACCTGTCTCCAGTTCCTATTTGACTTCTTCTATTGCTAGATCTTTCAAGATCTTTTTTTCTTTTTTCAGCTTCATAAACACGTGACCTAAGAATTTTTAGTGCCTTTGCTTTATTTTTATGTTGAGATTTTTCATCTTGCTGACTTACTACAACTCCACTTGGTAGATGGGTAATTCTTACTGCACTGTCAGTTGTGTTTACTGATTGTCCTCCTGGTCCGCCAGCTCTGAAAACATCTATTCTTAGATCTGACTCTTTAATTTGAATGTCAACCTCCTCTGCTTCTGGTAAAACAGCCACTGTTGCAGCTGAGGTATGAACTCTTCCCTGAGTTTCAGTTTCAGGTATCCTTTGAACTCTATGAACACCAGATTCATATTTAAGATACGAGTATATATCATTTCCATTTACAGAAAAAATAACTTCCTTAAATCCACCTGCTTCACTTTTAGAGATATTTATTATTTCTAATTGCCATTTTTTTTTTGAACAAACTTTCTCATACATCTTAAATAAGTCAGAACAAAAAAGTGATGCTTCCAATCCACCAGTACCTGCTCTTATTTCAACAATAGCATTCTTGCCATCATCTTCATCTCTAGGTAAAAGAAATATTTTTAGTTGATTTTCATTATTTTTTCTTTTTTTATCAAGATCTTCTAAGTCTTTTTGCGCCATTTCAATAATTTCTTTATCTGATGTTTGATCTTGTAAAATTTGCTCTAGATCCTTTTTTTCATTATCAAAATTAATGTATTCTTTTGCAGTCGATATAATGTTTCCTAAGTTTGAATATTCTTTTGATTTGTTTGCAAACTGTTTTGGGTCTATGCTACCTGATGAAAGTTCTTTTTCTAAACTGTTATATCGAGATACTATTTCTTTAACTTTTTGCAGAGGTAACATAAGTCAGTTTTTTTCTTTTAATTTATTCTCCACAAGCTGAACAATTCTATCAATAATTTTAGAGTTAGGTACTTTTGTATACGGTACCCCCGATAGATACAGTAAATTACTATCTTGCCCTCCACCTGTTAAGCCTATCTCTGTTTGAGCTGCTTCTCCCGGTCCATTAACTACACATCCAATTATTGACAAGTTGATAGGCTCTTTTATATGAGCTAATTTTTTCTCTAAAACTTTAACTGTCTCTATCACGGGAAAAGCTTGTCTAGCGCATGATGGGCAAGAAATAATATTTACTCCTCTAGAGCGTATTCCTATAGATTTGAGAATTTCAAATCCTGCCTTTATCTCATCAACTGGATCAGATGAAAGAGATACTCTAATTGTGTCACCAATTCCATCCATCAAAAGTTGACCAATACCAATAGAAGACTTAATGCTGCCAGTAAATAAACTACCAGCCTCCGTTACGCCAAGGTGTAATGGATAGTCACATATTTGTGAAAGTTTTTTATAAGCTTTTACAGTTAAAAATATATCTGATGATTTTACGCTTATTTTAAAGTTAAAAAAATCATTATCTTCAAGCAAT
>CACCBT010000013.1 GCA_902544345.1 uncultured Pelagibacteraceae bacterium
ATACAAAATCGAGTGCCACAATTAATAATGATAATAATTTGTGGTTATACTTTGGAACTGGAAATACACAAAAACTTAGAGAAGACTCTGATCAAATTCAAAATAGATTGTTTGGGATTAAAGATAAAGATTTCCCAAATTTTGTAAATGTATCGCCAGTAGGCAATATATCTAAATGTACTAATTCTCAATGCCCTGTACCAAGCGATAAACTTGGCTGGTATGTCAATCTTGTTAATAAACAAAAATTAACAGCGGAACCGACTGTAGATAAAGATAGAGTTTACTTTCCAATCTATGAGCCTTCTAAAGGAGCAAATTCATGTACTACTGGAAAGGCTATTTTAACAGCTTATGATACTCTCTGTGGTAGCTCACTTTTAAACATAGAACTTGGATCTGGAGTGTTATCGAAAGTAGTTGTACAAGGTGATAACCTTTACATAGGTATTGCAGGTAATGCTAAAGATAATATTTCAGGATTTACTGCAACTGATAACCTGATAACTGGTAAGTCTCAGGCAACTAGTACAGGTGGAGCTGTTCAGAACCAATATTGGAAAGAAATTGATTAAAATCATATCAGTTAGTCCTAAATAGCGCAGTTTATAACAAATAATTGAGGTTTTACTTTAATAAATTTTTGGTTGTTTTCTTCCATAAATATATAAAAATGGCTATAAATTTTTTTTTTATGAATTTTAAAGATACTTTTATAAAAGCTGTATTAGCTACTTTTTTGATTTGTCCTAAGTTTTTGTTGGCAGAAACCGTTACGATGCCATCAAGTTTAACGGCTGATACTTCAGACTTTGTCACTCTTGCTGACTCTGGGACGACGCCAAGTATAAGTGGTTTCACTGGAACATTGTTAGTATCGGTGGTAGCGTCAGATGGAAATGTAAAAATTACAACTACCTCGAGTTTATTACAAGCTTCAGGGTATTGTGGCTACAGCGCAGATAATGCTGCTGAACCGTCAGATTGTAATGGTAATAGTTTAACTGAAATAGGTTTTAGAGGAACGCAAGCTAATATAAATACAGCTTTAGCAACTTTGGCTTTTAAAGGTGATGGAACTGCAGGTTCACCAACAGTAACGGTAGCTGTAACTCCTGCGGGAACAAACTATTATTCAGGTACAGGACATTATTATGAGGTAGTATCTGCTACTAAAACATGGAGACAGGCAAAAGCTTTAGCTGCTGCTTCAACGTACAAAGGATTAACAGGATACCTAGTAACAATTACAAGTGCTGGTGAAAATGCTTTTATAAAAGCAAAAGTTAATTCAAACTCTTGGATTGGGTCTTCAGACGCCAATGATCAAACAACAGGAGATACAAATGAAGGTCATTGGCAGTGGGTAACAGGACCAGAGGCAGGCAAAACTTATTTTTGTGATGGTGAAGTTGATGGATGTACAGTTGATGTTGGGTATTCCTACAGTAATTGGAATACTAACGAACCTAACAACTCAGGTGAGGAAGAAGTCGGTCAATTTTATACTGGTAGTGGTAAATGGAATGATTTGCCAGGCAAGTCGACTGATACTCACACTCAAACTGCTTACATTATAGAATACGGAGGTCTCGATGGAGAATCAGCTACTATTTCTGGTACAACAACTCTAACCATTAACTCTATCGAGGCAAGCGAAAGTACATTTGATGCTTTTGATGATAAGGAATTAAAGGGGATTGTGGAAGCGCATAACGAAAGTATTAAAAGTTCTTTAACGCAATCCACTAATTCAGTTTTAAGAAGGATGGAGCAATATAGAAGATTAGGAAATAATCAAAGTGTTCAAATACAAGATTTAAAATTTGCATTAAATGATAAATTTAATGATGAAAATATAAGTAAAAGATTGCTTGAACACTATTCAAAAGAGTTTGTAGAAAAAATAAATATTAAAGATTATATGTCTTCAAATTTAACAAGTATGATCGGAAATAATTCTAATCCTCAATATAAAGATTGGGTATGGTGGGCTTCTGGATCAATAAATAAAGGCTCTCTTAATTTCAGATCTGATCAGCTTGGAAGACAAATTGACTCTAATGGTTTTATAATTGGAGCTGATATTGATTATGATAATAATTCATTATTTGGTTTAGCTTTTAGAGATGATGAAAATATTACAGAAGTAAGCACAAATGGGACAACATCAACATCAAGAGGAATGAATTTAATGATGTACCATACACTAAAGATAAATGACCAAAATTTTGTTGATACTTTTTTTGGCTTAGGAGAAACTGATCAACATACAAACCGAGTAGTAGATATTACTAATGATACTAGGGTTACCGGTAAAAATAAAGCCAGACATGCATTTGGTGCTTTAAAGTATAATTTATCAAATCAATATAAAAATTTAAACATTTATAATTATTCACAAATTAATTTTGGTTACTCTGAAATTGATGGTTATAGTGAGGCAGGCTCAAGCAATGAGAAAATGAGTTTTGATGATAGAGATTTGTTTAGTTCATCGGCTTCAATTGGTGTTAAAATAGCTAGTAATATTAATTTTGATTATTCCGAACTTCTTCCGCATTTAAAGATAGATTATAATGAAGATTTAACTGAAGACTCTGTATTAAAAGGACATTTAATATCTAGCTCGTCTACTCAATATAGTACAACTATTTCTAAACATTTTAGCTCTAGCATAAAATTAGAAGCAGGCTTTGATTGGATATTTGACAATGGATGGAATATCACAACCATTATGAAAAGGCGTGAGAAAGATGGATTTGGTCATGAAAACGCTTTAATCTTTTCCGCTAATAGGGAATTTTAACGTTTAAACACTAAAGTAAAAGAAATATATCACTGAACCAATAATTAAAAACGGACCAAAAGGTAAAGCAGTCTTTAATGAGCTTTTTCCCAATAGTAATTTTGGGATTGAATACAAAAGTCCTAAAATTGATGCTGTAAATAAAATTATAAAAATAGATTTAAGACCAAATATAAAACCAATTCCTGATAATAATTTTGCATCGCCTAAGCCCATAGCCTCAACATTTTTAAATTTTTTATATAAAAATATTATAATCCATATAAGAAAATAACCTCCAGCTCCTCCTGCCAAAGACTGAAACATATCTTGATTAAGATTTAACGCCGTTTCTGGTAAAAAGTTTTTTAAAATACCAATTAAAATTAAAGAAAAATTTAGACTATCAGGAATAATATAATGCTTAATATCAATCACAAAAATCACAATAAAAATGTAAAAAATTAAACTTAATAATATGAAGTCTAAAAAGTTTACTGTAAAACTTAATGCCGTGCTTAAAAACAAAGCAGATAATAGCTCCACCGAAAAGTATTGGATTGAGATTTTTTTTTTACAAAACCTACATTTAAATTTTAAAATTGAAGATGAAATTAAAGGAATATTATCAAACCATTTAATACTTTTTTTACATCGGGGACAAAAAGATCTTTTAGATACAATATCTAAATTTTTTGGCAATCGGTATATACAAACATTTAAAAAACTACCAATTACTGCACCAATAATAAATAAAAAGAAAAAATTATTTAAAAGCAAATTAAATTCTTATTTGTGCAGTGATTTCTATCACTTGTTCAATAATATAATTTAAAAAGAATAAGCCTTCTTGATAAACTATTTCTAAATTTGGGGTAAAAACTATAATTTCCATCTTAATTAAATAATGACTTTATATCTTTCACTAAGTCTTTAAAAGCCTCAGGCTTCCAAATAAAATAGAAAAAATATATAGCTAAAAGCGGTATTAAACCAAACCACAACCATTCTTCCCAATTAAACCCTTTATAGCGACCTGAAGCTTTCAAGCCATTATACCAAGTTAAATAACCTACAATCAGCAACCAGGATAAAGAAAGTGTAATAATTACTTTTTTTTTCATAATTTAAATTGATATATTGAATTATTGTATAATATATTTTTAAGATTATGAATAATAAAAATGGATTTGCTTTAATTGAATTACTGGTTGTTGTTGCTTTGATAAGTATTTTTTCTGCAGTCGGTGTTGTAACTTATAATGGCTACATTTCAAATGCTAAAGATAAAAAAGCACAATCAAATTTTAATCAGATAGTAAAGACCATGAATAATGAATTAGCCAACTGTAGAATTAATCCTAGTGCGAAATTATTTAATAACCAATATTGTAACTCTTTAATTGAGCCGAATGTAAATGCAGTTTCAAATTTTTTTAATTCATCTACATTAACCAATCCTTATGATAAAAACGAAAAAGTTGTTGGATCTAATTTGTGTAATAAAGGAACTGTAGCAATCTCTTCGTCCAATGTTTCAGGATCTTATCAAGTCCAATATGTTTCACAAAAGAAAGATATTAAATACACGAAAATTGTTGAATCGAAATGGTCATCAGAAAGAACGGAACAAATGAGTAAAGAAGAAAGTTATAAATGCTCAACTCAAACTCTTACTGCATCAGCATCAAGTGCCCCTAAACAAACTATTTATAATTATAAACCACCTCATAGTGGAAGCGGGGCGGGTATAATAGTTGATGAAAATGGTAACATGTTAGCTGGCCAAGGAGCTCACGCTTGTGGTTCAAATTGTTTTGATGGCACTATGCCAAATTGGTACACTTTAGATGCTAACGGAAATAAAGTTTATCCAGGTAAACCTGGTAGTAAGTACAGATGGGTTATGACGGAAGGGGCCTCTGCAAGTGGGAATATCGCATCTTCTTGTGGCGGTGGTAATTGTAAATATAATTTTGCAGACAATACTTATACCGTTTTAAACTCCGGACAAACTTTTAAAGCAGGTGAAAGTATAGATAGTAGAAAACCTATACCTTAAAAATCTTTACTTAAATTAATCGAACTTAAATAATTATCTTCCTCACTTAAAAAATCATGGGAATGATCAAAGCTTAGTTTATAGTCCCCAAATTTTTTACTAATTAAAACTTTTGATCTTAGATCGTCTTTTGCATCGACTTTTAAAGCATAATTAACTTTATTATCGGGTAAGTAACCTAATGCAATGTGAACTTGGTCGGTGTGACCATAACCAATCGCTTGCTCACGTTCATAAATCAGAAAAATACTAAAGTTATTTTTTAAAACCATATCAATTCCTAATTCGCCACTTAAATTATGAAGAGCGCCTGAGCTTAATTTTTCAGAAAATCTTGTATTAGGATCTGATACATAAGTATATTTAAAATTCGATGAACGGTCTAAATCAGCTGAATATTCAAATTTTCCATGTTTTTTGAAGATATAATCATCTTTTGAAAGATCTTCAATTAGAGATACAGCTGCTCTAAGTTTATTTGTCCTCACATCTTGACTGTCGACTGAGATTGCTCCTTTGCCTGATTCATTATAGCTGTTTAAAAATGAGCGACCGAGGTCTAGTTGAACAGATGGAATGAACGCGAGATTGTCTTTTTTAATCTCGTCTTTTACTCTTATTGTTCCATACAATTGATATCCCTCTCTTTCTGCAGTTAGATTTTTATTATCTAATGCTGTTAGGATTTCATAATTTAATTTTCCAAATCCTAAAATGGTATCGATAAATTTAGTATCATCATCTTTAGATGTAGTGCTATAAAAAGTCAGGTTATAGGTTTCTGTATCTAAATTACTTCCCAAGCTACCTACATCTGTATCATTTTTTCCAAATCGGAAGGCAAATCCTGATAAACTTTTTTCATCTATAAATTTATCAAATCCAAAAGTTAATGCGTCAGTATTGATTTTTTTCGATGACGAAATACTACTATCACCTATTTTACCTAAAGATATACTTCCTTCACTCCAATAAAATACATCTTGATTTTTCTCTTCTTGTATTTCTTCAGTATTAGAAGTGCTTATTTTTTTAGCGAGCTGAGACATAACAGGATTTGAAAAATCAAAATCAATATTATGATTTGTTAAATTCTGTCTCTCTTTATTTCGTCTAATCCATTTAAGACGGTTTAAAGCGCTATCAGTTGAATATTCCATAGTTCTTTTAGCAACATCTATCTGTGCTTCTGCTATACCAGTTCTATCTTTATTTTCTGTAATTGGAGGGCATTTTCCAGCAATAATATTAAATGGACAAACTAAATCAAATTCATAAATACTTTGTTGACCATCATCACCGACATACATTTTTAAACCAGATTTACTAAACGCAATTCCCCCTGGTTCAGTATGATCACTATCTAGATCAGCCACTCTAACACGTCCATCTATAGTAAATGAAGATGTATCGTATGGATTGGAAAGTGAAACTTGATGAACTTCGCGACCATTCGCATTACCTAGGTGGTCAATAATAAAAATTCTTTTTCCATTTGCGCTGAATCTCATTGTTTGTGGGTTACTAACCTCATCTTCTAATTCAATTCCTGCTGTAGTAACAAGTGATAGATCGGTTATGTCATAGGGAGTTGAGAGTTTATACTCTAAAAGTCTAGTTAGTCTGGGTCCACCTCCATCATCATCTGGAAGAGTGCTTTGACCATGAAAAATTAAAAAAAGTTTTGTACCAGTATCATTAAATTCAATTCCTTGAACGCGGTTTTCTTTTTTATTAGCAGCAATATCTCCGCTACCTCTTGACCCAGCTTTACTTCCGTTTTGAAGTGCCATGCTATCAAGATTCGTAGTTTCACTCACATAAAAGCAGGTTGAAATATCATAAGGTGAAGTTAAATCAAATCTAAATACTTTATCATTGTCCATTGAGCTATTACGTATTCCTTCTACTACAAATACTTTCATTCCATCATTACTAAATTCTATATCAAATATCCTGTCAGATGACGGACCATTACCACTACCATCAGACTTAGAATTCAATTCACATCTTTCGTCATTTCCAGCATAAGTTCTGGTAGAGATATCGTATGGAGTAGATAGATTATATTCATTTAACTTATAAGTGGCCTCCGCTTCACCTCCAGGGTTTGCTTTGAATTGGTAACTAGTAAACAATTTGGTTCCATCTTCATTAAATGCAATACCTTTTAATTCACGAGAGCTATTATCACTAAATGTTTCGTTTTGCACACTAGTTACCATGCCTGCAAAACAGTTTGCTGCTGGAAAAAAAAATATTATTGCTAAAACTAGTCTTTTTAATAAAAACATAATTGCTGAATAATAATTTATTTTATTTTTTTTTGAATAAGTAATTTGTTGCTATTTTTATGTAAAAATTCTCTTAAACATGAAGTTTTGTTATAATTTTCAGTTTTATATTAAAGATACTCTAAAATGTCGCTAAAACTTTAAAGATGGTACTTTTACAGATTTAAAGAATGGACAAACTTTTAAAGCAGGTGAAAGTATTGATACTATAAAACCCATAAATTAAAAATCTTTACTTAGATTAATCGAGCTTAAATAATTATCTTCCTCACTTAAAAAATCATGGGAATGATCAAAACTAAGTTTATAATCTCCAATTTTTTTACTAATTAAAACTTTTGATCTTAGATCGTCTTTTGCATCGACTTTTAAAGCGTAGTTAATTTTATTATCAGGCAGGTAGCCTAAAGCAATATGAATTTGATCGGTGTGACCATAACCAATCGCTTGCTCACGTTCATAAATCAGAAAAATACTAAAGTTATTTCTTAAAACCATATCAAGTCCTAGCTCACCGCTTAAGTTATGAAGAGCGCCTGAGCTTAATTCTTCAGAAAATCTTGTATTAGGAGCCGACACATAAAAGTATTTAAAATTAGATGAACGTGCTAAATCAGCTGAATATTCAAATTTTCCATGTTTTTTAAAAACATAATCATCTTTGGATAAATCTTCGACTAAAGATATAGCTGCTCTAAGTTTATTTGTCCTTACATCCTGATTATCAACTGAAATTGCTCCCGTGCCTGATGACTCTACATAACTGAGTAAAAATGAGCGACCAAGGTCTAGTTGAACAGATGGAATTATCATTAAATTATCTTTTTTAATCTCATCTTTTGCTCTTAATGTTCCATAGAGTTGATAGCCCTCTCTTTCTGCAGTTAGATTTTTATTATCTAGCACTGTAAGAATGTCATAATTTAATTTTCCAACTCCTAATATGGTATCGATAAATTTAGTATCATTATCTTTAGATGTGGTGTTGTAGAAAGTTAAGTTGTAAGTGTCTGTATCTAAATTGCTTCCTAAGCTACCTACATCTGTATCATTTTTTCCAAATCGGAAGGCAAATCCTGATAAACTTTTTTCATCTATAAATTTATCAAATCCAAAAGTTAATGCATCAGTACTAATTTCTTTTGATGACGAAATGCTACTATCACCTATTTTGCCTAAAGATATACTTCCTTCGCTCCAATAAAATACATCTTGATTTTTCTCTTCCTGTTTGTCTTCGGTATTAGAAGTGCTTATCTTTTTAGCGAGCCTAGACATAATAGGATTTGAAAAATCAAAATCAATATTATGATTTGTAAGATTTTGTTTTTCTTTATTTCTTCTTATCCATCTCAATCGATTTAGAGCACTATCCGTTGAATATTCCATAGTTCTCTTAGCAATATCTATCTGCGCTTCTGCTATACCAGTTCTATCTTTATTTTCTGTAATTGGAGGACATTTGCTAGCAATAACAGTAAACGGACATGCTAAATCATACTCGATTACTTGATCAAGATTTATGTCTGGAGCTTTACTTCTATCTTTTGTTATATACATTTTTAATCCATTTTCACTAAAGGCAATTCCTCTTGGCTGTGAGTTGTTATAACCTGATAAATTCTTTATAACAAAACTACCATCAATTACATAAGATGATGTGTCATATGCATTTGTAAGTGTAACTTGAAGCACTCTTTGAGTTCCACTATGAGCATGACTTACAATAAAAAATCTTTTCCCATCAGGTCTGAACCTTATAGAGGCTGGGCCATGCACACCAGTTGAGTCATCTTCACTAAACTTAATTCCAGCTGTAGTAACTAAAGATAATGATGTCTCGGATAAATCATATGGAGTTGAAAGATTATATTCTAATAATCTTCCACCGACACCATTATCTGAAATAGTATCTCTATACAGTAAAAATAGTTTAGTGCCATCTTTATTAATTTCGACACCTTCAACTAAATTGTTCTTTTTACCAGTGCTCGACTCAGCTCTATCTCCCCCTAAGCTACCATTTTGAAAAACTGCTGAGTCGAGATCGTTAGTTGCTGAAGAACGTGTACAAGAGGATATATCGTAAGGCGAAGTTAAATTCAGGACATAAGCTTTATCAAAATCTTCATCGTTGACCTGAGCTCTTCTGGAAACTACTAAAATTTTCATGCCATCATTAGTTAACTCTAGGTCATATAATTGTTGACCCTGATCTCCTTCATCAAATTCAAATTCACATCTTTCATCATCACCTGCATAAGATATAGTAGAGAGATCATATCTTGTTGATAAGTTATAAGTATTTATAACTCTATCAACGACTGATACTGAATTCATACCTTGGGTCTCGAACACTTGGGCAAAACTTACAAACATTTTTGATCCATCAGCGTTAAACTCTATTCCAGCTGCAAGTCCCCAATCATTATTAGCTGAACCACTTCCTCCTCTGCTGGTACTACCTTCCGCGTTTACAGTTTCCCTTGAATTAAAAGTTACCATTTCTGCAAAAGATTTATGGATTTGAAAAAAAAATAGAAAAATAATGATTGCTTTTAAATAGAATTTCATTTTTCTGGATAATAATAATTCTTTTCTATTAGTGAAGATTAATTTTTCATCTAAAATCCTAATTATATAGGTAAAAAGCTTATAATATGTCGCTTTTTAATATTAGGCTTTTTTACTATACTAGATTTATGAAATCTCTGCCCTCAATAATTCCAGTTTTCCCTTTAAGTGGAGTAATATACTTTCCTAAAACCAATCTTCCTCTCAACATTTTCGAGCAAAGATATCTCGACTTAGTAAATGATACTTATAGCAAAGATAAATATATGGGTATGGTGCAATCCCAAAAAGAAGGAAATGAAGTTTATAAAATAGGATGTCTTGGTAAAATTAGCGATTTTCAGAAAAGCAAAGACGGTAGAGTTCTTATAAATCTAACAGGAGTCACAAGATTTAGAATTTTAGAGGAAATAAAAAATGAAAAACTTTATAGAGAATTCAAAGTTGATTATAAAAGTTTTGAGGCAGACCTTAAAGATCCGTCAGGCGATTTTGATACGGATGATCTTATGAACAAAGCTAAAATATTTTTTAGAAAGAATGGATTATTATTAAACTGGAGGGAATTTGAAAAACTAGATAAAGCTCAAAGAATAAATACTCTTTCGATGATTTCACCAGTAACTAATGAGGAAAAACAAAAACTTTTAGAAGCTATAACAATAAAAGATAAAGTTAATACTCTTGAAAGTATTATCAGTTTTTACTTACACGAAGTAAATTTTAACAACCAAACTGTTCAGTAAAGTTAGTTAGCGGACTTATTCATTGAATCAAAGAAATCAGAATTGTTTTTTGTATTTTTTAATTTAGAAATTAGGAACTCAATTCCATCCATAGTTCCCATAGGACTAATAATTCTTCTAAGGACATTCATTTTAGAAAGTTCATCTTTTGCAAATAGCAATTCCTCTCTTCTTGTTCCTGATCTAGTAATATCTAGGGCTGGATAAATTCTTTTATCAGCAACTTTTCTATCGAGAATTAATTCAGAATTACCTGTTCCTTTAAATTCTTCAAAGATTACTTCATCCATTCTACTTCCAGTATCTATCAAAGCAGTTGATATAATTGTGAGGGATCCGCCTTCTTCTACATTTCTTGCTGCACCAAAAAATCTTTTGGGTCTTTGAAGGGCATTAGCATCGACACCTCCGGTTAAAACTTTACCTGAACTTGGTATAACAGCGTTGTATGCTCTGCCTAACCTTGTAATTGAGTCTAATAAAATAACTACATCTTTCTTATGCTCAACTAATCTTTTTGCTTTCTCAATCACCATCTCTGCAACAGCAACGTGCCTTGAGGCTGGCTCATCAAAAGTTGAAGCTACAACTTCGCCCTTAACAGACCTTTGCATATCGGTAACTTCTTCCGGCCTTTCATCGATCAACAAGACCATCAGATAACACTCTGGATGATTAGCTGTGATTGATTGAGCAATGTTCTGAAGAATTATTGTTTTTCCAGCTCTTGGTGGTGAAACTATTAAAGATCTTTGTCCCTTACCTATTGGACTCACAAGATCAATTAGTCTTGCTGTATTATCTGGCTTTTTTTCGATTTTTGATGTTTCCACTTCTAATTTAATTCTTTCGTTTGGATAGAGAGGAGTTAAATTGTCAAAAGCAATTTTATTTTTTCCTTTATCTGAGTCGTCAAAATTTATTTTATTAACTTTAAGAAGGGCGAAATATCTTTCAGCATCCTTTGGCCCCCTAATTTCTCCTTCAACCGAGTCACCAGTTCTTAAACCAAACCTTCTAATTTGACTAGGGCTTACATAAATATCATCAGGTCCAGGAAGATAGTTTGATTCTATTGCTCGTAAAAAACCAAAGCCATCTTGTAAGACTTCTAAAACACCAATGGCTGTTATTTGTTCATTTTTTTCTGCCAATTTTTTTAGAATGGCAAATAAAATCTCCTGTTTTCTTAGGGTGCTTGGGTTTTCTATGCCAAGTTTTTCAGCTTCATTTATAAGCTCGGCAGGATTTTTTTGCTTTAGTTCTTGTAAATTCATGTGATTGTTTTTGATTTAAGAGAAGTATTAAAAATATATGTCTTTTTAAAAAAATTTCAACCCCTAATTATAAAGGTTTAAAAATAACAACAAAAATTACTACAATTAGTATTATTGTTGGTATTTCGTTATATATCCTGAAAAATTTTGAGGTTTTCTGATTATTGTCCAGGGCAAGATCATTTAAATATTTTCCTAAGGTAAAGTGGTAAAAAGTAAGAATGACAACTGCAGCGATTTTTATTTGCATCCACAATTCTGAAAAAATACCGAAACCGAGACTATGAATAAGCAAAACACCAAATAACCATGATAGCAACATTGCAGGCATCATGATATAGTTATAAAGTTTTCTTTCCATGGTTTTAAAGACTGTTTTTTGAGACTCATGATTAGCTTCTGAATGATAAACAAATATTCTTGGTAAATAAAGAAGTCCGGCCATCCAAGAAATTACAGCAATAAGATGCAAAGATTTAAAAAGAAGATATAAATTCATTCTATAAATATTTACTTACTAATTTTTCAAAAAGTATAATGTGTTCTGGATTATCATTTAAACAAGGAATTAAATCAAAATTTTTGCCTCCTTTTTCAATAAAACTTTCTCTTCCTTGAATATTTATTTCCTCTAACGTTTCGACGCAGTCAGAAGCAAAACCGGGGCAAATTACTAATAAGTTTTTTACTCCTTCTCCTGGTAATTTTTCAAAAGTTTTATCTGTGTAAGGTTTTAACCATTCTTGTGGGCCGAATCTTGACTGAAAAGTTGTCTGGATTTCGACCTTGTTGAATTTTTCTCTCATTAGTCTCGTTGTTTTATGACAATAACAGTGATACGGATCCCCTTTATCAAAATAAGATTTTGGAATCCCATGATAAGAAGAGATTATCAAATCAGGTTTCCAATTGATTTCACTAATTTTCTTTTCAATGCTTTCTATTAAAGCATCAATATATAAGGGGTTGCTCTCGTAGTGTGGTATTATCTGCAGGCTTGGTTGCCATCTCATCTTCATTAATGATCTATAAATTTCATCACAAACAGTTGCGGTTGTTGCTGCAGCGTATTGAGGGTAGAGGGGTAATACTATTATATTTTCACAACCCTCGTCTTTCATCATGCTAAGCTTAGATTTAATACTTGGATTCCCGTATCTCATTGCAAAATCTACCATTACATTCTCATTTCCTATTTTTTTATTTAGCTTTTGGGATTGTTGCTTTGTGAAATATAATAGCGGGGACTCGTTGCTTTCCTTTCTCCAAATTTGCTTGTACGCATGAGCGGTTTTTGAAGGTCGAACAGTAAGAATAAATAAATTTAGGATGATTTGCCAAATTATTGGATTAACTTCTATTACTCTTCGATCTGATAAAAACTCTTTTAAATATTTTCTTATATCCCACCAACCAGTTGAGTCTGGTGTCCCAAGGTTTATAATTAAAACACCGGTTTTGCCAAACTTTACATCTGGGTGATTTTTATCCATCAAAGTTCCTATAAAATTTTATTAATTTACTTACTTTATCAGGATCTGTTTCGGGAAGTAAACCGTGACCCAAATTGAAAACGTAAGGAATATCCTTAAAAGTTTGAATATATTTAGTCGCTCCTTGGATAATATGTTCATCATCTTTTAATAATATATGAGGATTTAGGCCTCCTTGGATCACTACGTTTTTTAATTTTTTCTTTGCCCATTCAGGATTAATTTCTGGATCTAAATTAATTCCATCTGGTTTAACGATATTATTAAACTCTTCATATTTTTCTTTTATTCCTTTGGGAAAACAAATAGTAGGTATATTCTCTTTTTTACAGAAGTTTAAAATTTTTGCATTAGGTATGTAGCAATAATCATTTAAATTCTCTTTAGGAATTAAACCTGCCCAAGAGTCAAAGATTTGTATTACATCTGCTCCAGCGTTTATTTGGTTTTTTATATGAATGCACAAAAAGTAAATTAAAGTTTCTATTACTTGATCGAGTGACTTTTTTTTATCGTAAAATTTTTGCAAATTTATTTCTTCTTTACTTTCTTTAGCGTTCAACATGTAAATAATAAGGGTCCATGGTGCTCCAATAAAAGAAATAAGTGACTTGCTTTTATTTAATTTTCTTCTTGTAATATCTATTGCTTTATAAATTGGACTAAGTTTATTTGAAAAATCATTTTTTTTTCTCTTTAAGAACTCACTTAAATTAAAATCACTCAGCTTTGGTCCGAAACCTTTTGTAAATTTTACATTTTGCCCTAATGCATATGGAACCATTAAAATATCAGAAAAAATGATTGCTGAGTCTAGATCAAATCTTTTAATTGGCTGCAATGTAATTTCTGAGCTAAGTTCACTGTTTAAGCACAATTTGATAAAATCTTGGTTTTTAGATCTGATTTCTTGAAATTCTGGAAGGTACCTACCTGCTTGTCTCATAAACCAAATAGATTTACAATTTATTTTATTTAATAAGATTTTATTAAGATTGCTCATATTATATAAAAGTTTTTTAAAAGTATTGTTTTTGTAATTGACCCTGTTTAATAGTCATATAACTATTTATACAATTTTTATACATAGAAAGATGAATAACTTTTATTAAAAAGTCTTATTTTGGAGACTTTATTAATCTTGCAAACATTAGTAAAACAACACTATTAACATCTAACAAAATGTTAAAATATTGTTAATTAGTGTTAATCTTTTTTATTCTTAGAAATTAAAAAGTGAACAAACTTATTTATTAATTTTTTATTAACAAATATATGAACCAAAAATACAATGTATATCTTGTGTCTGATTCTACTGGTGAAACCTTAGATAGAATATTTCTTTCTCTCAAGTCACAGTTTTCTAATTTTGATTACGAAAAAAAAGAGTTCGCTTTTGTAAGAACCGAACAACAGATAGATAAGATAATCAAAGAGTGTGTAGAGTTGGATAACTCATTAATTTTATATACAATAGTGGAAACCAAACTAGCGAAGTATATCGCTAATCAAAGTGAAAAGAAAAATATTCCGTGCTTTGGAATTTTAGGAAATCTCATTCTAAGCTTTTCAAAACTGTTAAATCAAAAGGCGATTCATAAACCCAGCGCACAGCACGTATTAGATGATGACTATTACAAACGTATAGAAGCAATTCAATTTACCATGTCACATGATGATGGAAAAAAAGCAGATGATATAAATGATGCCGATATTATTTTGTTAGGTGTAAGCAGAACTAGTAAAACACCTACTTCAATCTATCTAGCTAATAGGGGATATAAAACTATTAATATACCTTTGGTGTTAGACCAGAAAATACCACCAAAATTAAATTCTAAAACAAAAGCATGCGTCATTGGTCTTGTAGCTGATCCTGAACGATTAGCTGATATTAGACGTAATAGGGTTGCGATCATGAATGAGCATCAAATTAAAGATTACACAAACCTGGACTTTATTAAAAAAGAGATAAATGACTCAAAAAAACTTTTTAAAAAAAACAATTGGCCAATAATAGACGTAACTAGAAGATCTGTTGAGGAAACAGCTGCATCTATATTAAAAATAATTGAAATAAAAAAACACACATGAAATTAATTTTAGCTTCAAAAAGTGGCGTTAGAAAAAAAATCTTAGATGACAACAATATTGACTCTGATGTAATTGTTTCAAACGTAGATGAAGATGAAGTAAAAGCATCCCTTTTAAGTGAGGGGGCAGACCCAATGATAATTTCTAAAAACTTAGCGGAGATAAAATCTATAAAAGTAAGTATTAAAAATCCAGATAGAATGGTTTTAGGAGCTGATAGTGTAATCTCTTTAGACAATCAACTGATCAATAAACCAAAAAGTCGAAATGAGGCATTTGATATTTTAAAAAAGTTAAATAATTCCAAACATTATCTGATAAGCTCTGTATGTATTTCTAAAAATGGAGCAATGATTTGGAATCATACAGATTCCTCTGAGTTGAAAATGAAAAATTTAACTGATGAACAGCTTTTGAATTATCTGAAAAAAATTAAAACTGAAACCTTACTAGCTTATGGTGTGTATCAAGTTGAGGCTGAAGGTTTAAGTTTGTTTGATTATATAAAAGGTGATCAAAACTCAATTATGGGTTTGCCTATTAAAGACATTATCAACTATATTAATGAGTATAAAAAATGACAAAAAAATACGGGATAATTGGAAACCCAATAAAACATTCTTTATCGCCGATTTTACATAATTATTGGTTCGAGAAATATAAAATAGATGCAAATTATTCAATAATAGAAATCGAAAACAGCGAACTACCAAAACTTATTGATAGAATAAAAAATAAAGATATAATTGGCATTAATATAACCCTTCCATATAAACAAAAAATTGTTCCACATATTGATGTTCTTATCAATGATGCAGAAATTACAAGTTCAGTTAATACAGTTTTTTTAGATGATAAAGGAACAATTGTTGGAGAAAATACGGATGTATTTGGGTTACAAGCAGCTTACCTTAAAGGAGTAGATAATATTAATAGAAAGAACGCTTTAGTTATAGGAGCAGGAGGAGTTTCACCATCAGTAATATTATCTCTCGAAAAGTGTGGAATGAAGAACATTTCCATAACAAATCGAACTGAAGAAAAGTGTATTTTCTTAAAGAAAAAATTTAAATATCTAAAAATAATAAACTGGCTAAATTTAAAAAACGAATTGAAAAATTATGATATAATCATTAATGCAACAAGTTTAGGTCTAAAAAATGGACAAGATTTCAATTTTAATTTTGATCAAGTGAAGGATAGTTTAATTTATATTGATACAGTTTATAATCCTTTAGAAACTAAAACTTTCAAATATTTGAAAGAAAAGAATATTAGAGTCTTTAATGGCCTTGAAATGTTTATTTATCAAGGACAAAAAGCTTTTTATTTATGGACTAAAATCAATCCAGAAATTGATCAAAAATTAATCGAACTTTTATTGTCAAAATTAAAATAATGATGAAGGTTGGTATTACAGGCTCTTTAGCCTCAGGAAAAACAACAGCTAGTAAAATTTTATCAGCAGGCAGAGGACCCCTTTTTAGCGCTGATGCAGTCGTTAAAAAATTATATACAAAAAATAATTTTAAAAAGGTTATTATTAAGAATTTTAATTTAAAAAACTCTTCCAATATTAAAAAATTACTAAGAGAAAAAATCGCAGAGGATAAATCAAATATTCAAAAGCTTGAAAAACTTATCCACCCTTTAGTAAGGAAAGAGATGAAAAAGTTTATTAAAAAAAACATTAAAAAAAAATTTATTTTCCTTGAAATTCCTCTTCTTATTGAAAACAATCTAATGAATATCTTCGACACTATCTTTTATATTAAAGCAAAAAAGCCTATAAGGTTTAAAAGATTTTATTTAAAAGGTGGAAAAAAACTTATTTTTAACATTTTAAATTCAAAACAATTAAGCGATATCAAAAAAGCCAAATATTGCGATCATGTCATTGTTAATGAAAAAAATATT
Source organism: uncultured Pelagibacteraceae bacterium (assembly GCA_902544345.1). GTDB lineage: Bacteria > Pseudomonadota > Alphaproteobacteria > Pelagibacterales > Pelagibacteraceae > Pelagilacustribacter. The sequence continues at coordinate 17,246 of CACCBT010000013.1, forward strand.
AAGATTTTAAAAAAAAATTTATTGGATATATTTAAAAGATATGAATGAAATATTTTTAGACACAGAGACAACTGGTCTATCATTCAAAGATGGCCATAGAATTGTTGAAATTGCCTGCATCGAAACAAAAGACTTAATTTCAACTGGAAATGTATTTCATCGTTTAATTAATCCTGAAAGGAATATTCCTGAAGAAGCATTTAAAATTCATGGGTTTTCAGAAAAATTTTTAAGTACCAAAGAAAAATTTGATAAAATATCAGATGATTTTTTAAATTTTATTGATGGAAAAAAAATAATCATTCACAATGCATCTTTTGATTTAGGCTTTTTAAACGGCGAACTCAGTGCATTAAATAAAAAAACAATAGATCCAAAACAAGTTGTAGACTCACTTGAAATTGCAAGAAATAAGTTCCCCGGTATATCTAATTCTTTGGATGCTTTATGCAAGAGATTTAATATTGATCTTTCAAAAAGAACTAAACATAATGCGTTACTTGACTGTCAATTGCTCAGAGAAGTATATATTAATTTATTAGACGCAAAAGAACCAAAATTTAATTTATCTACTAAAGACTTAGAACAAAATTTAGTAAGAAACAAAAATTATAATAAGAAAGTAGTAGAAATCTCTAGTAATGAAATAAATATGCATAAGGAATTTTTAAAAAAAGAATTAAAAAAAAATTATTATTGAGTCTTCCTCATATTATAAAGACTCAGAAAATCAATATTTTCACTAATTTTTACATCTTTAAATCCAGAGTTTTCAAACAAGCTGACAAATATTTTTCTAAGCTCACCATAAATTTCCGATGGAACATCAACTAAAATTATTTTTTCTAATTGATCTTTTTTAATTTTATCATTTTGCAACTCAATAATCGTAGTAAATATAATTTTGGTATCAATTACTTCAAAATCACTTTTAGTAGGCGATAAATTTAGCGAAGTTGAAACTTCAATAATATTTTGTTTTACTCTATTGCTTTTAATATCAATATTAATCTTGTAATTTACAATATCTTTTGAAAGAAGATAAAAAGTTTTGGTATTTGGAATATTAAAGTTTAATTGTTTTATATATTTACCAATAATTTTATAATTCATCTTTATCTTTATTAATTATTTCACCATCAATAGTGTCAATATCATTTTTAGTTTCGTTTGCTTTCTCTCGTTTTCTAAACGTAATTCTAAATAAAATTTTTCTTGAAAAAGGAAATAATAGTAAAAACCCAATGCCATCAGTAAAAAAACCAGGAATCATTAATAGCAAAGCAGCAAAGGCTATAGATGCGCCAGACATCAATTCATAAACTGGTGCCTTATTTTGATAAATATTTACAATTCCAGACTTTAAAGTTTGGATACTTTGTATCCTAGCATAGTAAATACCTATTATTGCGGTTAAAAAAATAAGAGCTATAGTGTTAAATGCACCAATTTCCCCCCCAATTTTGATCATAAAAAATATTTCTAAAGCAGGTAACCCTATTAAAATTAGGAAAAATGTGTTCATTTGTCTGATACAAAATTATATTATTCATGTATATTTATCAAACTATGAGTAACAGTTTTGGTTATTTAGACATAATTTTGTTAGGAATGATCGCAGGATTCATAATTTTGCGACTAAGAAGTATATTAGGAAGAAAAACTGGTCATGAGACAAAAGTTTATCCAAACTTTGCTGAAAAAAAATTCAGCATGCCTCAAAAAGACACTAAAGCTGCTGATCAAAATCTAGAAATTCTTGAAGGAAAAGACAAAAAGGAATTTTTGAAAGGTGCCGAGATAGCTTATGAAAGTATTTTAACTTCTTTCGCATCAGGTGATATGATCAAATTAAAGGCTTTGTTATCACCGAATATGTTCTCCAATTTTTCAGATGCAATAAAATCTAGAAACAAAGATAATATTAAATCGGAATTTACGTTTATTGGAGTGAAGGAGTCCTCTGTAGAAAAATATGAGAAAATCAAAGATAATTTATTTGCTACTGTTAAGTTCGTTGCTGAAGTGATATCTGTAAAAAAAGATAAAGATAATAAAATAATCGAAGGAAATCCCGACAAAATTAAATTTGTAACTGATAGTTGGAAATTTACAAAAAACATTAACAACAAAAGTCCAAACTGGTATTTATCTGAAATTATCAGTCAGTGAATAAAAAAAAAGATCTTTCTCAAGAGGACAAGAAAACTTGGGAAGATTATATAAAAGATCCATCAGATATTTACGATAAAGATAAAAGCAATCAAAAGATCATTAGAAAAGAAAGATTTAAGTTTGATCTACATGGTTTTACTTTAGACGAAGCGAACAAAAAGGTAAAAGAAATTTTACTCTTTTGTATAAAGAATAAGTATAGAGAATTGTTATTAATTACAGGTAAGGGGATGCATTCTACAAGTGATAAAGATGCTTATATCTCAAAAGACTTTGGAAAATTAAAATTTTCTGTTCCGGAATTTATTAGATCGGATTTTGAGACAAATCAACTTGTAGTTTCGATTAATGAAGCCGAAGTAAAAGACGGTGGAGAAGGTGCAATTTTAATAAAGCTAAAGAACTTATAATATAAACTTTGATAAGTCTGTATCCTTAACTAAATTACCTAAATTATCCTGAACAAATTTTTTATCAACTGTAATTGTTTCTCCAGCTTTATCTGTAGCGTTGAAACTGATATCGTCTAATACTTTCTCAATAATAGTATGAAGTCTTCTAGCTCCAATATTTTCAACTGAAGAATTTACTTCTGCAGAAATCTTTGCAAGCATATCAATTCCGTCTTCAGAAAATTCAAGATTAACGTCTTCAGTTTTTAATAAAGCTTTGTATTGTTTGATTAAACTGTTATCTGGCTCTTTTAAGATTCTTTTAAAATCATCTTCATTAAGAGCATTTAGCTCTACTCTTATAGGAAGTCTTCCTTGTAACTCTGGTAAGAGATCAGATGGTTTTGCTAATTGAAAGGCTCCTGAAGCTATGAAAAGAATATGATCTGTTTTTATTGGACCGTGTTTAGTGCTTACAGTAGTACCTTCAATTAAAGGCAACAAATCTCTTTGAACTCCTTCTCTTGAAACGTCTCCACCAACTCTATCGCTTCTAGCAGAAACCTTGTCTATTTCGTCTAAAAACACAATTCCATTTTCTTCTGTTGCTTTCTTTGCCTCTTTAATAATTTTATCCTCTTCGATCATTTTATCTGATTCTTGGGCTACTAAGATTCCGTGAGACTCTTTAACAGTCATCTTTTTTTTCTTACCTTTTTTCCCGCCCATTGATTTATTTAAGATATCTCCTAAATTAACCATTCCGACATTTCCTCCAGGCATCCCAGGTATCTCAAAACTTTGTAACCCAGATGAAGTATCTTGAACTTCAATCTCTATTTCATTGGTATCTAAGTCGCCATTTCTTAATCTTTTTCTAAAACTTTCTCTTGTAGCAA
>CACCBT010000014.1 GCA_902544345.1 uncultured Pelagibacteraceae bacterium
ATTGCCGCTAATTAGAAGATATAAAATATGAAACGTGTTCAATTAGTTGTAAATAATGATGTAAGAAAATACCATGAGGAATTTTTCATCAAAGGAGAACTTAAATGTATTTTAAATCTTTATGCAAAAATGGTTTCAAATGGTTCTTGGAAAGATTATTCCTTCTCATCTGGGTCTAAAGAAGTTTCATTTGATATTTATCAAAGAGCATCTGAAAAACCAGTTTTAAGGATTACAAAAAATTTAAAACCTAAATATTTTAACGAAAAGTTTTTTATTAAGGATAGAAATGGGAATATATTGAGAAAATCAGAAAATCTAGATAATTTAATTAGCAAAACTAGCTGGAATAAACTTAGATTGATTAAATAATTATCTTCTTTGACCAAAGAGTCTTAAGAGCATTATGAAAAGGTTTATGAAATCTAGGTAAAGCGTCAAAGCTCCCATAACAGCTTTCTTACCCATTAACTCTCCACTATCACTTACCATGTACATATTTTTAATTTTTTGAGTATCATAAGCTGTTAAACCTACAAACACTAAGACGCCTATTATTGAAATAACAAAATACATCATTGAAGATTTCATAAAAATATTTACTAAGGATGCAATTATAATTCCAAATAGACCCATCATTAAAAAGGATCCAAGTTTTGTAAGATCTCGTTTAGTTGTATAACCGTAAATACTCATAGCTCCGAAAGTACCAGCTGTTATAAAGAAAACTCTTGTTACACTAGCACCTGTGTATATTAAGAATATTGATGATAGTGATGCTCCCATTAATGCAGCGAACACCCAGAAAGTAGTTTGTGCTTTTGCTGCTGACATTTTTGCTATTCCAAAACTCATGTAAAAAACAACTGCTAATGGAGCTAACATGATTACCCACTTTAAGCCTGAAGCATATATAGTGTTACCAAAATTAGTTAGTCCTAATATTTGACCTTCAGGAGAAGTGACAACTGCCATTTTGAAAAAGAATAAAGCAACAAAACCTGTCATTAGTACACCAGAAGCCATGTAGTTATAAACTTTAAGCATGTAAGATCTTAAGCCTTGGTCTATAATTGCCTCAGATGCTGATGAACGTACTGTTGATCTTTGTTTATTCATTTCCATACCTAAATATATATGTTTTTTTTAAATACTTTTCAATAGGCAAAAATTGACCTAAAAAACTATTATAATTATTACAATTTTATGAAATTTAAAAAACTAGGCACCACTGACTTAGACGTGAGTTTGATATGTTTGGGGACTATGACATGGGGCACACAAAACACTGAAAAGGATGCATTTGAACAAATGGATTATTCCATAGGGAGTGGAGTAAATTTTTTTGACACTGCAGAACTTTATTCTGTACCGCCCAATTCAGAGTCTTATGGTAAAACTGAAGTTATGATTGGAAATTGGTTTGAAAAAAGAAAAAATAGAGAAAAAATAGTTTTAGCCACAAAAGTAGCAGGCCCTGGGTGCAACTGGATAAGAGGTGGAGGAAACAATTTTGATGAAAAAACAATTGGCGAAGCAATCGATGGGAGTTTGAAAAGGCTTAAAACAGATTATATTGATTTGTATCAGTTGCATTGGCCTGAGAGATCTACAAATTTTTTTGGAAAAAGAGATTACACTTTAGACAGTGAAGAAGGTGATTGGAATAGTTTTGAAAGTGTTCTCGAAGCTTTAGAAAAATTTATTAAAAGTGGCAAAATTAGATACATTGGTATGTCAAATGAAACACCATATGGTCTATCAAAATATATCGAACTATCAAAAAATAAAAATTTACCTAGGATGATGTCAGTTCAAAACCCTTATAATTTAGTTAACAGGACTTATGAAATTGGTATGTCTGAAATATCAATAAGAGAAAAATGCGGTCTTCTAGTTTATTATCCGCTAGCCACAGGAGCTCTCTCAGGAAAATATAGAAACGGTCAGATGCCAAAAAATTCTAGACAAGCTTTATTTAAAGGATGGGAAAGACATCTTAATCCTTTAGCCATGCGTGCTTATGAAGAGTATTATAAACTTGCTAAAGAATACGATATGACAATGGCAAAATTAGCTCAGGCATTCGTTAACTCCAGGCCTTTTGTTACTAGTAATATAATTGGCGCAACAACCATGGAGCAATTAAAGGAAAATATAGATAGTGTTAAAATTGAGTTGTCTGATGAAATTATGGAAAAAATTAATATAATTCATAACAATAATCCAAATCCGTCTCCTTAATTCAAAGCATTGAAATAGATAATTTTTAGTATAAAAATGAGTTATGCTATTTAAAAAATTTTTTATATTGTTGATTTTAATTATTTTTTCTTCTAATGCTTTTGCCGTAACACCGAGATCAACCGGAAAATATAAAAACTGGGAAAGTTTTGTAGCAGAGACTGATAAAGGTAAAATTTGTTTTGCCCAAACTATTCCTACAAAAAGAGCGCCTGCAGCAGTAAAAAGAGATAAATCAAAATTATTTGTAACTTTTAGGCCATCAGAAGAAATAAAAGATGAAGTAAGTTTAACAAGTGGTCACGATTATAAGACATCTAGCGTAACTGCAAGCTCTGGGAAAAGAAGATACTCATTTTTTTCTCAAAAAGAATTTGCTTGGTTATTAGATGATCAAGAAGAAAAAAAATTTATTCAACTTATGAAAAAAGCAACAGATATAATTGTTAAAGCAAGAACTACAAATGGGGCTGAAACTACAGATCACTATTCAATGATGGGTTTCACAAAAGCATACAACACGGCAAAAAAGACTTGCAGTTAAATGAAAAAAATTGTTTTAGCCTATTCGGGCGGTTTAGATACATCTGTAATTTTAAGGTGGTTACAAGAAAATTATAATGCTGAGATAATAGCTTACACCTCTGATATTGGACAAGTTTTAGATAAAAAAAAAATTGTTAAAAATGCTAGAAGATTGGGCGTTAAAAAAATAATTATTGAAGATCTAAAAAATATCTTTGTTAAAGATTATGTTTTTCCCATGATAAGAGCCCACGCAGTATATGAGGGGATATATTTATTGGGTACATCTATAGCCAGACCGTTAATTGCAAAAAGACAGGTTGAGATTGCAAAAAAATTTAAAGCTTTTGCAGTTTCTCATGGCGCAACTGGAAAAGGCAATGATCAAGTAAGATTTGAGCTGGGATATGCATATTTTGGTAAAAATAAGATTAAAACTATAGCGCCTTGGAGAGAATGGAAATTGCAATCAAGAGCAGATTTAATTAAATACGCAAAAAAAAACAAAATACCAATTCCTAAAGATAAAAAAGGTGCACCACCATTTTCTGTGGATGACAACATTTTTCATACCTCGACAGAAGGCAAAACTTTAGAAAACCCAAAAAACCCTGCTCCTGAATTTATTTATCAAAGAACAATATCACCGCAAAAAGCTCCTAACAAACCAACGAAAGTAAAAATTACTTTTAAAAATAGTGACCCAATTGCAGTTAATGGAAAAAAATTAAATCCTGAAAAGCTTTTGAGTAAATTGAACATTCTAGCTGGAAAAAATGGAATAGGAAGAGTTGATTTAGTCGAAAACAGATTTATTGGAATTAAATCTAGAGGTGTTTACGAAACTCCAGGAGGTACTTTATTGTATACTGCACATAGAGCTATAGAGTCTGTAACTCTAGATAAAGAAACTGCTCATAAAAAAGAAAGAATAATGCCAGAGTATGCTGAGCTTGTATATAACGGTTATTGGTTTTCGAAAAAAAGATTAAAGTTACAAAAATTAATTGATCAAAAAAGAAGCAAAGTTTCTGGTGAGATAGTTTTAAGTTTATGTAAGGGCAATATAACTATTCTTTCAAGAAGAACAAAAAATAAAGCTTATTCAATGAAAAAAGTTTCTTTTGAGGAGAATAAAACCTTTAATAAGAAAAAAGTTGAAAATTTCATCAAATTTCACTCTAAACAGTTAAACAAAGCTTAAATTTTTGATAGATTAATAACACATGAACAGTTCGATTCGAAATATTCAGTTGGTTGCGGTTATAGTTGTTCTTGTATCAACTATTATTGCTTTCTTTTTAGAAATGAAAGAAATGTACGAAAACAAAGATATCACATTAGCTGATTTGCTTTTAATGTTCATTTATATCGAGGTAATTGGTTTAGTGAGATCTTATTGGGAAACTCAATCCGTAAGAATAACATATCCTCTAATCATAGCTATTACAGCGCTAGCCCGATTCATAATATTACAAGATAAAGAGAGTGACCCTGCCAACCTGATTTATATATCTCTAGCTATTTTAATAGTTGCCATTGCTACAGTGATTGTAAGATTTAGAAATAGTAAGTATTTGAAAATTGAAAGGTCTAGGTCAAGCGAGCTTTAAAACACGTTAAAGTATTTTTTAATAAACATGCAATTGTCATAGGTCCCACACCTCCAGGAACTGGAGTAATTGCTTTAACATTATCTTTTAATTCATCAAAGTTTACATCTCCTACTATTTTTTCTCCTACTTTATTTATACCAACATCTATAACGATCGCATTTTTTTTTACCCAATCTTTTTTGATCAAATTAGGAACTCCTACGGCTGCTACCAAAATATCTGCTTTGAGGCACTCGTTTTGTAAATCATTTGTTTTTGAATGAACTATAGTTACTGTGCAATGTTCCTTTAATAATAATTGAGCCATTGGCTTACCATTTAAATTAGATCTTCCTATTATAACAGCATGTTTGCCTGCTAAATTTGATTCTATTTTTTTAATCAATAAAAGACATCCTAAAGGTGTACAGGGAACGATTGAGTCATAACCTGATGAAAGATTGCCAACATTTATTGGATTAAAACCGTCTACGTCTTTGGATGGATTAATTGCATTAATAATTTTCTCCTTACTTATCTGACTGGGTAAGGGAAGTTGAACTAAGATACCAGAAATTTCATCGTTTTTATTCAGTTCTTCAATTTTTTCTAAAATATCTTTTTCACTCACATTTTTTGGATATCTAATTATTTCAGATTTAATGCCAACTTCTCTAGCACTTTTTTCTTTATTCTTTACGTATATTAAACTGGGCGCAAAATCTCCGATCAAGATAACTGTAAGACTGGGTGTTTTACCACTATTTTTCTTTAAATCTGAAATTTCTTTTTTAATTTCATTTCTTATAATCTCTGCTTCTTTTTTTCCATCAATAATCATCTTAAAAATAATCCTGGCGCAAACATTTCAAAAACTAAATTTCTAAAAAACATTAATCCTAAAATAAGTATCACTGGGGAGATATCTATAGATCCTAAGTTAGGTAAAAATCTTCTGATAAAATTAAGAGGTGGTGCTGTAAGTTTGTAAGAAACATCTAAAACAGAATAAACAAAACGATTGCTTGTATTCAAAACGTTAAAAGCAACCAGCCAACTAAATATTACGTGAATAATTAATATCCAGATGTATAGGCTAACTATATTGTCAAATAGAATTAATATTGACTTCATTAATTTTTCTCCACATAAACTGATGTACTTGGAAAAGCAAAAGACGCATTATTTTTTTCTACTATATTTTTTATTTCAAGGGCTAAAAGATCTTTTACCTTCATCCACTCTAAGTATTTTGTGGTTTTAGTAAAACATATTAGTTTAATATCAATAGAACTTGCAGCAAATTGATCAATTTTCACTGATAGCATTGTATTTTCTGATTTTGAAAATAATTCACTATTTTTTATATAATTTTCTATCTGTTGTTTGATATCAATTAATTGTTTACTTGTTGTTCTATACTCTAGGCCTATAATCCAATTAATCCTCCTATTTGTAATTAAAGAATTATTTATTACTGCTTTTTCTGCAAACTGAAAATTAGGGATTGTTGCAAGAGATTTGTCAAATCTTCTAACAACTGTAGATCTAAAACCTATTGACTCAACTGTGCCTTCAATAACATCCTCAACATATATCCAATCTCCAACTTTAAATCTTTTCTCAACTAAAACTAATATACCTGAAATTAAATTTTTAAATAAATCTTGTGCTCCGAGTGCAACGGCAACACCAAATAGTCCTAGTCCGGCTATAATTGGTCCAATTTTAATTCCCCAAAGTTCTAAAACAGCCGCTAATCCTAGAATTATTATTAAGACCTTTAGAGCTTTGATAATCCAATTAACTAAATCCCTTGAAAGCAAATCACTGACTGATTTTACAACATTTGAAAAGGGTCCAATGATTTGGTGAAAGGTCCAGAATATAAGAATTGTAATTAAAGAACGATTAATAGTTTCTAAAAAATCTGCAGCTTGAGTTTCAATAGTTAGATAACTAGTAGCTACAAAAAAACCTAATACAATCGGAAAAAACTTAGCTGGCCCTTCCATGGACTTTACAAGGGTATTATCAAAGTTATTTGAGGTTTTTGATACGTAATTCTCCAATCTTTTAATTACGAATTTTGAAAAAATTCCTCTTAAAAAAAGAAAAAATAAAAAAATTATTAAAGCAATAATAATTTCGGAAATATTAACTCCTGAAATACCTTTATTCCAAACATCTAAAAATAATATCTTAAAATTTTGCAATACTTCCATCTAATTACCAATTTTTATAAGTTCATCTCCAGCTTCGAAGGTTCCTAAATTTTTCCATCCAGCTTCTTTGAAAACATTTATAACTTTTTCACTTATACACATAACTCTTGAGCCTGTCATCAGTCCATTGAGTGAGTACTTTTTTGCTAAATCAATAAAGCTTTCTGCACTCCTTTTTGAGTAAACAAAAATTATGTCAGGAGGATGATCGTTAATTAAATTATTAGTATCTTCACTTAATTCTTTAATTTTTTCTGAAGTATAATTGATAATTTTATCTATTTGAAAACCTTCTTTTTGCAGCTCAAGGTTTAAGTCTGATGTAATATTATCTCCACATATATACGCCAAGACTTTTTTTTTATCTAAGTCACCTGAATTAACAATAATATTCTTTAAGGCATTTATCGTCCCTCCAGCTGAAATAGTATTATTATAACCTTGCTGCCTTACAATCTTTTCTGTAATTGCTCCAACACAAAAACAAAGTTTATTTCTATCTGGTTTTAATAGTTTTAGACTCCTTATTGCATTAGCACTAGTAAATATAAAAGCGTTGTATTTCTCAGGATCAATAGGATCAAGTTCTGCTTTAGAGATCTTTAAAGTAGGTACATGAATAATTTTATGGCCTAAAGAAAGTAATTTGCTCATTAAATCTTCAGAGTCAATTAAGGGTCTTGTTATTATAATGTTCATTTTTTTTTAAATTTTTCTCCAGCTAGATCTAGTAATTTTTCTCCAACACTTTTTCCAATAAAAGATGCATCAACCTCTCTTCCTGTGAGTTCGTATTCAAAACTCTCCTGACCGCTATCTGAAAAAAGCTGAGCTTTAAGTTTTAAGTTGTGGTTTTCAATTTCAGCTAGCCCGCCTATTGCAGTATCGCAATCACCCCCGATAGTTTGAAGCATTTTTCTTTCGGCTATTGCGCAAAGTCTTGTTGCACTATCATTTATTCTTTTTATTAAATTTTTAATTTTATCTTCCTTTCTGCATTGTACAGCAATTATTCCTTGTCCAACCGCTGGTAGAATATGCTCACAATTAAAAGTAAAGCTTATTTTTTTATCGAGTTTAAGTGATTTAACTCCAGCAGCCGCAAGAATGATACCGTCCAAGTTGTTCTCGTTGATTTTATTTATTCTGGTATCAATATTTCCCCTAATATTGATTACAGAAATTTTATTATTAATTTTTTTTAATTGAAGCTCTCTCCTTTTTGAACTGGAACCGATCTTTATTCCTTTTTTTAAATCAGAAATACTTTTAATTTTTTCACTGATTATTACATCTCGGTAATCGTTTCTTTTTAAATATGCTCCTATCAGTAGACTCTCATTTTCATTAGCCTCCATATCTTTTAAAGAATGAACAGCAATATCTATTTCTTTTTTTAATAAGCTTTCTTCAATTTCTTTACAAAATAAAGTTTTTCCACCTATTTCCGAAATTTTATTATTTAAATTCAAATCACCTGATGTTTTTATAGCTTTAAAATTAATATTTTCCTCTTTAAGATCATTATTGTTTTTCAGTAATAGCTCCTTAACTTTAGCCACATAAGCTAATGAAAGTTTACTGCCTCGAGCTCCAATTGTAATTTTTGTCATTAATTGATTATATATTTGATAGAAGTATTTTATACTATTTTAATTTTTTAAAGAGATGACAAAAAAGATTACATTTTTAGGAATTGAAACAAGCTGCGATGAAACTGCAGCAGCTGTAATAAGGGAAAATGATAAGGGTACTGCAAACGTTTTGTCAAATATCGTTTCAAGTCAGATTTCAAAACATAAAAAATTTGGAGGAGTAGTACCTGAATTGGCGGCTAGAGCGCATATAGAAAGTATTGAATATATAATCAAAGCTGCTTTAGAGGAAAGTAAAGTTTCTTTAGATGAAATAGATGGAATTGCAGCTACTGCAGGTCCAGGATTAATTGTATGTTTAACAGTTGGACTAAACATAGGTAAAACAATTGCTGCGTTTTCAAATAAACCATTCGTTGCAGTTAATCATTTAGAGGGTCATGCTCTTAGTCCAGGATTAGAGAATAAAATTCAATTCCCATATTTACTTTTATTAATCTCTGGAGGTCATTCCCAATATTTAATAGTCAAAGATATTAATGAATACGAACAATTAGGAACCACAATCGACGATGCTTTAGGCGAAGCATTTGATAAAACTGCAAAAATGCTAGATCTAGGATATCCAGGAGGACCGAGTGTTGAGAAATTTGCAAAATTAGGAGACAAAGACTTTTTTAAACTTCCTGAACCAATAATAAATAAAGCAGGATGTAATTTATCATTTGCTGGACTCAAAACTGCAGTTTTAAGACAGGTGAAAAAAATAAATGGTAACGATAAATTAAAATTTAGTCTGGCAGCGTCTTTTCAAAATACGATAAACAAAATTCTTTATAAAAAAACAAAAATCGCAATTGAAATGTTTAAAGAAAAAATTAATACATCGAATACTAATTTAGTTGTAGCTGGTGGTGTGGCTGCTAATATTTCGATAAGAGAAAATTTAAAAAAACTTTCAGACGAAATAGGATTTAAAACTGTTTATCCTAATTTAAAATTTTGTGGTGATAACGCTGCTATGATTGCTTGGGCTGGTATTCAAAGATTTAAAAAAAATTTATTTAATAAAATTGATGTCGAAGCCAAATCTAGATGGCCTTTAGATGAAAATGCTCCCTACATGAAAGGGCCAGGTTTAAAGTTATAATGAATTACTGGTTACTTAAGTCTGAGCCCAATGTTTGGTCTATTGAGCAACAAAAAAAAGCTGGAATAAAAGGTGCTGCCTGGGATGGTGTAAGAAATTATCAAGCTGCAAATAATTTAAGAAAAATGAAAAAAGGTGACTTATGTTTTTTCTACCATTCAAATATTGGAAAAGAAATTGTTGGTATAGTTAAAATAATTAAATCAGCATTTATCGATAAAACTGATAAGGAAAAGAGATTTGTGGCCGTTCAAGTTAGGTTTGTGAGTAAATTTAAAACGGCTATTTCCTTGGAAAAAATTAGAGAAAACAGGAAAATTTCTCATTTACCGTTGATAAAGCAAAGCAGATTATCAGTAATGCCGATAGATTATAAAAGCTGGAAAATTATTTGTAACATGGGTAAAGTATAAAAAAATTAGGGGTATTTGTGGCTAAAAAGAAAAAAAAGAAAAAATCAAAAATAAAAAAGTCTAGAAAAGTAAGTAAGTCTAGAAAAGTAAATAAGCCTAGAAAAAAAACTAAGAAATCTAGAAAAAGAAAAAAATCCAAAAAAAAAGCCAGAAAAGCAAGGAGAATTATTTTTAAATCTCCTACACACTCAAAAGACAGCGAGGGTAATTCAGTTATAAAAGTCTCGGAGAGTTGGGCAAATCATGCTTACGTGAACGAATCTAAATATAAAAAGAAATATAAGATGTCTATCAAAGAAAACGATAAGTTTTGGGGTAAAGAGGGTAAAAGAATTACTTGGATGAAAAAGTATACCAAAATTAAAGATGTTAAGTACAGCAAAGATGAAGTTAAAATAAAGTGGTATTATGATGGAACTCTAAATGCTTCAGCGAATTGTATAGATAGACATTTAAAGAAAAATCCAAGCAAAACAGCAATCATTTGGGTCGGTGATGATCCCGCTGATACAAAGAAAATTTCTTACAAAGAGCTGCACCAAAACGTATGTAAGGCTGCAAATGGTTTAAAAAGTTTAGGTATACAAAAAGGAGATAGAGTTACAATTTATCTGACAATGATCCCTGAATTAGCTTACATAATGTTAGCTTGTGCAAGAATTGGTGCTGTTCACTCAATTATTTTTGGTGGTTTTTCACCTGACTCAATAGCTACTAGGATAACCGATTGCGAGTCCGAATATTTAATAACTGCAGATGAAGGAGTCAGAGGTGGAAAGATAATTCCATTAAAAAAAATTGCTGATGAAGCATTAGATCAATGTCCCGGTGTAAAAAAATGTATAGTTGTTGAAAGAACTGGAAATCAAGTTGATTGGAATAATGAAAGAGATGTTTCTTATAAGGATCTAATTTCATCAGTTCCATCAAAATGTGACCCAGAAGAAATGAATGCCGAAGACCCACTATTTATTTTATATACTTCCGGTTCCACTGGAAAACCTAAGGGCGTACTACACACAACGGGTGGATACATGGTTTATGCTTCTATGACCCATCAGTATATTTTTGACTACAAAGCTAATGATATTTATTGGTGTACAGCTGATATAGGTTGGGTAACAGGTCATAGTTATATTATCTACGGACCTCTCTCTAATGGAGCAACTACTATCATGTTTGAAGGAGTGCCAAATTATCCAGATAGTTCTAGATGGTGGCAAATAGTAGATAAGTATAAAGTAAATATTTTTTATACTGCCCCAACAGCAATAAGAGCTTTAATGCGAGAGGGAGATAAGCCAGTAAAAAAAACAAGTAGAAAAACTCTTAAATTATTAGGAACTGTTGGAGAGCCCATAAATCCAGAGGCTTGGATGTGGTATTACAAAACAGTTGGGGATTCTAGATGTCCGATTGTTGATACTTGGTGGCAAACAGAGACTGGAGGAATTTTAATTGCACCTCAACCTGGCGCCATAGATTTAAAACCGGGCTCAGCGACTAAACCTTTTTACGGCATTAAACCAGTTTTAGTTGATAAAGATGGCAAAACTATTAAAGGTGAAGGCAAGGGAAGACTTTGTATGGCCGCTTCTTGGCCAGGTCAAATGCGGACAGTTTATGGAGATCATCAAAGATTTATAGATACATATTTTTCTCAATTTGATGGAAAATATTTCACTGGAGATGGATGCAGAAGAGATAAAGATGGATATTATTGGATTACAGGAAGAGTGGATGATGTAATTATTGTATCAGGCCACAACCTTGGAACAGCCGAAATTGAAAGTGCATTTGTTGCGCATCCTAAAGTAGCTGAGGCTGCTGTGGTTGGATTTCCTCATAGTATTAAAGGCAATGGTCTATATTGTTATG
The DNA here is from genome assembly GCA_902544345.1 of uncultured Pelagibacteraceae bacterium. Taxonomy (GTDB): domain Bacteria; phylum Pseudomonadota; class Alphaproteobacteria; order Pelagibacterales; family Pelagibacteraceae; genus Pelagilacustribacter. Next base: position 11,626 of record CACCBT010000014.1, read on the forward strand.
TGACTTTAAATGCTGGTGAAAACCCCACTGGAGATTTAGAAAGAGATCTTAAACTTTGGGTTAGAAAACAAATCGGTCCAATAGCTACACCTGACGTCATTCAATTTGCACCTGGGTTACCAAAAACAAGATCCGGAAAAATTATGAGAAGAATTTTAAGAAAAATTGCTGCCAACGAGCCTGATAATTTAGGAGATACAACAACTTTGGCGGATCCTAGTGTAGTAACATCTCTTGTAGAGAATAGACAAAATAAAGGTTAATTAAATTTTAAATCTTTTGTTAATTTTTTAAACTCGTCTTTCATCAATCCCCATTTTAAATGAATAGAATTTAAAACTATTTTTTTATCAAGTGATTTAAGCTCATCTGCAATGGGCGACCAATAATATAAAGCTTGGCCGCTTTCTTTAAAAGGATCATTTAAATAATGATTTGAGAAATTGACTTTTTCTATTCTTTCAAGAAAATTTTGTTTACCTCTATCAAAAATTTCATTACTCAAACCATTTTTTTTTTCATTTTCTAAAATATTTAAAAAGATTTCTTTACAATCATTGTCTTTTAAGTTTTTTTCTGAGATAAGATACGAAAAAACGTAAAAAGCACAATCAGCTAAAGCAACTACATAGATATTCCATTTCGCAAGATTTATTGACTTTAAAAACCTTTCATCCTCCATCATTGCTATATACTTAACTCCGATTCTTGTTTTAAGATAACCGTACAAAGTAGTTTGGGTAACATGAGCAGACCTTTCCTGAATGAAATTCTCTAAATCTTGTTTGGATTTTATTCTTTTAAAAAGACCAGATATTTTCCAAATTGGAATTACGTATTCCCAAATGTCAATTAGAGCGGTTCTAAGAGCGTTTCGCAATTTATCTATATTCAATTTCACGTTGTATATAAAAAACCCTTTATTTACTTGTCTTATAGCATTTCATATTGGTTTTGGGGTCCTTTTTTCTCTTTAAATTCAACTCATAATCAGTATGCTCCCCAGCAATAAGAGTACTTTTTACGTAAAAAGATAAAAATAAATAGGGGGAAATATGTCAAATAAAGACGCATATTGGAATAAGACCAAAAACCATATGATCGTAACATTGGTTCTTTGGGCTTTCTTCTCATTAGTGATCTTCATGTTTGGTTCTGAACTGAACACGATGTCTTTTCTTGGCTATCCATTAGCATATTACATGACGGCGCAAGGTTCACTTCTTGCCTTTGTGATAATTTTGTTTTGGACTGCAAATAAACAAGAAAAAATCGACGAAGAACATGGTTTCTCAGAAAGAGAGGATGACTAATGTTTAAAGGAGATTTTATACAAAACCTTCCTAAAATATATGGTACCTACACTGGTGGCTTTATAGTGTTCATCATTTTGATGGCATTAGCAGAGCAAGCAGGTGTGTCAGCTAAAAACATCGGAGTGATGTTCGTGGCTTTCACGGTATTGATTTATGCCTTAATCGGTTATTTATCAAGAACCATTCAAGTAGATGCCTACTATGTTGCAGGAAGGCAAGTGCCAACCGTATTTAACGGGATGGCAACAGCAGCTGACTGGATGTCAGGTGCATCATTCGTAGCTTTAGCGGGTGGAGTTTACTTTGGTGGCTATACTTATATGGCCTTCTTAGTAGGTTGGACAGGTGGATACGTACTTGTTGCAACTCTAATGGCTCCGTACCTAAGAAAGTTTGGATGTTACACAGTTCCTGATTTTATCGGAACACGATACGGTGGTAACCTCGTAAGAGCTTGCGCAGTATTCGTGCTTTTTATAGCATCATTTACTTACGTAACAGCACAAATTAATGCTACGGGAACAATTGCTTCTAGAGCTCTTGGAATTCCGTTTGAAGCAGGTGTATGGGTAGGATTAATAAGTATCCTTATCTGTTCAATGCTTGGTGGAATGAGAGCCGTAACTTGGACACAGGTTGCTCAGTACATTGTATTAATCATCGCATACTTAATACCAGTATTCTGGATTAGTTCTAACGTAGGTGGAGGAATTTTCCCTCACTTGATGTTAGGTGATGAAGTTGCAAGACTTGGGGAACTTGAACAACAATTTGGACTAGTTAAAAACAGCGCCGCAGATATGAAAGCAGCTGGGGTACCAGGAGGATTGAAATACATCTCTGGATCTCACTCTGGAGTACCTGAAGGTGGAATGGCTGTCTGGAAATACTTATCGTTAGCGATTTGTATGATGGTGGGAACTGCATCGTTACCTCATATCTTAATGAGATACTTTACAACTCCTACAGTAAGAGCAGCAAGAAAATCAGTAGCTTGGTCGCTATTCTTTATTTTCTTACTTTACTCTTCAGCGCCTATGTTAGCGACATTGTCTAAATTAGCATTGATGGATCCAAATCTACCAACTGGAATTATCGGAAAATCTATTTCTGAAGTTCAGTCGATAGAGTGGGTACAAAGATGGTCTGAAGTTAAACAAGTATTTATCGCAGACTTTAATGGTGACGGAATACTTCAGTTGAACGAATGGTTCATGAGAGGTGACGTTGTAGTATTAGCTACTCCAGAAGTAGCGGGTCTACCGTTTGTAATCTCAGGACTAGTGTTTGCTGGTGGTATGGCTGCTGCCATGTCAACTGCTGATGGTTTAGTTCTTGCAATATCAAATGCGTTATCACACGACATTTATTACAAGATCATTAATCCAAAAGCTGAGACTTCAAAAAGACTGTTAGTTGCTCGTGTACTTCTAGTAATAATCGGAGCTGCAGGTGCTTACATAGCCTCTTTCAGGCTAACAAGTATCTTAGGTTCAGTTGCTTGGGCATTCGACTTTGCGATGTCAGGCTTATTCTTCCCACTTGTACTTGGTGTATGGTGGAAGAGAGCTACTAGAGAGGGTGCAATCGCTGGTATCATTGCGGGAATTGTATCAGGAACATTATACTTAACGTGGGTGTTCCCTAAATTCTCAGTTCCAATGTGGGGCGGTGTAAATACTCCATTCTTAGGTATTGACCACTTAAGATTTGGATTAATTGGAGCACCAATTTGTTTAGTTGTAATGGTGGTAGTCAGTTTAATGACTAAAGAGCCAAGCCCAGCTACACAAAAATTAGTAGACGATACAAGAATACCGACAGGTAAGGCTATTCTTGGTAAGCAACACTAATTAACAATTATTTAAAATTAAAAGGGGCGATTTATTCGCCCCTTTTTTTTTACCTGAATCATGGTAATTTAGGAATATGATACCAACTTGGGCAATAGTTTTAGATTATACGCTTGGGACAATAATGTGGACTTTAATTGGTCGCGCATTCATGAATATTTTTCAAAAAGAGGACTCTACTTTTTTTTTCATGAGAATATTTGTAAAAACTACGAACCCTATAATTAATCTATTTAAATTCATTACTCCAAGTTTCTTATTTGGACCTTTCATAGCCTTATACGTAGCATGGTTTTTTTATTTATTCAGATTCTACGCCATGCCTTATATTCTTGGTTATGATGTTTGGGGAATGCTAGCATTTCCATTAGAGAGCGATTTTTCAAGACAATTATATCAACTGTTCAATTGATCTTATTTTTTTGACAAAATGTAAGATTAAAATATAAATGTAGAATGAGTAGTCTTATCAAAATCTCACCATCTATTTTATCAGCTGATTTTAGTAAATTGGGTGCAGAAGTTATTTCTTTGGAAAAGGCAGGTGCTGATTATATACACATAGATGTAATGGATGGACATTTTGTGCCAAATCTTACTATTGGCCCAGAGGTAATTAAAAAACTGAGACCTCTTACAAAAAAAGTATTCGACGTTCATTTAATGATTTCTCCAGTAGATAATTTTATTAAAGACTACGCTAATGCAGGAGCGGATATCATTACTTTTCACCCTGAGGCTACTAAAGACACTTCTAAAACTATAAAGCTAATAAAAAAAGAAAACAAAAAAGTTGGGATTTCTCTTAAACCAAAATCAAGTATTGATTTAATAAAAGATCATCTTGGTGAAATTGATCTAGTTCTAATAATGAGTGTTGAACCTGGATTTGGAGGGCAAAAGTTTATGCCGGAAGTATTGGAAAAAACTAAACAACTTAAAGATATAATTAAGTTGAAAGGGTTTAATGTAGACATTGAAATAGATGGAGGGATAAATTTTGAAAATTGCTCTTTAGCAAAACAAGCTGGAGCAAATATACTTGTTTCAGGATCAACTATTTTTAAAGAGAACGAAGGCGATCTTAAAAAAAATATAGAAATTCTTAGAAAAAATTAATAGATGTTTGGCTTAAAAGGTGCCTATTTTTATTTAGTTGCAATTCAAATAACTTTTATCAAATTTTTTAAAAAAATATACTTCCTATCTAATCATTATCATAAGTCTCTAAAATCAAAAATCCCTACTCAAGTTTATTTTAATCCAAATCCATTTTTATTATCTCTTATTTCCCCCTATAAAAAAAATTCATTTAGAATTAACGAAATAAATGTCAATGACTTTTGGATAGAAAGCAAAAATAAGAATATTTACGATCATCATAATTTTTTATGGTTGAGTTTAATTGATAGAAAAGCAGATGGCAAAAGTATACAAAAAATTATTTATCTATGGATGTTAAAATATTCAAAATTTAAACGAAAAATTTGGGAAAACTCTACTTTAAGTAATAGAATGATTAGTTGGATACTTAATATTGATATAATCATTAACAATGGAACATTTGAATTTAAAAAAAATTTTTTTCAAAATATAATTTTGCAGTGTAACCATTTAAAAAAAAATATAGGATTTGAGAAGAATCCTATCAAAAAAATCGAGGCATTATCTGCGCTAATATTATCAGGAATAATTTTTAAAGAATATGAAGAAAATTATAATTTTGGTATTAAGGGTTTAGAAAAATTTGTTAATTCATATTTTGACGATGATGGTTTCCCATTAACAAGAAGCCCTAATGATCTTATATTTTTTAATAAATATCTTTTATTGTGTCATGAAAACATCAAAGATGCTCAACAATATATGCCTGAATTTCTTGATGCAATTATTCAAAAAAATTTAATATGTATAAAATTTTTTAAAACTCCAAATAATCAGACGCCACTTTTCAATGGAGCCTCTGAAAAAATGCTTAATCATTACGAAAAATATCTTGAGAATTTTAAAGTAAACAAAAAAAATAAAAAGGAAATAATCGGAGGTATATTTCATGCAAAATCTAAACAACAAGTTCTGTACTTTGACATTGGTGGACCTCCTGACAAAAATTTCTCAAAAAATTATCAATCAGGGCCTCTTTCTTTTGAGTATTTTTTGGATGGAATAAAAATAATTACTAATTGTGGATTTGGAAATAATATCTCACCGAAAGCAGAACTTATTAGTCGATTAACTGCTAGTCAATCTACATTAACTATAAATGATACTAGTATAACAAAATTTGAGAGGAATAAGCTAATCAACAGAGTTTTTGGGAATTCAATTAAAAATACTTTTAAAACAAGTGACTTAGAATTTAAAATTGACAAAAATTTAATTGGTTGTTCTGCATCTCACAATGGATATGAAAAAAATTTCAATTGTATTCATAAAAGAGAAGTTTATCTTGATCAAAATAATAATAAGTTAAACGGTGTTGATCATATCTTTAAAAAGAAAGATGGAATTCCAATAAGGTATGTACTAAGATTTCATTTAAATCCTGAACTCTCTGCTGTAAAAACAATTAGTGGAAATAGCGCTTTGATACAAATATCAAAAAATAAGTCACTTATTTTTACAATTAAAGACGAAAATCTTGAATTGGAGAAGAGTATTTATTTAGGAGGAAAAAAAATATTAGATAATACTTGTATAACTATTTCTGGTAATCTAGTTAATAAAGATAAGTTTTTTAATTGGGAAATTAAGAAAAAAATTTAGTAATGAATTTAAAAATTAAAAGCGCCTTAGTTTCTGTGTTTGATAAAGAAAATATTCCCTCCTTATTAAAATGTCTAAAAAAACACAATATCAAAATTATTAGTTCTGGAGGAACTTATAAATCTATAAAAAAACTTGGGTACAAATGTATTGAGTTATCTAATTACACTGGATTTAAAGAAATGCTGGATGGGAGAGTCAAAACTCTTCATCCAAAGATTCATGCAGGGATTTTACATGACAGAAAGAACAAAGCTCACAAGACTGAAATGTCTGAGCAAAAGTTCTCTCCTATAGATTTGATTGTGGTTAATTTTTATCCGTTTCAAAAAGTAGTTACCGAGACTAAAAATCCCAATAAAATTATTGAAAATATAGATATTGGTGGGCCAACAATGGTTCGTGCTGCAGCAAAAAATTTTAAGAATGTAACAATAATTACCAACAAAAATGATTATACCTCGCTGATAAAAGAGTTAGAAAAAAACAATGGAGCGACTTCATTAAAATTTAGAGAGATCATGTCCTCCAAAGCATTTGGTTTAACTGCATACTATGATGCTATGATTGCTAATTGGTTTAACAGTAAATTAAATATTCAATTTCCAGAAAGAAAAACTATTTTCGGACGAAGACTAAAAAAGTTAAGATATGGTGAAAATCCACATCAAGAAAGCTCTATTTATATAAACGATTATGAAGATAAAAAACTTGGATTTACCCAAATTCACGGTAAAGAATTGAGTTATAATAATTTTAACGATATGTTTGCCTCATTAGATGTTCTTGAGTCTATTAAAGGAAAAGCTAGTACAGTAATTATAAAACATGCAAATCCTTGCGGGGTTTCTGAACATAAAAATCCTTTAGACTCATTTAAAAATGCATATGCATGTGATCCGATTAGTGCTTTTGGTGGAGTAATAGCGTGTAATTATAAAATTACTAAAAATATTGCGCTAGAAATAAATAAGAATTTTCTTGAAGTTATACTTGGTAAAGGTTTCGACAAAGAGTCTTTGAAAATATTAAAAAAGAAAAAAAATTTGAGAATAATAGATATATCGAAATTCAAGCCTAAAAATGTTTCTTCATTTAAAATTTTTGATGGATCCTTTTTGGTGCAAAATAAAAACAAAATAGTCTTTGATAGAAAAAAAATTAAATGTGTCACGAAACTAAAACCTAGTAAGAAAGAACTCGCAGAAGTAAGATTCGCTTTTAATGTAAGTAAATATGTTAAATCTAACGCAATCGTTTTATGTAATAATCATTCAACTATTGGAATTGGTGCAGGTCAACCTAGTAGACTCGATAGCTGTAAACTAGCGATACAAAAGGCAAGGCAATTTCAATTAGGAAAAATTAAAAATTCAGTTGCTGCTTCAGATGCTTTTTTCCCTTTTGCAGACGGTATAGAAGCACTAATAAAAGCTGGGATAAAAATAATAATTCAGCCCGGTGGATCAATAAGAGATCAGGAAGTAATTAATGTTGCCAATAAAGCAAAAATTAAAATGCTATTTACAGGTGTAAGACATTTCAATCATTAATTAATCTTATCTATTTTAGCAGCTAGAATAAAATCACTTTCAGCAAGACCTTTAATTGCATGTGTAAAGATTTTTATCTTGCAATAGCCCCAACCGAAATTGATATCAGGATGATGGTTTTCTGTCTCTGCGATTTCACCTACTTTATTAACAAATTTTTGACTCTCTTCGAAGTTTTTAAATTTAAATTCTTTAATCAAATAGAAGTTTTCCTCTTCACCTTTTTTAACTTCCCAATCATCAACTTTTTTTAAGTATTTATGT
>CACCBT010000015.1 GCA_902544345.1 uncultured Pelagibacteraceae bacterium
TAAGAATTTGGTATAAAAATTGGATCATATCCGAAACCATTTTTTCCTAGTATTTTATCTGATATTTTCCCATAAATTTTTCCTTGTACGTTTATAAGTTTACCATACTGGGATCTGTAGGTTAAATTACAAACAAAAAAAGCTGACCTATTTTTTTTTAGTTTAAGTTTTTTCAAAATATATTTCATGGCATTGTGAAAACCACCTTTCTGTTTTGCTAATCTTGCAGAGTAAACTCCAGGAGTATTTTTTAATGACTTGATACATAAACCTGAATCGTCGGAGATCACGGGAAAATCTACAAATTTTGAAAAAAAATTTGCCTTTAATTTTGAATTAGACTCAAAAGTTTTGCCCGTTTCTTTTGGACTTTTGATTTTCAATGAAATAGGCGATATTTTTTTAAACTTTTTTGAAATTAAATAAGCAATTTCCCTGAATTTTCCTCGATTATGGGTGCCAATCAAAATTTTTTTCATTTACTCTAGTAATTTTTTAAAAATTTACTATATAGCATCATGATGTCAGATGATAAGAAAAAAAATGAAAAAATTGATAAAAAATCTGAAGCATCTTCAGTAGAAGAAAAAAAAGAAATAAATTTTGAAGAGAAGCTGAAAGAGACAGAGGATAAATTATTAAGATCACTAGCAGAAATTGAAAATCAAAGGAGAAGATTTGAAAAAGAAATCAAAGATGCATTTGAATTTGGTTCTTTTAATTTTGCAAAAGAAAGTTTGTCAATATTAGATAATTTACAACGAGCGAAAGATGCGATCAAAAATGATCCTCAGTTAAAAGAGAACAAAGATTTAGATAAATTTTTAGAAAATATTGATATTATTGAGAAAGATTTGGTCTCAATCTTTGAAAAAAATAACATTAAGAAAATTGAAGCAAAAGGTAAAAAATTTGACCCGAACATTCATCAAGCAATGACTGAAATTGAGGATGAAAAAAGTGAGGTTGGATCAGTTGTACAAGAAATTCAATCGGGTTATATGCTTGGTGAAAGATTGTTAAGACCAGTGTTAGTAGGTGTGGCAAAGAAAAAAAATTCAAAAAATGAGGAAAAAGAGGCAAAAAAGGGCTGAAATAACCTTGTAGTGAGAAAAAAAACACCCATATAGATTGAATATAAGGAAAAATAATTATGAGTAAAGTGATTGGTATTGACTTAGGAACTACAAACTCTTGCGTAGCAATAATGGATGGTACGCAAGCCAAAGTTTTGGAAAACGCGGAGGGTGCAAGAACAACTCCTTCAGTAGTAGCATTTTTGGATAAAGAAGAAAAATTAGTAGGTCAGCCTGCAAAAAGGCAAGCTGTAACAAATGCTGGTGACACAATTTTTGCAGTAAAAAGACTTATTGGTAGAAAATTTGATGGACCATCTGTGCAAAAAGATATTTCAAAAGTTCCATATAAAATTATTAAATCTGAAAATGGCGATGCTTGGGTGGAAGGAAGAGGAAAAAAGTATTCACCAGCACAAATTTCTGCATTTGTTTTGCAAAAAATGAAAGAAACAGCTGAAAAATATTTAGGTCAAGCTGTAACTAAAGCGGTAATAACTGTGCCGGCTTATTTTAATGACTCTCAGAGACAAGCAACTAAAGATGCTGGAAAAATTGCAGGTCTAGAAGTTTTAAGAATTATAAACGAACCAACTGCTGCTTCACTTGCCTACGGCCTTGACAAAAAGGGTGGTAAAAAAATCGCTGTTTATGATTTAGGTGGCGGTACCTTTGATATTTCAATTTTAGAAATAGGGGATGGTGTTTTCGAAGTTAAGTCTACTAATGGTGATACGTTTTTAGGAGGAGAGGATTTTGATGACTCTATAGTAGAATATCTTGCCACTGAATTTAAAAAAGACAATGGTATCGACTTGAAAACGGATAAACTTGCCCTGCAAAGACTAAAAGAAGCGGCAGAGAAAGCAAAGATCGAACTTTCTTCCGCAGTACAAACTGAAATAAATCTACCTTTTATTACTGCAGATAAAACAGGGCCAAAACACTTAAATTTAAAATTCACAAGAGCAAAACTTGAAGCTTTGGTTCAAAGTTTAGTAGATAGAACGTTAGAACCTTGCAAAACTGCTTTAAAAGATTCTGGTTTTTCCGCAGCTGAGATCAACGAAGTTGTACTAGTGGGTGGAATGACAAGAATGCCTAAAATCATTGAAACAGTAAAAAATTTTTTTGGTAAAGAACCGAATAAAAGTGTTAACCCTGATGAGGTAGTTGCAATGGGGGCAGCTATCCAAGGAGGTGTATTACAAGGTGATGTGAAGGATGTATTGCTTTTGGATGTAACACCCCTTTCATTAGGAATTGAAACACTTGGAGGTGTATCAACAAAATTAATTGAAAAAAATACTACGATACCAACTAAAAAAAGTCAGGTATTTTCTACAGCTGAAGATAATCAGCCTGCAGTATCTATTAGAGTGCTTCAAGGAGAAAGGGAAATGGCAGCAGATAATAAAATCTTAGGAAATTTTGAATTAGTCGGAATAGCTCCAGCTCCAAGGGGAACTCCACAAATTGAAGTTACATTTGATATTGATGCTAATGGTATAGTTAGTGTATCTGCAAAAGATAAAGGGACTGGAAAAGAGCAAAAGATTCAAATTCAAGCCTCTGGTGGTTTGTCTGATGAAGAGATACAGAAAATGGTAAAAGATGCTGAAGCCAATAAAGAGGCTGACAAAAAGAAAAGAGAGTCAGTTGATGCAAGAAATCAAGCTGATAGTTTAGTATTTTCAACAGAAAAAAGTTTAAAAGAGCACGGGGATAAAGTTTCAGCTGAAGAAAAAAAATCTATTGAGGACGGTATTGCTGAACTTAAAAAGTCTTTAGAAGGAACTGACATTGAAGATATAAAGAAAAAAACTCAAAGCTTAATTCAAGTTTCTATGAAATTAGGTGAAGCTGTATATAAAAGCCAACAAAAACCAAATAAAGATGACAAATCTGATGGTGGTCCAAAAGAAGCTAAGCCTAGTGAAAAAGATAATGTAGTTGATGCTGATTTTGAAGACGTAAAAGACGACAAAGAGAAAAGCGCCTAAGATAATTAATAAGGAGACGTCCTGTGGCTAAAAGAGATTGTTATGATGTCTTAGGTATTCCAAAAGGTGCATCTAAGGACGACATTAAAAAAGCTTATAGAAAACTAGCACTCAAATATCACCCAGACAAAACTAAAGGCGACAAAGCTTCAGAAGAGAAATTTAAAGAAGCGAGTGAAGCCTATCACATACTCTCTGATGATAAGAGAAAAGCTAATTACGATCAATTTGGTCACGCAGCTTTTGAGAGTGCTGGTGGAGGTAGTGGATTTCAAGGTTTCGGTGGATTCGATAGTTCTTCTTTTTCAGATATTTTTGAGGACTTTTTCAGTGATTTTGGAGGAGGAGGCTCGTCCAGAAGATCAAGCAATAGAGGAAATGATTTAAGGTACGATGTCAGTATAAGTTTAGAAGAAGCATACGATGGAACTGAAAAAAATGTTAGATACACAACATATAAATCTTGTAAGTCCTGTTCTGGTAGTGGAGCAGCGAAAGGTTCAAAGCCCATAAGATGTGATTACTGTTCTGGAAGAGGTAAAGTAAGAACTAACCAAGGTTTTTTTACTGTTCAACAAACTTGTCCTCAGTGTAGTGGGTACGGTGAAATGATAGGAACACCATGTAGTAATTGCAGTGGAAACGGGAAAGTTCAATCAAACGAAAATGTAACAGTTAAAATTCCAAAAGGAGTTGATGATGGAACAAGAATAAGGCTTTCTGGTAAAGGTGAGGCTGGTTCTAAAGGTGGTTCTAGTGGAGATTTATACCTTTTTGTTTCAGTAGATAATCATAATATATTTAAAAGATCGGATGAAAATTTATATTATGAGATTCCAATTTCTTTTTCTGATGCGGCTTTAGGAATATCAGTTGAAGTACCTTCGATTGATGGAGGAAAGTCAAAAATAAAAATACCTGCAGGAACACAATACGGAAAACAATTTAGGTTAAAAGGCAAGGGAATGCCTGTCTTAAGAAGAAATGTATTCGGTGATCTTTATATAAGAGTTGTCACACAAGTTCCAAGTTCGCTTTCAAAAAGACAGAGAGAAATACTAGAAGAATTTAACGAGATTGAATCTAACAAGCCAGATCCAGTTATTAAAAGCTTTTTTGAAAAAGCTAAAAAATTCTGGAAAAAAACATAATTTAAATGGAAACTGATCAGGTAATGTCTGCAATATTTCTTATTGCAGTTCTTATTTTAATCTTACCTGGTTTTTTATCCACCAACAGTAGAATGAAACAATTTTTAAGTAATTTGTCGATATGGACTATAATTGTGCTAGTGATTATTGTAATAATTTATTTAATTAGATAATGAAAAAAATAAATCTAGCTATTACGGGTTGCATGGGTAGAATGGGCCAGCAACTCATTAAATCGGCAAATAAAGATAAAACTTTTAAACTTGTAACCCTTACTGAAAATAGAAAAATAAATAAAAAAATTTCTGGAATAAAACCTGAAATTAACTCTCTTGAAGCATTTAAAAAAACAAATGTTATAATAGATTTTACAGTTCCAAACTGTACATTAGAAATCTTAAAAATAGCTGCAAAACAAAAGAAAAGAGTTGTAATTGGAACTACAGGTTTTACAAAAAAAGAGGAGATCTTAATTAAAAATTTCTCGAGGAAAATTCCAATACTTAAAGCTGGTAATATGAGCCTTGGGGTAAACGTGCTTATGTATTTAACAGAGATCGCTTCAAGATCTCTAGGTAATAATTTTTTGAGTAAAGTATATGAAGTACATCATAAACATAAAATTGATTACCCTTCAGGAACAGCTTTAATGCTTGGTAAAGGAATAGCAAATGGAAAGAATAAAAATTTTTACAATTTAATAGGAAAAAAGTTTTTGAATAAAAAATCCTTTCCTTTTTCGAAAAAAATAAATTTTAATTCTATTCGTAAAGGAGAGGTGATTGGAGAACATGAAGTCAGATTTTTTAGTGGAAAGGAAATTATAAAACTTAATCATGAATCTTTTGACAGAGCTTTATATTCAGAAGGTGCCTTAACTGCGGCTGCTTGGTTAATGTCTAAAAAAGTAGGTCTATACTCTATGAGAGACCTTCTTAACTTTAAGTGAACAATAAAAAAAAATCTAAAATTATTTTAAGGATATTAAATAAAACATATCCTAAAGTACCTATACCTTTAAACTATAAAAATACTTTTACTCTTTTAGTTTCAGTTCTTCTTTCAGCTCAGTGTACTGATGTAAATGTCAATAATGTTACTAAAGATATCTTTCCAAAATATAATAAACCACACCATTTTGTTAAACTAGGCAGAAAGAAAATTGAGCGATTAATAAAAAGAATTGGAATATTTAGAGTTAAAGCTAAAAGTATCTTCTACTTATCAAAAACATTAGTTGAAAAATATAAAGGTAAAGTTCCAAAAACTTACGAAGAGTTAGAACAGCTCCCTGGGGTCGGTCACAAAACTGCAAGCGTAGTCATGTCTCAAGGTTTTGGTTTTCCTGCTTTTCCTGTCGATACACATATTCATAGATTAGCTCAAAGATGGGGTTTAACAAATGGAAAAGACGTTGTTCAAACGGAAGAGGATTTAAAGAAAATTTTTCCTAAGAAATACTGGAACAAGCTGCATTTGCAAATAATTTGGTACGGAAGAGAATATTGTAAGGCCCGAGACTGTTATGGAATAACTTGTAAAATTTGTAAAAGCTGTTATCCCAATAGGTCAAAACCTATTAAAACAAAAAAAGCTTAAATGAAAATCCTAGGAATTGGCAATGCTATTGTTGATGTGATTTGTAAAGTTGATGAAAAATTTATATCTCAGAATAACTTAACAAAAAGTACAATGAAGTTAGTGGATGAGGTTGAATTTAAAAATCTTTTATCTACTCTTAAAATAGAGGAAACTGTCTCAGGCGGATCGGTTGCAAACTCAATAGTAGGTCTCTCACAACTTGGAAATAAAGTGGGTTTCATAGGCAAAGTAAGTGATGATGATTTAGGCAATAAATATGAAGAGGGCTTGAAAAAAGAAAATGTGCAATACTTCTATTCAAAGAAAAAAGAAACAATGTCAACTGGAACTTGCTTGATATTAATTACACCTGACTCTGAGAGGACCATGGTGACTTTCCTTGGTACTGCAGGAAAAATTAACGAAAAAGATATTGATAAAAATGCAGTCAAAGATAGTGAAATTTCATTTTTAGAGGGATATCTTTGGGACGAAGGCGAGCCAAAGAAAGCATTTGAAAAAGCAATTAATAGTTCAAATAAAGTCGCAATGTCATTATCAGATTTATTTTGTGTGGAAAGACACAAACCACATTTTTTAGAATTAGTTAAAAATAAATTAGATATTACTTTTGCAAATGAGCAAGAAATTATGTCACTTATTGATGTAAAGAAATTCGATGATGTAATAAATTTTGCCAAAAAAATAAATAAGTTAGTAGTTATTACTCGGGGTGATAAGGGTGCGATTGCAATAAATAAAACTGAAGTTGTGGAGTGTTCCGCGAAAAAGAATCTTCAAATAAAGGATTTAACGGGTGCAGGAGATTTATTTGCAGGTGGTTTTTTACATGGGTTAATAAACAATAAATCCACTAGAGAAAGTTTGGAAACTGGCACAGAAATGTCATCTAAAGTAATTCAAATAATAGGAGCTAGGCTTAACCGGACAAATATATAAAGATTTAGAGAGATCCTAGATTAGTTTTTTTTCTTTTGAAACTTCCTTTTCCTTTTTTGGGTTTAACTACTCTTTTTCGGTATTTTTTAGTAAATAAATCTAATGCAAATTTATTTCGTTTTTTCATAGATGATAACCATCTTTGCTGTTTAGTATAAATTCTTCATCCATAAATTTTTGATTAATTTTTTTTCTTAGTCTATAAATGTGAGTTTCTACTGTATGGGTATCTGCATCAGCTGAATAATTCCAAACAGAAGATAAGATGTCATCTTTGGATAATGGTTTTGCATTATTTAATAACAGCTCAATTAGTTGAACCTCTTTTTCAGTCAAAATAATTGAATTGCTGTTTTTAATTAATTTTTTTTCATTTTTATCCAATAAATAGTTTTTAACTTTTATTGAAGAATTTTTTACAAATTTTTTTTTTGCAAAAATATTCTCTAAGGTATTGTTAATTTCTTTTAAAGTTGTAGGAAGCTGAACAATAGCATCACATTTAGAGATTTGTTTTTTGTTATTAGATACACATACTTTTAGTAGATCGCTTTTGTCAATGAGATTTTTGATTTTCTTATCTTTAAGAACTTCATCATGAAACAATATAATATCATATCCAGTGTTTGGAACCGTTGTAAAATGATTAAACTTTAAAAAGGGCCTTAGTTCATTTAATGTAGAAACAAATGAATTTGAGGCATAAACTAGAACGTTTAAACGATGCATATTAAAATAAATAAAAATTACCTTACTTGTGATAAATATAGAGTAAAATGTGCCTTAGGTAAAAGGGGAATTGGTACAAAAAAGATGGAAGGTGATAAAATTACTCCAATAGGACGGTATAATATCAAGTTTCTTTTATACAGAAGAGACAGAATTAAAAAAATTAAAACTAAATTAAAAAAAATCATAATAAAGAAAAATATGGGGTGGTGCGATGATTCAAGTTCAAAGAATTATAATAAATTAATTCGACTACCTGTAAAGTATAACCATGAAAAACTTTATAAAAATGATAACTCGTATGACATTATTCTTGTTTTAAATTTTAACATGCATCCAATTAAAAAAAATAAAGGAAGTGCAATTTTTATTCATGTTGCAAAAAAAAATTACAAGAAAACTTTAGGATGTATTGCGATAAGTAAAATTTCACTTTTAAGAATAATCCAAAAACTAAACAAGAAATCTATTGTTGAGATCTCGAACCAAAGATAGAACTACCTATTCTTACAAAAGTTGCTCCATATTGAATTGCGTCTAAATAATCTGCTGACATACCCATGCTTAATTCCTTTAAGGCTAATGATTGATTAAGTTCATTTATGGATTTAAAATATAGTTTTGTATTTTTGTTATTAGGTGGAATAATCATTAAACCAATAACATCAAGTTTTGCACTTTTTACACAATAGTTATAGAAGGAGTCAATTTCATTAACCGGGACACCAGATTTTTGTATTTCATTACCTATATTCACTTGTATAAAATATTTAAGTTGTTTATCTAAGCTTAATTGATGCTTAGATAAAACATCTGCAAGTTTTTGACTGTCTAAAGAGTGAATGTAATCAAAAAGTTTAATTGCATCTTTTGCTTTGTTGCTCTGTAATCTACCTACCATGTGTAATTTAATATTTTCATTAACTTTTTTTAAACTTGTCCATTTGGAAACTGCTTCTTGGACTTTATTTTCACCAAAATGTGAATGTCCATAATCAATTAATGGTTGGATGTGTTCTATAGGAAACGTTTTGCTTACAGCGATAATATTTACCGTCTTATCTGAATTAATCTTATTAATATTGAGTTGTATTTTTTTAAAACTTTCTAATATGTTAGTCATATGTTTGCATTTAAAAAAAAGTATTTTTTAATCATTCAAAATATAAAAGATATTAATTTAAATAACATAAAAAAAAGTAATAAATTTGTTATCATTTTAAGAAACCCAGAATCAAGTGATACCATTGATAGTCTCATCAAATTTAGAAAAAAGTGCAAAATAAAAGGCATTGAATTTTATGTAGCAAATAATACAAACCTTGCTGTTTTGCTGAAATCTGATGGTGTGTATATATCAGCTTTCTATAAAGGTTTTGAGCAATTAAATCTCAGAAAACTTAATAAAAAGATAATAGGATCTGCACATAATTTTCAAGAAATCAATGAAAAAAGGAAACAAGGCTGTTCTTATATAATATTATCAAAATTATTTCGTGTTGATTACGCACCTTTGGAAAATTTTTATGGAATTGTAAAATTTAATCTAATGGGAAATCAAAAAAATTTAATACCTTTAGGCGGTATCAAATTAATTAATTTAAATAAAGCTAAATTGATAAAGTCTGAAGGAATAGCAATTATGTCTGAGGTAAAAAAAAAGCCGGCTATTTCTAACCGGCTTTTTTAAATCAAGTTTCTAACTTATTAGAATGCTACTTTTACAGAGACAGTTCGTGTGTCATCTGAACCAGAAGCCCAAGATTTGTTATCAGTAGATGCATCTTGGAAACCAATTGTCATTCCACCGATAGCATAACCAAGAGAAATCGCAGTAGACTCTTGTCTTAAGTTAGCTGAATCACTATTGTGTCTTTGAGACTCATATGTGTTGTATGATATCGAAAGATCATCATTGATTGCGTATGCAACACCAATAATTGTATCCTTGTAGAACACAGCGTCAGTTGTTGCAGTAGCTCCACTTTCACCTTCGTTGTGTACTTTCTTTTGTACACCAAAGCTAAATGGACCAGTTGCATATGTTAATGCTGCTGTTACGTCAAACGCATCATCAGTATTAGCTATTGTAGAGTGGTCGTGCTCTGCAAAACCAGTTGTTAAAGTTGCACCATCAAGGTACGAACCTATTACTGGTAAATCACCTAAACCTGTTTTGATTGATACTTCATACATACTACCTACAGCTGCATTTGTATCTGCTGAAGTTTGTTTCTCCTCATTCTTTTGACCGTCCATTTTTGGTACATATTTGTAGTTTACTGCACCTAAAAACGGTACTGAGAATTTGAAACCAATACCTGTGTCGCTTGCTGCGTCACCGATATCATTGTATGAACCTGAACCAGAACCATTAGCTTCTTCAAAAGCTGTAGGTGTGATGTCATCGATTGCATCTAATGGACTTCCATCAGATCCAACATAAACATCTACTAAACCACCAACGTTACCGAAAGTAATTAATGAGTTACCAAATCCAAGAGTATCATTTGTGTCTTGCATAACAGAAACTGACATACCATTTTCTAACTCTGTAGAAGCTGAGAATGTTAATTCTCTGTCCATACCAAGTGGGTTACCAGTAGTTCTGTCTACTTCAGACATGTAAGTTGCTTGAATACTACCTGTTACAGCTAATTCACCAGCTTTAGCTGTTGAAACTGCAAATAGGAAAGATAAAGCAACTAATATTTTTGTTATTTTCATATTATTTCCTTTGTTTTAATAAATTATTAATAATTTAATTATTAACTAATGTTTTATATATGAGAGTGCTTTGAAATTGCTTTTTTGGTTCATAAATCAGGCTTTTTTTTTGTATGTGTGATCTTTTTGCAACGCTTAAAAAGTCTATATAATATTGGCTTTTTGAGCTATATAAGTAATGTTATTAAAATATGATATTCAATAATTTTAAATCAATAAAGACAATCACAAGTGGTATTAAATTTTTAGGTCTTCTATCACTTGTTTGCGTTTTTCTTGCTAACTGTTCAGTTCCAAATGCTTTGAAACCAAAAAAAATAAGTAAAGATAGACCTGTAAATGCTCAAGAAAGAGCAAGGCAAAACATAGAGCAAGGCAGAGGCATTAGTTTAAAAGATGTGGCGAGGGGAAGAAAATCGACTACTTATGAATTCAGTACATCTAATCCACTGTGGAGAGCTTCTCTTGAAACAATAGATTTTATGCCCTTAGCAACTGTAGATTATTCTGGAGGAATAATAATTACAGATTGGTATAGTGATTCCACTAGTGGAAACGACTCTATTAAAATAACAGTGCGATTCTTATCTAATGAAGTTCAATCAAATAGTATTAAAATAATAGTTCATAATAAAAAATGCAAAACAAATGAGAATTGTACTATAAGAGAAATCGACTCTAAAATTAAATTTGAATTACAAAAATCAATTTTAGCAAAAGCAGTTCTAATTGAACAGAACTCAAAAACTTCTAAAAAGAAATAATTTAGAGGTTAAATGGAACGATATAGCTTTAAAGATATAGAAAAAAAGTGGCGAAATAATAAATCTTTGTTATCAGTTGCCAATTTTAAATCAGAAAAAAAATATTATTGTTTAGAAATGTTTCCTTACCCATCAGGAAAAATTCACATGGGTCATGTAAGAAATTATACCATCGGTGACGTAATCGCTCGATATAAGTTTTTAAATGGATATAATGTTTTGCACCCTATGGGGTGGGATGCGTTTGGTTTGCCGGCTGAAAACGCTTCAAAATTAAATAAACTTCACCCTAGAAAGTGGACAAATGAAAATATAAATACCATGCGATCTCAACTTAAGCTTTTAGGGCTCTCAATAGATTGGGATCGAGAAATATCAACTTGTGACAAAAATTACTATAAACATCAACAAGAACTATTTATTGATTTTTATAATCAAGGATTAGTCTCAAGAAAAGAAACATACGTCAATTGGGATCCAAAAGAAAAGACTGTTCTTGCAAACGAACAAGTAATTAATGGTAGAGGTTGGCGATCGAATGCGATTGTCGAGAGAAAAAAATTATCGCAATGGTTTTTTAATATCACAAAATTTTCTAACGAACTTTTAAAAGACTTAGATACTCTTAAAGGTTGGCCAGACAAAGTAAAACTTATGCAAAAGAACTGGATTGGTAAATCTATCGGCTGCGAAATAGATTTTGTAATGAGTAATGAAAAAAAATTAAGAATCTTTACAACTAGACCGGACACAATATTTGGTGCTACTTTTATTGCTTTATCTGCTGACCATGAGCTTAGTAAAGAATTTAAAAATGACAAAAATTTTATTAATTTCAAAAAAGAATGTAATAAATCAGGAACTACAGAGGAAGCTTTATCCAGCGCTGAAAAAGTAGGACTCAAAACTGGTTTTTTTGTTCATCATCCCTTTATTAGTGGAAAAAAATTACCAGTTTATTTTGCTAACTTCGTATTAATGGATTACGGAAGTGGAGCCATATTTGGCTGCCCAGGCCATGACCAAAGAGATTTTGAATTCGCTAAAAAATACAATCTCGAAATAATAAGAGTAGTCAAAGATGAAACAAAAAATGTCGATCTCAATGAAGCCTATACTGGTGATGGAAAAATGATTAATTCAAGTTTCTTGGACGGTTTAGAAGTTCAAAAAGCAAAAGAAAAAATAATTGAAGAAATAGAAAAAAAATCCATTGGGAAAAGGAAAACTCAATACAGGCTCAAAGATTGGGGTGTTTCTAGACAGCGTTATTGGGGATGTCCTATACCAATGATCTATCTGGAAGATGGGTCTGTTGTTCCTGTCGATAAAAGTGAATTGCCAGTAGAATTACCAGAAGATGTTGATTTAAATGCAAGTGGAAATCCTCTGGAAAATCACCCTAAGTGGAAAAATACAACACAAAAATCTACTGGTAAAAAAGCAATAAGAGAAACTGATACCTTAGACACATTTGTAGACTCATCATGGTATTTCATGCGTTTTTGTTCGCCTAAACATAATTCCTCTCCGTTTGATGAGGAACAAATAAAATATTGGATGCCTGTTGATCAATATATTGGTGGAATAGAACATGCAATATTGCACCTTTTATATTCTCGTTTTTTTACAAAGGGGATCTGTAAATTTAATAAAAAAATAGTTATTTCAGAACCTTTTCAAAATTTATTTACACAAGGAATGGTTTGTCATGAGACATATAAAGATACGAATGGAAATTTTTTGTATCCTGATGAAATTGAAAAGATTGGTAAAAATGTTTTAAAAAAAGCCGACAAATCCAGAGTTTTAGTAGGTCCGTCTGAGTCGATGTCTAAATCAAAAAAAAATACTGTTGATCCTGAAGCTATGATTGATCAATACGGTGCGGACGCTGTAAGGTGGTTTATTCTATCAGACAGTCCACCAGAAAAAGATGTTCAGTGGTCAGATACGGGAGTTAATTCTGCAAATAAATTTTTACAAAAAATTTATAATTTAACTCATCTTATATTAAATAAAACAGACAAACAAAATAATAGAGAGGTAGATAATAAATTTAATTTAGAAATAAATAGTTTCGTAAATAAAATCGATAATTCAATTAAAGAATTTAGGTTCAATGTCTCAATTGCACATTTTTATGAAGTTTATAATATATTTAAAGCATCCGTGCAAAGTGACTTGAGCCAAACTATTCTTAAAAATAACATTATTAAGATTTTAAAATTACTAATACCTTTCATTCCGCATTTGGCCCATGAGTGTTTAGAATTATTTAATTGTAAGACTATTGATAGGTGGCCAGACATCGAAAAAGACATCGAACAGAAAGTCAAATTAGCTGTACAAATAAATGGAAAGACGAGAGATATAATTAATATAAAAACAAATTTATCAGAAAAAGAAATTAACCAAATAATCCACAATTCGTCAAAAGCTAAGAAATATCTAGAAAAATCTAAAATTATAAAAACTATCTTTATTAAAAATAGGATACTAAATTACATTATTGAGTCTAATAAATGAAAAAAAAGATACTATTTCCAATTTTAATAATTTTTTTGTTAATCAATAATTGCGGTTTCAAAATAGTTAATAAAAGTGAAATTTATAAGTTTGATATCAACGAAATTATTGCAACTGGTGATAATAGAATAAACTTTAAAATTAAAAATAAGCTTATATTTAGTTCTGATAAAAATGAAAAGAAATTGGTAGACATTTATCTAGACACTAACAAATCAAAAGAAGTAAAAGAAAAAAATATTAATAATGAAATTACAAAGTATCAAATTTCAATTTCTTCCACTGTAAGAGTAAAAGAACTAATAAGTGGAAATGAGATTTCTTTTAATATTTTAAAAAATGGAGATTACTCTGTAGCTAGTCAATATTCACAAACACTAGCTAATGAAAAAAAACTAATTGAAGTTCTTACTGATGACGTCACTGAAAACATACTTAACACAATAGTTCTCAAATTAGATGATTTATAAAAGTTATATTTTAGAACAAAATGTTAATTCATTTGATGAAAAAATAGCTTTATTTTATGGGGTGAATTTAGGTTTAAAAAACGATCTAAAGGCAAAAATTATAGAAAACAATAAAAATTCTGAAATTTTAAGGTACTCCCAAGACGAGCTTTTAAAAGATAAAGCCCTTTTAGAAAATGAAATTAAAAATATCTCATTATTTGAAAAAAATAAAATTTTTTTTATTGAGAATGCAAACGATAAAATCTTACAGTTCATCCAAGAATTCGAAAATATACTCTCAGACAGAAAAATTTTTTTATTCTCAGATCTTTTAGACAAAAAATCTAAATTGAGAAATTATACAGAAAAATCGAAAAAGTGTGCATGCGTAGCATGTTATGAAGACAATGAAATAAGTATTAAAAAATTGATAAATTTAAAACTTAATGGTTTTAGTGGCTTGTCTCCATACAATATTAACTTAATAGTAGAACATACAAACCTGGACAGATCAAAACTAAACAATGAATTAAATAAAATCATATCATGTTTTCCAAACAAAAATATTCTTACCGAAAAACTGGAAGTGCTTCTCAACGTCAAAGCAAATACTGATTTTAACAAACTTAATGATGAGGCGTTTTTAGGTAATAAAGTAAATACAAATAAATTATTAGCACAGACGGTGGTGGATAATGAAAAGAATATATTTTACTTAAACATTATCAATCAAAGGTTAGAGAAACTTCTACAGATAAACAATCTTAATATATCTTCTATTGAAAACGCAATTAATAGCCTAAAACCGCCTGTATTTTGGAAAGATAAGCCAAACCTCACAAATCAAGCCAAAAAATGGGATAAATTCAAAGTCCAAAAAATGATAAGTTTAACTTTTAACTTAGAAAAAAAAATAAAAAGTAATAATTTAATCGAAAAAAATATATTAATTAAGAAGTTGCTTGTAGATATTTGCTCATCGGCTAATGCTTAGTTAATAAATCTGAAATTAATTCAAATTGATCTAAGTCTTTATACTGAATAGTAATCTTACCAGAGTTATTTTTTTTATTAATTATATTAACTTTAAGACCTAATATTTTTTCAATCCGCTCCTGAATTTTGAGAATATTTGAGTCAATGGCTTTTTCTTTGTTGTTGCTTTTTTTATTTCTGGTTAAATATTCAACTTTTCTAGCACTATAATTCTTTGCAACAATTTCTTCTGCAATAGATGATGCGTTATTAATTCCAATTAAGGGCCTAGCTTGACCCGAAGTTAAAGTGCCTTCTTCCAACATCGCTATTACGTCCGAAGGTAAAGATAACAATCTTAAAGTATTACTGATATGACTTCTGCTTTTAGACATTAATTTTGAAATACTCTCATGATCATAATTGAATTCATTATTTAACCTTTTATAACCTCTAGCTTCCTCTATAGGATTCAGATCGTCTCTTTGAATATTTTCAACTATTGCAACTTCTAAAGACTCGACATCACTTAAATCTAAAATAGTTACTGGTATCTCGTGTAAGCCAGCTCTTTGAGCTGCAAGCCATCTTCTTTCACCTGCAACAATTTCATATTTTCCATCTCCTGATTTATTTGGCCTAACGGCTATTGGCTGTATAATACCATTTTTTTTTATTGAATTAGATAGTTCTTCTAGTTTTGCTTCACTGAAACTCTGTCTTGGCTGATATGGATTTCTACTTAAATCACTGATAGATATTAAATTAGATTTCTTGAATTCTTTAGGTTTTTCAACAGTTTTTTGGTCTCCGAATAATGCTGATAGTCCTCTGCCTAAACCCTTTTTTTTTCCAGAACTCATGCTGCGCTCTCTATAGTGCCATTTTTCATAAACTCCTCAGCAAGCTTGAAATATGACTTACTTCCTACACAATTTTTATCATAGATAACACAAGGCAAACCATGAGATGGAGCTTCTGATAGTCTTACATTTCTTTGAATAACTGTTTGATAAACTTTTTCTTTAAAGTAATTTCTTGCTTCTTTATCGACCTGAGTAGACAGTTTATTTCTCTTATCAAACATGGTTAATAAAATACCTCTTATCGTTAGTGAAGGATTTAGATTCTCTTTAATTCTTTCTATTGTTTTTACAAGTTGAGTTATTCCTTCCAAAGCAAAGAATTCTGTTTGCAGTGGTACCAGCAACTCATCTGATGCCACTAATGCCATAATTGTTAAAAGACTTAATGATGGAGGGCAATCGATAAATATATTATCATAATTATCAAGTAACCCGTTCTTCTCGGCTGAAAGAATTTCTTTAAATACGAATGCCCTATTAGAGTCATTTGCTGTTTCAACCTCAAGTCCAGATAAATTTACATGAGAACCAATTAAATCTAAATTTTTTATTTTGGTTTTTTGAATAGACTCTCTAAGATCAATTTTTTTTATTAAAAGGTTATAAATATTTTTTTGCTCGTCACTGTTGTTCTTGCCAAAGCCTGTAGTTGCATTGCCTTGTGGATCTAAATCTATAACTAAATTATTTTGACCCAAAATGGACAGTGATGCTGCTAAATTTATTACCGTAGTTGTTTTGCCTACTCCACCCTTTTGGTTAATTACTGCAAGTGTTGTTGGTCTTCGCATTTTAATAAATATCCATTAAAATTATTTTTGATTTAGCATTTGTAATACTATTTACTAATTTATAAGAATATTTTTTTGTTTTAAAAGTTTTATTTATCTCTTCCTGTGCATTTTGGCCCTTCAAAATCATTAATTTATGTGGTTTTTTGGCGATTTCACGTGAAACTTGTATTACTCGATCAAGCTTCCTAAAAGCTCTACAAACTATAATATCAGTATCTAAAACCTCATCTCTTACATCACCAAAAATCTCCGCATTTAATTCTAATTTCTTGATGACATTAATTAAAAATTTCCTTTTTACCAAGGATTTTTCGTATAATTTCACGTGAAAATCCTTGTTTTTATTGAATATTTCTATAACTAGTCCAGGGAATCCTGCTCCGGATCCTAAATCTGCTAAAGAAAGGGCATTAAAATCAATGAATTTAACTAATTGTGCCGAATCAAGAATGTGCCTGTCCCAAATTGTGGGTTCGGTACTTTTTGCTATCAAATTATGATTTTTATTTTCAATCAGCACTAACTCAACAAATTTTTTTAACTTTTCAATTGACTCATCATTGAAGTTGAGGTCTTTTTTTAAGATTTTTATAACTTCAAGCTGCTGCATTACGCAGTAGCTTTATATCTAAGTTTTTTGATGTGTGAAAGCAGAATAATGATTGCTGCAGGTGTTACTCCATCGATACGAATAGCCTGACCTAAAGTTTTTGGCTTAATTTTTAATAGTTTGATCTTGATTTCATTAGATAGACCACTCAGCTTTTCATAATCTATCCCGTCAGGAATGATAACCGACTCATCTTTTTTAAAAGACTCTATATCTTTATCCTGCCTTTCTAAATAACCCATATAGTGAGCATCTGTTACAACTTGATTTTCTATGGAACTTGGAAACTGTGGAATATCTTTGAATACTTGCCTTATTTTAGCCATATTTACTTTTCTTTGCCCCATTATCTCTAAACAAGATCTTTTTACTCCATCCATAGCAATTTTAATATTATATTTCTTGGCTTGATTTGGTGATAAATAATTATTTTTCAAAATTGTATTAAGGGTTGTAATATTTTTTTTCTTTTCATTGAATATTTTTTTTCTCTCTGAACCTACTAAATCCAAATTAATACCAAATTGCGTTAATCTTTGATCAGCATTATCAGCTCTTAATGTTAATCTATATTCAGCTCTTGATGTAAACATTCTATATGGTTCTGAAACTCCCTTGGTAATAAGATCATCAATCATAACTCCAATGTAAGAAGTTGATCTATCTAAAATAAACTCCTCTTGATTTTTAATTTTTAAAGCTGCATTAATCCCAGCAATCAGTCCTTGAGCTGCAGCTTCCTCGTAACCTGTTGTTCCATTAATTTGACCAGCAAGAAATAAAGACCCAATTTTTTTTGTTTCTAATGTAGCTTTTAACTCCCTTGGGTCCACAAAATCGTACTCAATTGCATATCCAGCCCTCTTCATCTTAACATGCTCTAAACCCTTGATTTTACTCAATATTTTTAGCTGTATTTCCTCTGGAAGAGATGTTGATATACCATTTGGGTAAATAGTATTGTCCTTTAATCCCTCAGGTTCAAGGAATATTTGATGTTTTTCTTTTTCTTTAAACTTAAAAATTTTATCTTCTATTGACGGACAATACCTAGGTCCTACTCCTTTTATATTTCCTGAGTACATAGCGCTTCTTGAAATGTTTTCGCTTATGATTTTGTGAACATCATTATTTGTGTAAGTCATCCCGCATTTAATCTGTTTATTATCAATCTTGTTTGTCAAGAAAGAGAAATAATAGTGATCATCATCAGCGGGCTGCATTTCTAAATCATCATAATTAATTGTATCTCCATCTAATCTAGGAGGAGTTCCAGTTTTTAATCTTCCAACCTGCATATTAAATTTTGACAATTGTTCAGTCAAACCAGTAGATGGCTTTTCATCATACCTTCCAGCTGGTATCTGTGTTTCGCCTATATGTATTAGACCATTCAAAAAAGTTCCCGTAGTAAGTATTAGCTCTTTAATTCTTATTTC
>CACCBT010000016.1 GCA_902544345.1 uncultured Pelagibacteraceae bacterium
TTGTTTCTGATCTATCCTCAAATTCAATATTATATGAAAATCCTTTGTTTTCTTTATTTGCTTTATTTAGGATGGAAAATGATTGGATCATTTTCAATGATTCAGAAAGAAACTGGAAGACCATTAAGATTTTACGAAGCATCTTTGTTTCAATTCATAAATCCAAAAGCTTGGTCAATTGCAGTTACTGTTGCATCGGGTTTTTTTCCTACTGAGGAGAACATTTTTATAGGAGTAGCTTTTGTTACTATTACTGCAGCAATAATTTGTTTTCCAACAATAAGTCTTTGGGCATTATTTGGAAGTGGTTTAAGAAAATTCGTTGGAGATATTAAAACAAAAAAAATTATAGAATATCTTTTGGCTCTTTTATTGGTATTAACAGGTATGTTTATTCTTATTAAATAATAGCCTTTGATTTTTAGTAATCTCTTTAATATAAACTTTTCAGATGCACTTTACAAAAAAGACAAGTTCTGAAAAAAGATTACAATTTGTAAAAAATTTACAATCAAAAAAACTTCTTAGATTTCCAGGTGCTTACAACCCTTTGTGTGCAAAACTTATAGCTGAAATAGGATTTGACGGTGTTTATATCTCGGGAGGTGTTATGTCTAATGACTTAGGTCTACCGGACATAGGACTTACAACATTAGATCAAGTAAGTTATAGAGCTAACCAAATATCGAGAGTAACAGACCTACCTACCATTGTAGATGCTGACACTGGGTTTAAAGATTGTAAAAGAACAATAATTACTTTTGAGGAAAAAGGTTTAGCTGGTTGTCATATTGAAGATCAAATTGCTGAGAAAAGATGCGGTCATTTAGATAATAAAGAACTAATTTCTAAAGATGAGATGGTGAAAAAAATTAAAAAATCCGTTAACGCAAGAAAAGATAAAAATTTTTTAGTAATAGTGAGGACTGATGCTAATACTGTCGAAGGAATTGATAAAACTCTAGACAGAATTAAATCTTATGAAGACGCAGGTGCAGATATGATTTTTCCAGAAGCAATGAGAGATGAAAAAGAATTTGAAAAAGTGAGAAAAATATCAAAAGGGTATTTGTTAGCTAACATGACAGAATTTGGAAAATCTAAATTACTAAATAGATCACAATTGGAAAATTTAGGCTATAATTTAGTAATTTATCCTGTGACAACTCAACGGTTGGCAATGCGAAATGTTGAATTAGGTCTCAAATCAATATTTAAAGATGGTCATCAAAATAATATTATTGACAAAATGCAGACTAGAAAAAGGTTGTACGAGTTAGTAGAATATGAGAAATACAATACGCCTGATAAAAAAATTACGGATTTTTCTACTGAGGGGCATGAATAA
Source organism: uncultured Pelagibacteraceae bacterium (assembly GCA_902544345.1). Lineage (GTDB taxonomy): Bacteria > Pseudomonadota > Alphaproteobacteria > Pelagibacterales > Pelagibacteraceae > Pelagilacustribacter. The sequence goes on from CACCBT010000016.1 coordinate 1,349, forward strand.
TGAGTGAAGAAATTAAAAAAGGTTTGTTAGGGATAGTCGTTGATGAAACTACAATTTCACATGTAGTTCCCGAACTGAGTGCCTTGACTTATAGGGGTTATACAGTTCAAGAACTTTGTGACAAATGTGATTTTGAAGAAGTTGCTTATTTAGTTCTTAACGGAGAACTTCCAAACAAAAATCAGCTTAAAAAGTTTATAAAGCAAGAGAGATCTGAAAGAAGACTTTCTAAACAAATATTAAATGATATTAAAAAAATGCCTAGAAATGCTCATCCTATGGATGTGATTAGAACTTGTGTAAGTTTAATGGCATTAGAGGATAAAGACACAAAAGATAATTCTCCAAAGGCAAATATGAGAAAAGCGATGAGAATATTTGCTAAAACACCGACTGCTGTTGCGGCATACTTTAGAACAAGAAAAGGTAAATCGATCATTTCGCCAAGTAAAAAATTATCTTTCTCAGAAAATTTCTTTAAAATGATGTTCAATAAAGTACCAGATAAAGAGATAGTCAGAGCTTTTGATATCTCATTAATATTATACGCAGAACATAGTTTTAATGTTTCAACTTTTACGGCGAGAACAATTACATCAAGTTTATCTGATTTGCACGGAGCAATAACTGGAGCGATTGCGTCTCTTAAAGGTCCTCTGCATGGAGGAGCTAATGAAGCAGTGATGCATATGATGAAAGAGATTGGAAAACCTGAAAAAGCAAAAACCTGGATAGAAAATGCATTAAATAAAAAAAAAGTGGTAATGGGATTTGGGCACAGAGTTTACCGAACAGGAGACTCAAGGGTTCCTACAATGAAACATTACATGTTTAAAGTAGCTAAACTTTTGAAAAAAGAAAAATATACTAGAATGTATGAAATTTTAGAAAAAGTAATGTTACAAAGGAAAAACATCCATCCAAATGTAGATTTTCCATGTGGTCCAACTTATTATATGATGGGTATCGATATAGATTTCTACACACCAATATTTGTAATGTCTCGTATTACTGGTTGGTCCGCTCACATAATGGAGCAACATGCCTCAAATAAACTAATTAGACCTTTATCTAAATACAGAGGTGCTGAAGTAAGAGAAGTCATGTTGTTAAATCAAAGATAATGATTACCTTAACTGAATTACTTTTATTTTTTATTCTGGTCACATTAGCCACTTATACATTTATGCCTTGGAAAGGTATTGATAAGGGCTCAGGTTATAAACTTTACGGACAGTGGTTTATTTGGTTTACTATTTTTGGTATGATTATCTTAGTGTTTAATAGTGTCGTTAATTAAAAATTTTTTTCAAGAAACTAGAATTCTCGATGGCGGAATGGGTCAGGAGCTACTTAACCGTGGAGTAAAACCTTACGGAACTCTGTGGGGAGCCTCAGCATTATATAATCGAAAATATCATAAGACAGTCGTCAAAACGCATTTAGATTTTATAAAAGCCGGAGCAGAAATTATAGTAACTAATAGCTTTGGTAGTAGAAAAAGAAGGCTAATCGAAAATGGTTTAGTAAAAGAATATAAAAATCTGAATGTTCTGGCAGGAAAACTGGCAAAAAAAGCCGTAGCAATGTCTAAAAAAAAAATTTTAATTGCTGGAAGTCTTCCGCCTCAAAATTTTACTTATTTTGCTGATCTTGGAAAAGATCTTAAATTTATAAAAGAAAGTTTTAGATCCCAGGCAAAATATCTCAATCCATATGTTAATTTCTTTTATTTAGATGTAATGAGTAGTTGGAAAGAATGTTCATTAGGTTTGAGTGCAATTAAAGAATACAAGAAAAAAATTTTAGTCGGTATCCACATTAGGAGCAAAGGACTGTTGCCCTCAGGTGAAAAATTTATAACTGTTGCAAAAAAAGTTCAAAAACATAAACCAATTGGAATTATGGCCTCTTGTGTTTCATTTGAGGATTTAAATGAAGTCATGAAAGACGCAAAAAAACTTAAAGTCCCATTTGGGTTTAAAATTAATGCTTTTGAACATATTCCGCCAGGTTGGAAACCAGACTCGAATAATCCTAAGGTTCAGCTTGGAAAAAGAAAAGATCTTACTCCTAAAAAATTCTTTGAAATTTGTAAAAGATTAAAGTCCAAGGGTGCAAAAATTATTGGAGGATGTTGTGAAATTACTCCTAAGCATATTAAATACTTAAACAATTTGAAATAATTACTTTTTTGCCTCTTTATGTTTTTGAATTCTTCTAGCATAATTTTGGGAAATTCGATCAAATATTATTGCTAGTGCAACTATAGCTAATCCGTTCATTAAACCCAATGCAAGGAATTGATTGGAAATAGATCTTAAAATTGGAACTCCTAAACCACTTACGCCAATCATTGAAGCAATAACAACCATTGCTAATGCCATCATTATAGTTTGATTTACTCCAGTCATGATTGAAGGTAACGCTAAAGGTATTTCAATTTTAAATAAGATTATTCTTTTTTTAATTCCTAACGCTTTCGCTGCCTCAACTACTCTCCTATCTACTTCCCTAATACCTAAATTTGTAAGTCTTACAATTGGTGGTATCGCATAAACACAGACTGCTAACAATCCTGGTACTTTACCAATCCCTAAAAGCATAATAATTGGTATTAAATAAACGAATGTTGGAATAGTTTGCATCATGTCTAACACAGGAGATAAAATATTTTTTAATCTTTCAGATCTAGCCATTAAAACTCCTATTGGGGTACCTAGTATTAAACAAATTAAAGTAGCTACAGATATAATTGCCATTGTAGACATAGTATCTTTCCACATGCCAAAATAACCGATTACAAAAAAACTTATTGCTGTACCTATTGATAACTTAATACTTCTCGAGCTTAACCAAGCTAAAAATGATAATAAAAAGATAATTAATGGCCAAGGAGTAGTAATTAGAAACTTTTCAAACCATACTAAAAATTTTAATAGAGGGCCAAAAAAGCCCTCTATTGAATCTCCGTACTCTCGAGAAAAGTCTTTAAAGGTAAGGTCAATACCTTTTTTCAAATCTCTTAAACTTTCCCTCTCCATTGAGGGAAATTTTAAGAAGAATTCGAGTTGCATCTAAAACAGTAATTTAATTTAAATTCCTGCTTTAATTTTTTTTGCAACAGATGAAGAAACCCACTTAGACCAAACTTTTTCGTGTTTCTTCATAAACTCAATTGCTGCATCTTCACCTTCAGCTTGATTATCTGTCATGTAAACTAACATTGAATTCATCACTGTTCCTGGATAAATTCTTTTTTTCATGAATTTCATAGCTTCCGGGCCTGCAGATTTTTTAAAGTTATCAGTAACAACTGAATAAACTTCAGAGTCTACCCATCTAGTTTTTTTTGGTGTAGCACAATCTTGTTCTGATTTAACCACACATTTGTGCCAATTATCATCTCCACCCCACTTAACTCCAAAATCTAAAAGTCTCATATCGTACTTTCCAATTATTGCAGTTGGGCTCCAATAATAACCAACCCAGTTTTCTCCTCTCTCAACTGCCTTTGCAATTGAACCATCAAGTCCTGCTGCTGATCCTGGGTCAACTAATTTCCAACCTTTTGCTTCCATATCAAAAGCTTTAAAAAGTTGATTGTTTATTAGTTGGCAACCCCAACCAGCTGGACATCCTACAAACGCTCCTTTTGATTTGTCTTCAGGGTGTGGAAATAGATCAGGTCTTTTTAACAAGTCCTGAACAGTTTTAATTCCATGTTTTTCCATAGTGTAAGGTGGAACAAACCAACCCTCTCCAAGTCCAGTTATCGGACCTTTATTTACAATATGAATTCTTCCCTCACCTACAGCTTTTTTTAGCGGACTCATTACTGAATTAGCCCAAAGCTCAGGCGCAACATCCGGTTGACCTTTTTCATTCATAGAAGTGAATGAAGGCATTGTATCGCCAGGTAATAATTCTACCTCGCAACCATATCCTTTTTCCAAAATAATTTTATCAATATTCGCCATTAATGAAGCTGAAGCCCAGTTCATGTTTGCATAAGTGATTTTTCCGCACGCAGCATAAGCGATGTTATTGAAAAACAAGGCAGTGAATATAACTGCCAATAGTTTAGTTAATGATCTCATTTAACCCCCCTAGAGTTATTAATATTTTTAATTAATGTAACAAAATGTAGTGTGTAATGTAACCGGAACTCAACTAAAAAGTGAAATATGGAAGATATACGTCTGAGATCTATTTGATGGCTTATATAGAAAAAATTACTTGCATTTTTTACATAAACCGAAAAATTCAAGGTTAAATCTTTTAAATTTCATTCCTTTTCTATGATTAAAACTTGATAAATATTTTGAGAGTTTAGCGTCACTAATTTCATCAACCATCTCACAACTTTCACAAATTGAAAACGCTGTTGCTTTAGAAATTTCACAATCAGAACTTCTACATGCAACAAAAGCATTTTTACTTTCTATTTTATGAATTTTTCCCATTTCAATTAACTTATCTAAAGCTCGATAAATTTGTTGAGGTGCGTTGATTCCTTTTTTTTGTACATTAAAAAGTATTGAGTAAGCTTTTAAAGGCCCCTTTGCTTTTTCAATAATATTTAAGACAATTTGTTGATTTCTAGAAAGTGTTTGTGCTTGTGCCATTATATAATTTACCAATTAAACATTATTTTTTCAATTCAGAATATTTTTTAAACTTAATAAGTGAAAAACAAAAAAGTATTAAAGCTGCAGTTATAATTGAAGGTCCAGATGGAGTATTAAATTCTAAAGATGAAAACAATCCTACCACTACAGATAATAGTCCACCAACCACTGATAGGAAAACCATTTGTTGAGGGTTGTTAGAAATATTTCTAGCCATTGCTGCGGGTATAATTAACATTCCGGTAATTAAAAGAAGTCCTACAATTTTTATCGAAATTGCTATTATTGCAGCCATCAGAATTGTAAATATCGCATTTGCCCTGTCCGGTTTCATGCCCTCAGCCTCTGCCAATTCATAATTTACGGTTGAAGCAAATAGAGGTTTCCAAATAATTTTTAATATAATGATAATCAACGCCCCACCTATCCAAATAAACATCAAGTCTATTTGATTTACAGCAAGTATATCTCCAAATAATAAACCCATAATATCAAATCTTATTGAGCTAAGAAATCCTAAGATCACTAGACCAACAGCTAGGGATGCATGTGCAAGTAAACCTAATAATGCATCATTGGGTAATTTTGTTTTTTTTTGTAATTGTAAAAGAATGATTGCTAAAGATGCAGATATTAAAAAAACTGCAAAAGCAATATTAATCTCAAAAAAGACTGCCATAGTAACTCCCAGTAGTGCTGAGTGTGCTAAAGTTCCTGCGAAGAAAGAAAATCTTCTCCAAATGATAAAACATCCGCATGGTCCAGTCACTAAGGCTATACCAATTCCTGCAACTAAAGCTCTTATAAAAAAATCATTTAACATTGCTATTGTTTACGATTAATCGTTCCATCTTGAGAGTGAGTGTGATCGTGCTTGTGTTCATATAAAGTAAGAACTTTAGATGCACGATCTCCGAATAATTCTTTATATCTATTATCTTGTGCAACAACATGGGGTTTTCCAGAACAACAAACATGTCCATTGAGACAAATTACGTAATCAGTAGCTGACATTACCATGTGTAAATCATGAGAGATTAAGAGTATTCCACAATTAAACTCTTCTGAAATTTTTTTAATTAATTCGTAAATAGCTATTTCACCTTTAAAATCTACCCCTTGAACTGGTTCATCTAATACTAAAAATTCAGGCTTTTTAGCAATTGCTCTTGCAATTAAAACTCTTTGAAATTCGCCACCTGAAAGATCGCTTACATTTTTTTGCTTTAAATGTTCTACTCCTGTCAGATTTAACGCAACATTAATTTGTTCATTATTTAAATCGTTAGTTAGAAACATAAAATCAATAACTCTTATTGGTAAAGTCCAATCGATTGATATTTTTTGAGGAACGTAACCAATTTTATCAGTAAATTTTTTCGCAACACCTTCGATATTATTGTGAATACCTAACGCAATTTTAGCTGTAGTAGATTTTCCAGATCCATTAGGACCTATCAATGTAACAATCTCACCCTGTCGAACTTCGAAAGAAACTCCATCTACCAAAGATTTACCATTGATCTTTAATCCAGCCTTTTCAACTTTAACTAGAGTTTTTTTATTATTTTTATTCATTCTAAATCTTGACTTAAAAAGTGTTATATTATAACAAACGTTATATTATAACAATGATAAACAAAATTTTAAAGCTTACAATTACTTTCTTTTTAATTATCGGATTAAAAACATCAGCAAATGCTGGTGTAAAGGTGGTAACTTCTATTAAACCAATACACTCTCTCACTAGCTACGTCATGGATGGCGTAGGAAAGCCAGATCTTATAGTAGACGGTTTTAATTCACCACATGGATTTAACCTAAAACCCTCACATGCAAAAATGATTGAAAATGCAGATCTAATAATTTGGGTTGGTGAAGATTTAGAGGCTTTCCTAGAAAAACCATTAAATACAATTGCTAAGAAAGCAGTAAATATTGAAATAATGAATTTAAGTGGAGTTAAAAAACTTAAATTCAGAGAAAAGAATATATTTGAAGGTCATGATGATCATGGACACGGTCATAAAGAAAAGAAACATGACGATCACGGACATGGACACAAGGAGAAAAAACACGATGATCATGGTCATAAAAAAGCAAAACATGATGATCACGAACATGACAAACATGCTCACGGAGAGCACGATCCACATGTTTGGTTAGATCCGATGAATGCTAAGATAATTATTAAAGAAATTGAAAATCAATTGATTAAATTGGATCCAGATAATAGCTCAAAGTATAAAGCTAATTCTAAAAAAGCTCAGTCTGAATTAGATAATTTAACAAAAAATATTAAAAGAGATCTTAAAGGAAATCTTAGATTTGTAGTTTTCCATGATGCTTATCAATATTTTGAAAATAGATTTGGTATTAAAGTTCTTGGAGCTCTAACAGTAAATCCAGACGTTTTACCGGGAGCTGAACAATTATCTGAAATAAGAGAGGTAATAGAACATGAAAAAGTTAATTGTCTTTTTTCAGAACCTCAATTCAACCCAGCTATTATAAAATCTATAGCAAAAGACACTAAAATTAAAACTGGTGTTTTAGATCCTCTTGGTGCAACTTTAGATAAAGGCAAAGGCATGTACTCTGAACTTTTGCAAAGTATGTACGCTTCATTTAAAGGTTGTTAGGAAATTTATCTTTCAATAACTAAAGTATCTTTAGAGCCACCACCTTGAGAACTATTAACGATTGTGCTTCCTTTTTTAAGAGCAACTCTAGTTAGTCCGCCTGTTGTCACCCAAGATTTTTTACCAGTTAATACAAATGGTCTTAAATCTAAATGTCTAGGTTCAATTCCCTCTTCAGAAATTGTGGGATTAGTAGATAAAATTTCTAATGGTTGAGCAATATAATCACTTGGTTTAGCTTTAATTTTATCTATCATATTTTCTCTTTCTTCTTTTGAGGCTTTAGGACCAATTAATATTCCATTACCACCTGATCCATTGGTAGGTTTTACGACAAGTTTAGAAATATTTTCGATAACATGATCTTTATGAATTTTTTTTCTACACAAAAAAGTTTGAACTTGTTTAAGTTTTGGTTCCTCGTCTAAATAAAATTTTATCATTTTATCAACGTAAGAGTAAATTGCTTTATCATCTGCTATTCCAGTCCCAGGTGCGTTTACAATACCAACATTGCCTTTTCGCCAACATTTAAATAAACCAGGAACACCTAGTAAAGAATGTTTATAAAAAACTTTTGGGTCTAAGAAGTTATCATCTATTCTTCTATAAATACAATCAACTTTCATGGGGCCTGTTACAGTTTTCATATAAACAAAATCTTTTTCAACGAATAAATCTTTTCCTTCAACAAGCGCGATACCCATTTGTTCAGCTAAAAATCTATGTTCGAAATAAGCTGAGTTATATCTTCCCGGAGTTAAAACACACATATGTGGGTTTCTTGTTTTTCGAGGGACACATTCAAGCATGCAATGATACAATTTATTTGGATATTGATGGACTGAAGAAACTTTATATTTTGTAAATAATTCGGGAAAGACATCTCTCATCACCATTCGATTTTCAAGCATGTAAGAAACTCCTGAAGGAACTCTTAAATTATCCTCAAGAACCATAAACTCACCATTTATATTTCTTATTAAATCAATTCCTGAAATGTTGGACCAAGCTTTATATTTTGGTGAAAAACCATAGCACTCTCTTAGATAAAATGGAGAATTAAAAACTAAATCTTCAGGAATAATATTATCTTTAAAAATTTTTCTGTCGTTGTAAACATCGTCTATAAAAAGGTTTAGAGCTTTTACCCTTTGAAGTAATCCTTTTGAGACCTTAGCCCAATCTTTTTTAAGAATAATTCTCGGAATAATATCTAAAGGCCACTTTTTTTCTTGGAGTTTTTTCCCAGAAGAATAAACTCGAAAATTTATCCCTCTAGCATTTATTGTACTTGCGCAATTCTTTTCAATTTCATTTAACTTCTTGATGCCATGTCTCTCTAAAATGTGAGAGATAATAACAGCTTGCCTACGCAACTTATGTTCAGAGTTAAGATACTCGTCATAAGTTTTTTTAGAATCGTATTTTTTCCACAAATTAACCATTTAATAATTCTTAATAGTTTATTGGCTTTATCAAATGCACAAATTAGATAATAGCTATGATAATTAAGAATTGAATATTTACTGTTTTTTAAATAAGAATTCACCATGACATATTGTATAGGTATTAAGACTAATGGCGGTGTTGTTCTAGCCTCTGACTCAAGAACTAATGCAGGGCTAGATAATGTCAATATTTATTCAAAAATGCTTACCTATGATGTGGGCGATAGAACTGTTGTTATTGTTACTTCAGGAAATCTAGCTACGTCTCAGGCTGTATTTAAATCAATCGAAAAAGATATTAAAGATAACAATTCTTTAAACTTAAACACATGTAAAGATTTTGAACAAATTGCCTCGTACATCGGCAAATTAACAATAAAACATTCTTCCCCAGATGGTGTTAATACTGATAGTCTGGTCTTAGGCGCTACTTTTATAATTGGCGGACAGATAAAAGGTCAAGATTTAGAACTTTATTTAATCTATCCTCAAGGAAATTATATAAGACCTGCGGATAGTAAACCTTATTTAGTAATTGGGGAGGTTAAGTATGGAAAACCGATATTGGATCGAGTCATAACTCCATCGGTTTCAATTGGTGATGCTGCTAGGTGTGCTTTAATTTCTATGGATTCTACTTTAAAAAGTGATCTTACGGTTGGACCACCAATAGATTTAGCCGTTTTTAAAAAAGGCGAAAAGAAATTATCTTATATAAAATGTCTTAATACAAATGACGAAGACTATAAAAAGATTTGTGATAAATGGTCAGATAAAGTTTTACAAGTATTCGACACTTTTCCAAAATTTGATTGGGAAAAGTAAATTTAATTTTTCTTTTCTCTAATTATTTTAAATATTTTTTTGATATATAATACGTATGCCTCCTCATTTAAATGAGAAGCAGGATCATTAAGTTCATATATATTTTCTTTTTCAAATTGATTATTTTTTATAATCTCATTGAAATCTATGTGTATGATTTTTGATGACAAATTGAGTTCATTAATAATGTTTGAAACATTTATTTTATAATTTCTTTCTAAATGGTTTTTATGAGGAAAAGTAACTATAAAAATTTTCTTTAAATATTTTTTTGAAACAAGATAATCAAGATATTCTTGAGTTCTTTTTTTAAAATATTCTTTTTCTCGGTTATTAATGTTAATTAGGTATTTTTGGATTTGTTGGAATCCACATTTATAATTACCTCCATTTTTAAATCCAAATTTTGTAATATTTAAAATTCTAGTTTTCACTTCATGAAAGGTCTTGTAAAAATAATAATTAGTAATGTGAAAATTGATAAATTTTTTTTTTTCCAACAAAATTTTTGAGAAGTTATAGTGTTTAGATATATCCATGACTGCTCCAGTATTAATTTCTCTTCTTATCGATTGGACTGTTCCGTTATCATTTTCTATAATATTATGTTTATACCTACACAATTCGTCCCCAATATCTGTTTGATCGATTATTGAAATAACAAAATCAGGTTTTATTTTATACTGCCTTTCAAGAATTTCGTATTGAACCTTCATAGGACTTGGAGAGAAAGATGACGTTCCGCCATTAATTAAACCAATATCTCTATTTTTTACTTCTTCCATTAGCCCTTTATAAATTTTATCTTTAAAGACCATATACTCTGCCCAAGAATCACCTTGTATCAAAAAATTATCACTCTTATCTCTAAACTCTGAGATAGAAGAAAATAAATAATCTTCATTTTTCCATTTCCCGTATTTCTTGTCTTTAAACCAATTATTACCTCTTAAATGATGAATTTGATTTGAGTATTTTTCATGAAAATTTAGACTATCAATGTTGGGAAAATTATTTTTATCTTTATATTTCTCCAAAATAAAAACCCAGCTAAATACGAGCGAATAGATAAGAGCGAACGCAAATATAAATGAAAAAAAAATTAGTATAATATTTTTTTTCATATTTATTTATATATTTTTCTTTAAAAAATTAATTCAGCAAATCTATTTGATATTATTCTAATTTGAATATTATTCTTTTCTGAAAAATCATCAATTGCATTTTTTACTTCTTTTATAAAGCTTGCCTTTCCGTAATCGTCACATAAAACGACTTTGTTTTTCCCTTTTAAGTTTCTTAACAAGATTTCTAAATCGTTAATTACGGTTTGGTAACTATGGCCTCCATCAAGAAAAACGTAATCAATATGATTTAGGTCGATGGATTTTAATACAACATTGGTGTCACCAGCTATTAATTTTATATTATTTTTAAATTTTTTTAAAAATTTTTGGTTACTCTCTAAAGAATTTAAATTTTCTTTTACAATATAGTTATAATATATTTTTTTTAATGGGTTTGAAAAATTTTGCTTTTGAAGAAAAGTTGGCTCAATTTCATCACTTACAGCCTCTTTTTTGCCTCCAAATAAATCAATCCCTATATAACTAAAAGTATTTCCGTGGATTTCATTAAGGTACTCACAGGTGTTTCGAGCAGTAACACCACAGAAAACTCCAATTTCAAGAAAGTTTTTTGGTTTAAACTGGTCTAAATGATTTAGATATATCTCTCCCCATTTACCTTTAAGACCAGATTTTCTCCAATAACTTTTGTATTTATTTTTCAAGTATTAAGCAAATACTTCACCCCAAGTACCTTTTGTTGAAGCTTTAGAGTACTCAGTAGCTCTACCTTCAAAAAAGTTCATGTGTTCTACTCCGTTAAGCATTGTATCCAACCATGTTAATGGATTCTTCTTAACGTCGTAAATAGGATTTAAACCTAATTGCTCTAATCTCCTATTACCAATAAATCTAATGTACTGTTTAACTTCGTCAGCTGTTAAACCTTGCATTGGACCCATTTGAAAAGCTAAATCAATAAATGCATCTTCGTGATGAACTATTGTTTTGCATGCTTCGTAGATTTCATTTTTAAGTTTTTCATTCCAAATCTGTGGTTCTTCTTTAATGAAATCTCTAAAAAGTCTAATCATAGAATTACAATGTAAAGTTTCATCTCTTACAGACCAAGTTACTATTTGGCCCATACCTTTCATTTTGTTAAATCTAGGGAAGTTTAATAAAATCGCAAAGCTCGCAAACAATTGCAGACCCTCTGTGAAAGCAGAAAATACAGCCATCGTCATTGCTATGTTATGTTTTGACTTAACATCAAAACCTTGCATATAGTCATACTTATCTTTCATCTCTTTATATTGCAAAAATGCTGAATATTCAGTTTCAGGCATTCCAATTGTGTCTAATAAGTGAGAGTAAGCAGCGATGTGAACTGTTTCCATTGCAGCAAAAGCAGTCATCATCATTAAAACTTCTGTAGGCTTAAATACTGTTGTGTAGTGTCTTAAGTAACAGTTGTTTACCTCAACATCAGCTTGTGTAAAGAATCTAAATATATGAGTTAAAAGATTTTTTTCCTCAACAGATAAATTTTTCTGCCAGTCTCTTACATCATCTCCTAATGGCACTTCTTCGGGCAACCAATGGATTCTTTGCTGAGTTAACCAGGCATCATAACACCATGGATATCTAAATGGCTTGTAAACTGGATTTTCTACTAATAAGCCCATTTTATTAGGCTCAATAATTGTTGGTTTAGTTTTTTCTGCTACTGACATGATAAGCACTCCTCATAGTTATTGTTTTCATTATTTGACTCTTGTTTTCTAGAGTAAACATTTTTTGTCACATCTGTTGAAGATCCATTGTTTACATCTTCAGCTCTCTGGATTGATTTGGATCTACAGTAATAAAGGCTTTTCAGACCTTTTTTCCATGCTTGAAAATGAATATTGTGAAGTTCTTTTTTATGTATGTCTGCAGGGACAAAAATATTTACTGATTGTGCTTGCGATATATGAGGAGTTCTATCAGCTCCAAGTTCAACGATCCATCTTTGATCAATTTCAAAAGCGGTTTTAAAAGTATCTTTTTCATTCGCAGTTAAAAAGTTTAAGTGTGAAACTGATCCTTGATTAGTAGTAATGGTTGACCAAACTTCATCGGTATCTTTATTATATTTTTGAAGTATTTTTTTTAGATATTTATTTCTTACGTTAAAAGAACCTGAGAGTGTTTTGTGTGTATAACTATTAGCAGCAATAGGTTCTATCCCTGGAGAAGAGCCTCCACAAATAATAGAGATAGATGCTGTTGGAGCAATAGCAGTTTTGTTTGAAAATCTCTCCTTCATTCCATATTCTGCTGCATCAGGACATGCTCCTCTTTCATCAGCTAATGTCTTTGATGCTTCATCGACTTTTTCTTGAATATTTTGAAATATCTTTTTATTCCAAACTTTGCTCATCACAGATCCAAAAGGAATATTTTTTTGTTGGAAGTAAGAGTGTAGCCCCATCACCCCTAAACCAACACTTCTCTCTCTCATTGCAGAATATTTTGCATGGGCGAACTCATCTGGAGCTCTGTTTATAAAATCCGTCATCACATTATCTAGAAATCTCATAACATCTTCAACAAATTGTGGATCATCTTTCCATTGATCATAAGTGTCTAGATTTAACGATGATAAACAACAAACTGCTGTTCTTTGATTTCCTTCATTGTCTACTCCAGTTGGTAATGTAATTTCACTACAAAGATTAGAGGTTTTAACTTTTAATCCTGCAAGTTTATGATGTTGGGGAATTTGTCTATTAACTGTATCAATATACACAATATAAGGCTCACCAGTTTCAATTCTCGCAGTCAATAATCTAATCCACAAATTTCTTGCTGATATAGTTTGTTGAACAGATCCATCGTAAGGACTTCTTAGTGCCCATTGACCCCCTGTCTCTACGGCTCTCATAAATTCATCGGTTACTAAAACTCCATGATGTAAATTTAGAGATCTTCTATTTACATCTCCACCGGTCGGCCTTCTCATTTCAATAAATTCCTCAATTTCAGGATGATCAATCTGCAAATAACATGCTGCTGATCCTCTTCTCAAAGAACCCTGGCTAATTGCTAAAGTTAAAGAGTCCATAACTTTTATAAAAGGAATAATTCCTGAAGTCTTTCCAACTTTTCCAATTTTTTCTCCAATAGATCTAAGATTACCCCAGTAACTTCCTATTCCCCCACCTCTAGCTGCAAGCCAAACATTTTCTTCCCAAAGGTTTGTTATGCCCTCAAGACTATCACTTGCCTCATTCAAAAAGCAGGAAATTGGTAAACCTCTTTCCGTACCACCGTTGGATAAGACAGGTGTGGCTGGCATAAACCAAAGATTGCTAATGTAATTATAAATTCTTTGCGCGTGTAAATTATCATCAGCGTATACACTTGCTACTCTAGCAAAGAGATCTTGAAAACTTTCGTTTTGACCTAAATACCTATCAGTTAGAGTTGCTCTTCCAAAATCGGTTAGATTTTGATCTCTAGAACGATCAATCTTAATTGTTATACCTTTCTCATTTTGAAATAACTCTGTTTCTCCTGATAGAGAGAATAAATCCGGTTTTTTTGGTCCATTATTTTTTAGACCGTTTTGGTTTTTTTGGTTTATTGAGCCGACAGCTTTCTCTAATGCCAATGATACTGTTTTATTCATATTTTCCTTATTTTTAGTCGATTTGTTAACAAAACAACTACATGTTGTGTTACAATTATGTTAATATACTATATAACACTGAAATCAATAGAACATTATAAGAACATTTAATTAATTTTGCAAGTGGAAAGTTTTGTTAATAAACATTTAATAACAAATGCCTATATTCTTTAGTACTTATAACTAATGAAAATCAATCCTAACGGTTTTAGAGAATACGATGCACGATGGATCTTTGAAAAAGATATCGATATTGAGGGAATCACTAATTTAGGCAAAGGGCTCGGAACTCAAGTTATCAAACATACTAAAAAAAATAATCCTCGAATAATAGTCGGACATGATTATAGATCATACAGTGAGAAAATTAAAAAAGCTCTTGTTGATGGCTTGATATCAACTGGATGTAATATTGAAGATGTGGGTTTATCTTTGTCTCCAATGGTTTATTTCGCTCAATTTAATTTAAATTCAGATGCTATTGCTATGATCACCGCAAGTCATAACGAAAATGGATGGACTGGCGTAAAAATGGGTATTAAAAAAGGTTTAACACATGCGCCTGACGAAATGTCTGAGCTTAGAGATTTAACGTTAAAAAATGAATTCAAAAAAGGTAAAGGTAGTTTAAAAATAATCGAAGATTTTAAAAAAATCTACATCCAGGATTTAATAAATAAAAATAAGATTGACAAAAAAATAAAAGCAGTTGTTGCTTGTGGTAATGGAACTGCTGGAGTATTTGCACCAGAAGTTTTAAGAGGTATTGGATGTGAAGTAATAGAGTTGGATTGTGAATTGGACTGGTCTTTCCCAAAGTATAATCCTAATCCAGAGGATTTAGAAATGCTTCACTCTATCGCTGAAGCTGTGAGAAACAATAATGCAGACATAGGATTTGGTTTTGACGGGGATGGAGATAGATGTGGAGTTATTGATGAGCAAGGAAAAGAAATATTTTCTGATAAGATTGGTCTGCTTATAGCTAGAAATCTTTCAAATAAACATAAAAACTCTAAATTTATTGTAGATGTAAAGTCTACTGGATTATTTAAAAGTGATAGTATTTTAAATAAAAACGGTTGTGAAACTATTTATTGGAAGACAGGGCATTCTCATATCAAAAGAAAAGTAAATGTTGAAGAAGCGCTTGCTGGCTTCGAAAAAAGTGGACACTTTTTCTTTAATCAACCCCTAGGTTTTGGTTATGATGATGGGATAAATTCCGCAATACAAGTTTGCCATCTTTTAGAAGATCAAAATAAAAAAATGAGCCAAATTTTAAAAGGTCTACCAATTACTTATCAGACGCCAACTATGGCACCCTACTGTAAAGATGAAGAAAAATATAAAGTTGTCGATGAAATAGTTAAAACAATAAAGAAATTAAAAGATAAAGGTGTTAAAATTGATAATCAATCGATTGCAGAAATTCTAACTATAAACGGAGCAAGATTTACATTAGAGGACGGATCTTGGGGATTAGTACGTGCATCATCAAATAAGCCTTCATTAGTGGTGGTAACAGAAAGCACTCACTCGGACTCAAGGAAGGAAAAAATATTCAAATTCATTGATGGCCTTTTAGAAAAGACTGGGAAAATTGGTGAATACGACCAAAAAATTTAAAGCGTAAAATATTCAAATAAGAATCTTGATCCAACGAAAACTAAAAAAATACCAAAATATTTAGTAAGTTTTCTTTTATCTAGTCTATGACTTGTCTTTGCGCCTATTCTAGCCATAAAAGCTGTTATAGGGAAAAAAATTAAAAAAACAGGGATATTTAAAAACCCAATACTTAAAGGAACGTTTGCATCTAATAAATGACCCGAAAGCAAAAATCCCATAGCACCAAATAAAGCAATTACAAATCCAATAGCTGCAGCACTGCCTATAGCTTTATTAATAGGATAACCGAAATATTTTAAGATAGGAACATTCATTACTGCGCCTCCTATTCCCATTGGTGCAGAAACAAATCCACTTACTACGCCAGCTAGAGTTTTTGCTAACAATCCAATTTTAATATCTAAATTTTCTCCTTTTTCTTTTAAGAATAATAAATAAAAAGCTAATCCGTAAACAACAATAGTAAAATATAAAATTAAAGGTTTTGTACTTAAATTTGCAGCCAAGATTGTTCCTAAAATTACCCCGGTTACAACAGATAGACCAAAACCTCTTACAACTTTAAAATCAACAGCTTTATGCTGGTGATGGGTTAAAACTGATACAATAGAAGTTGGAATAATTATGCCAAATGAAGTGCCAACTGATAGATGCATAACATAAGAAGGGTCTATCCCTGCTCTTGTAAAAATATAGAATAAAATTGGAACTGTAATAAGCCCTCCACCAATGCCAAAAAGACCTGCTGCAAAACCTGCCGGAATGGCAGTAATGATCATGACAAATATTAAATAAATTATTTCAGACTGTGAAAGTATTAACAAAGTTATCTTTCCAGAGATATAATTTTTGTCTTTTTAATTTGATCCATTAAGTGATTAACTTTTTTAAGATCTGCATCTCTTATGCACATATTTTTAGAGAGATATTGCTTCCATACTCTTGATCCATTCTGTCCATGAAATAGGCCTACAGTATGTCTCATAATATGATTTAATTGAACACCTTTTGCAGTTTCTTCTTGAATGTATGGAATTAACTTTTCCATAACCTCAGATCTTGTAGGGATATTATCATTACCAAATACTTCCCTCTCTATCTCTGCTAAGAAGTAAGGAGAATGATAAATTGCTCTACCTATCATTACTCCATCAACTCTCTTGAAGTGATTTTTAATATCTTCTGATGTTTTAATTCCACCATTAATGATAATTTCATCATTTTTGAAAAAATCTTTTAGTTTGTAAACAAAGTCATACTTTAAAGGTGGAATGTTTAAATTCTCTTTTGGAGTTAATTTTTTTAAAATTGCTTTCCTTGCATGAATAATGAATTTTTGTGAACCAGCATCTTTTGTTGTTTGAATAAA
>CACCBT010000017.1 GCA_902544345.1 uncultured Pelagibacteraceae bacterium
AAAGAAACGAACACGCAAGAGCACAAGATATAGGGATCAAATTATTCTTCATGTCCCTTACTAATTTAATTTGATCTATACAGCAAGCTTGAAAGCAAAGTCTTTGCCAAGGCATTTACCTAGATAAACGCAAAACCTAGCACCCTCCGCACCATCAATTATTCTATGGTCGTATGAAAGCGAAATAGGTAAAATTTTTCTTGAAATAAATTTGTCTTTTACTTTTACTAATCTATCAAAACTTTTTCCAACTCCAAGTATTGCTACTTCAGGAGGATTTATAATTGGGGTAAAGAAAGTTCCTCCAATACCACCCAAGCTTGATATCGTCATTGAACCGCCAAAAAATTCCCTCTTATCAATTTTCAAATCTCTGCAAAGTCTACTTGTTTTTCTTAAAGCACTTCCAATTTCTTTTATACTCATTTGATCAACATCTCTTATTTTAGGTACCATTAAACCATGAGGAGTATCTACTGCAAAACCAACGTGAAAATATTTTTTATAAATAATTTTATCTTTAGTGCTGTCAATCGAAGCATTAAAATTTGGAAATTTCTTCAGAGCACTAACAAGTGCTTTTGCTATAAAAGCAAGAGGCGTCACTTTTATTTTCTCACCAGTATAGTAATCATATAATGATGATCTAAATTGCTCCATTTCTGTGATATCAACTTCATCATGCTGTGTTACGTGGGGAATTTCAGTCCAAGATCTTACTAAGTGAGGACCAGATAATCTTTTAACTCTTGGTATATCTTTTAATTCGATTTCACCAAACTCTTCGTGCGGATACTCTTCTTTATGAACTTTCTTTTCTACTTTCCCACCGCTGACTGTAACCTGAGATCTTACAAAATTTTTAACATCTTCCTCTGAAACTCTTCCACCTCTTTGAGAACCAGGTATTTCAACTACATTGGCACCTAACTCTCTTGCAAATTTTCTAACTTTTGGACTAGCTGACTTACTACCTGATTGTGATGTAGGCACTACAGGAATAATTTCTTTTTGTTTCTGAGGTTTGATTTCTTTTATATCTGTCTTCTCTACTTTTTTTTGCTCATTGACTGCTTCTTTTTTTTCTTTAGTAGCAATCTCAGCATTAAGACTAAGAATTAAGTCTCCTTTGTTGACTTTATCACCCACTTTAACATTTATTTTTTCAATAACTCCCTCGTGCGTTGATGGCACCTCAACACTTGATTTGTCACTTTCCAATGTAATAAGAGAGTCATTTTTTTTTATTTGTTGACCTTCTTTGACTAGAACTTCAATAATCTCCACATCTTTGAAGTCACCCATATCTGGAACTAAAATTTTTGTATTAGCCATATTTATAAATTAGATGGAAAATCTCTATCTTTATCAATCTTAAACTTTTTGATTGCACTTTCAGCCTTCTTGGTTTCAACTAATTGCTCTTTTGCTAAAGCACTTAATGTATAGGCAACTATATGTTCTTTATCGACCTCGAAAAACTTTCTTAAATTTTTTCTGGTATCACTTCTTCCATAACCATCTGTTCCCAAGGAGTAAAAAGGTTTTTCTGTGTAAGGCCTTATTTGATCTGAAAATGATCTCGTGTAATCCGATGCAGCAATAACTGGTCCATCTGTTTTTTCTAAACACTTTTGAACATATGATTTTTTTCTTTTTTCATTTGGATTTAATAAGTTCCATCTCTCAGTTTCCATACCGTCTTTTCTTAATTCATTGAAGCTAGTCACACTCCAAACATCAGAATCTACACCATAATCTTTTGATAAAATTTCTGCAGCAGCAATGATTTCTCTCAAAATTGATCCCGAACCTAAAAGCTGCACTTTTGTTTTATTCTCTTTATTATTTTCTTTAAATAAGTACATTCCCTTTAAAATTCCTTCATTGGAACCCTTTGGCTTTTCTGGATGAGAATAATTTTCGTTCATTGCAGTTATGTAATAGAAAATATTTTCCTTTTTTTCATGCATTCTTTTCAAGCCATCTCTAAGTATAACTGCCATTTCGTAAGCAAATGTAGGATCATAACTAATACAGTTTGGAATATTCGATGCTAGCAAATGACTATGACCGTCTTGGTGTTGAAGTCCTTCTCCAGCTAAAGTAGTTCTCCCTGCAGTAGCCCCAATCAAGAAACCTCTTGCTTGAGAGTCTCCAGCAGCCCAAGCCAAATCTCCAACTCTTTGAAAACCGAACATAGAGTAAAAAATATAAATCGGTATCATTTCTAAATCATGATTTGTGTAAGCTGTACCAGCTGCAATCCAAGATGACATTGCTCCTGACTCATTTATTCCTTCTTCTAATACTTGGCCACTTTTATCTTCTCTGTAAGAGCTTAACTGTTCTGCGTCTACAGGCTCATATTTTTGACCTTCATGAGCATATATTCCAATTTTTTGGAAAAAACCTTCCATCCCAAAAGTTCTTGCTTCATCTGGAATGATAGGAACTAATCTTGGTGATATATTTTTATCTCTAAGCAATGCTGTAAGCATTCTAACCAATGCCATCGTAGTCGACATTTCTTTATCTCCTGTAGATTTCATAAAATTATCGAAAATTTCTTTAGGAGGAGCTTTTATTTGTTTTGCAAAGGAAGATCTTTCTGGGATAAAACCACCAAGCTTTACTCTTTGAGCTTTTAGATACTTAATTTCTTCAGAGTTTTCATCAGGTTTGTAATACTCAATATTTTTTACCTGTTTATCAGTGAGAGGAACACCAAATCTGTCTCTATAATAAAGTAAATCCTCCTCATCTAATTTTTTTTGTTGGTGAGTTGTATTTATGCTTTCACCGGATTTCCCCATACCGTAACCTTTTATGGTTTTAGCAAGAATAACAGTTGGAGAACCAGTGTGCTGCATTGCTGAATGGTAAGCAGCATAAACTTTATGTGGATCATGGCCTCCTCTATTTAATCTCCAAATATCTTTATCTGTCATTGTAGATACCATTTCTTTTAGCTCAGGATACTTACCAAAGAATTTTTCTCTAACATACAAACCATCCTTCGCTTTAAAAGCTTGGTACTCTCCATCAACACATTCATTCATTCTTTTCACAAGTAGACCAGACTTATCTTTCATTAAAAGCTTATCCCAGTAAGATCCCCAAATAACTTTGATCACATTCCAACCTGTTCCTCTAAAACTTCCCTCTAGTTCTTGAATAATTTTTCCATTTCCTCTAACAGGACCGTCAAGTCTTTGAAGGTTACAATTAATTACAAATATTAAATTATCCAATTTTTCTCTTGCAGCTAAACCGATTGCTCCCATAGACTCCGGCTCATCCATTTCTCCATCTCCTAAGAATACCCAAATCTTTCTTCCTTCGTCTTTAACTAAACCTCTATTGATTAAATATTTCAAGAAACGTGCTTGATAAATTGCCATGATAGGACCAAGACCCATTGATACCGTTGGAAATTGCCAAAAGTCAGGCATCAACCAAGGGTGAGGATAAGAGGAAAGACCATCTTTACCAACTTCTTGCCTAAAACCATCCAACTGTTTGGCTGTGAGTCTTCCCTCTAAAAAGGCTCTTGCATACATACCTGGAGCTGAGTGACCTTGAAAATAAATTAAGTCTCCACCAAACTTATTATTTTTTGCTCTCCAAAAATGATTCATACCAACGTCATATAATGTTGCTGCTGATGCAAAAGTCCCTATGTGCCCACCTAACTCAGAACTTTTTTTATTTGCTTTCACAACCATTGCAGCAGCATTCCATCTAATAATTGCTCTTAATTTTTTTTCAATATTTTGATCACCTGGGGATTTAGCTTCTGCTTCTGGTGGAATAGTATTTATGTACGGAGTTGTTCTAGTATCAGGCAAAACTAATCCTGATTTGTATGCCTGATCGATAACTTTATTTAATAGATAACTTGCTCGTGGTGCTCCATCAGACTCAATTACTGAATTTAACGATTCTATCCATTCATTTGTTTCAATTGGATCAATATCATCTTTTGAAGCGGGTTCAGCAAAAACTTTTTTAACTTGTTTTACAGGATTTAAGTTACCATTCGTTTTTGGTTTTTCTTGGATTGACTCTTCTTTAACTTCTTCCTTTTTTATTTCTTGTTGTGGTGAAGAGGCCGCTTGACCGTTTTCTATAGTTGCTAATAAACTTCCTTCGGATACTTTATCTCCAATTTTTACTTTTAAATCTTTTATTAGGCCTGCTGAAGGGGATGGAATCTCGATACTTGATTTATCACTTTCAATGGTAACTATAGGATCGTTTTTATTTATTTGATCACCAGGTTTGACTAAAATTTCTATTACTTCTACGTCTTTAAAATCACCTATATCGGGAACTGAAATATTCTGAGACATAACTCTATTATAAACTGGTTGGAACATATAAAAAAGTTATTGAATAATAAACTAGAAAGAATAGCGCTCATAAGTTGAATAGTTCAATTTTTGACACATTTTTTGCCATTTTTTGTCACTTCTAGATGTTTCTATTAGAAATGAAATGGTTAATTAGTTTATTGTTCAAAAAGAGAGAAATAAGAAGCAATCAAGGTCAAATTGTTCAGAAATTTCTATTAAAAAAATATCTATTAAGATAATTTTATAAGAGCTAAATTAGCTCTTATGAATGAACCATTGTGGCAACCTTCTGAAAAATTAAAAGAAAACTCTTTATTAAAAGATTTTTGTAAGTTTATAAATTTTAAATCACCGAAAAATTTTAAAGAAATTTGGCAATGGTCAATTGATAATCCAGAAGACTTTTGGTCAAAGTTTTGGGATTATTCAAAAATCATCGGATATAAGGGATCTGAAATTATAAAAAAACATAAAGTTTTTAATAAAACAAAATTTTTTTCTAATTCAAAATTAAATTATACAGAGAATATTTTAAGAAAAAAATCTAACGAATTAGCAATAAACTTTCTGTCTGAAAAAGGTTTTGAAGAAAAAATAGAATGGAATGATTTGTATGAAAAAGTTTGTAAATTCTCATCATTTTTAAAAAAACTTAATCTTGAAAAAGGAGATAGAGTTGCAGCTTACGTACCAAATAAAATTGAGTCTATTATTTGTTTTTTAGCTTGTGCTAAGAATGGAATTATATGGTCTTCTTGTTCGCCAGATTTTGGAGTTCAGGGTGTTGTTGATAGGTTCAAACAGATTGAACCAAAAGTTTTAATCACTTGTGATTACTATTATTACAATGGGAAAAAAATAAGTATTCTAGACAAGGTTGATCAAATTCTAAAAGAGATACCATCAATAAAAAAAGTGATTGCATACAATTATAACAACAAAGAAAAAGAAGATTTAAAAAACTTTATTAATTTTGAAGATTCTTTAAATGGTCATTTAGATGAAATTTTTGAAAGATTTGAATTTAATCATCCTATTTATATTCTTTTCTCAAGCGGCACAACAGGAAAACCAAAATGTATCACGCATGGAGCAGGAAATGTATTAATTGAACATAATAAAGAATTTATGCTTCATTGCGATATAAGAGATAATGAAAAATTATTTTACTATACTACCACTGGCTGGATGATGTGGAATTGGCTAGTCGGTGGGCTAGCAACAGGATCATCTATTTTCCTTTTTGACGGAGCCCCAGTTTATCCAAAGATAGATGTTCTTCTCGAGTATTGTCAGAATAAAAAAATCAATTTATTTGGTGTAAGTGCAAAATATATCGATCATCTAAAGAATGAAAAATATAATAGTAAGAATTTAGATTTAAATTCTATAAAAATTATTACTTCAACTGGTTCACCTTTAGCAGAGGAAAGTTTTAAATATGTATACAACAATATTAAGAAAGATGTTCACTTAGCATCTATTGCTGGCGGAACTGACTTAGTTGGATGTTTGGTGCTTGGAAATCTTTTCTCTAATGTTCACAAAGGAGAAATACAAGGGCAAAGTTTGGGAATTGCAGTAGATGTTTTCACCGATAAAGGGGAAAGCACAGATGATGGAGATAAAGGAGAATTAGTTGTTAAACAACCTTTTCCTTCCATGCCAGTGAAGTTTTGGGGAGATGACGATGGTAAAAAATATCACAAAGCTTACTTCACAAAATTTGAAAATATTTGGCATCACGGAGATTTCATTGAGAGAACTGATAAGAATGGGTTTATTATGCGCGGTAGATCTGATGCTACATTAAATCCAGGTGGAGTACGAATCGGAACCTCCGAAATTTACCAGCAGGTTGAAGATGTAGATTTTATTACTGAGGGGCTAGTTGTTGGTCAAGACTTTAATAACGATGAAAGAATTATTTTGTTTGTTACTACCAAAGATAATCAAGAAATAGATGACGAAAAAGTAAAATTAATAAAATCTAGAATAAGAAAAAACTGCTCTCCTAAACATGTGCCTGCAATGATTATTAAAGTTCCGGAAATACCAAGAACAAAAAGTGGAAAAATCGTAGAGCTAGCAGTAAAACAGATTATAAATGGCGAAAAAATAAATAATAAAGAAGCGATAGCAAATCCAAAAGCACTTAAATACTTTGAAAATTTACCACAATTAGACTAAAAATAATTGGCACAATTTTTGTGTAGCATCGAGTGAAGCTCTATGAGTTTATCAAAACTTTTGTTATATCCACCACCAAGGACACCACATAAAGGAATATTTTTTGAATAAAAATTTTCTATAACAATTTGATCTCTTTTATTAATTCCCTCGTCAGTGACTTTAAGTTTTCCCAATCTATCTTCATGATGAATGTCAACTCCTGCAACATAAAAAATGAAATCATATGTGTTCTTGTTAAGCTCCCTCAAGTTTTTGTTTAAAATATTAAGGTATTCATTATCTTCCATATTATCTTTTAGCTCGATATCTATATCGCTTTTAGATTTCTTTGCAGGATAATTTGAAGCGCAATGCATACTAAAAGTAAAAACATCTTTATCATTTTGAAATATTTCTGAATTTCCATTACCTTGATGTACATCTAAATCTAAAATCAGGATTTTTTTTGCATAACCTTTATTTTTTAAATAATTAGCTGCAACAGCTGTATCATTAAAAACACAGTATCCCGCTCCATGATCAAAAGTAGCATGATGACTTCCTCCAGCCGTATTACAAGCTAGCTTTGATTCCAATGCAAGCTTGCTAGCTAGTATCGTCCCTCCGGTAGCAACAAAAGATCTTCTGACAACGCTATCATTGATTGGAAAACCAATTTTTTTTTGAGCTTTAATATCTAATGTCTTGTTTCTAATATCATTAATATATTTTAAAGAATGAGAAGTTTTCATTGTTTCAACCGAACATTCTTTGGGAATATGAAATTTTTGAACTACATTTGCCTCAAGGAGATGATTAGCTAAAACACCAAATTTATTAATTGGGAATTTATTATCATCATTTATTTTTGCAACATAGTCAGGATGATTTACTACAGGTAATTCCATTAAAAGATAATATTTTATCTTTCAACACACATTGCAATACCCATTCCTCCACCGATACAAAGAGTCGCTAAACCTTTTTTTGCGTCTCTTTTAATCATTTCATGGATAAGTGTAACTAGTATTCTTGTTCCGGAAGCTCCTATAGGATGACCCAAAGCTATCGCGCCACCATTTACATTCACTTTTTCATCAGGAATAGAAAGAGTTTTTATAACTGCAATACTCTGAGCTGCAAAGGCTTCATTAATTTCAAAAAGATCAACATCTTTTACAGACCAACCTGCCAAATCTAATGCTTTTTTCGAAGAGGGAATAGGACCAGTACCCATTAACGCAGGATCCACACCGCAGCTTGCCCAAGATTTGATTGAGACCAGTTTTTGAACTCCACGTTTTTCTGCTTCTTTACTTGACATTAATGTTACAGCTGCAGCACCATCATTAATTCCTGAAGCATTTCCTGCTGTTACTGTACCATCATTTTTGAAAACAGGTTTCAATCTAGATAAAGCTTCTAAATTAATTCCTGCTCTTGGATGTTCGTCAATATTGAAATCAATTTCTGCCTTTTTTGATTTAATTTTAAAATTAACTATTTCTTCAGTAAACTTGTTTTCTTTTTGAGCTTGAAGTGCTTTTTCTTGAGATTTTAAAGCAAATTTATCTTGTTCATCTCTAGTAACTTGAAATTTTTCTGCAACATTTTCAGCTGTTATACCCATGTGGTAACCATGAAAAGCGTCCCATAATCCATCTTTGATCATAGTGTCTATTAAATCTGTATCTCCTAATTTTTTTCCATCTCTGAGATGGATTGCATGAGGTGCTAAAGACATACTTTCTTGCCCCCCCCGCAACGACTATTTTACTATCTCCAGAATTTATACTTTGAAAACCAGAGGATATAGATCTTATACCTGATCCACATACTTGATTAACTATATATGCAGGAACCTCTTTTGGAATACCAGATTTTATAGCCGCTTGTCTGGCAGGATTTTGTCCTGTTCCACCTGTTAGAACTTGTCCAAGCACAATTTCGTCTACTTCATTATTTTTAATTCCCGATTTTCTTAAAACATTTTCTATAACGCAAGCCCCAAGATCATCAGCAGGAACATTTTTAAGAGATTTGCCCAGTGAGGCAACTGCAGTCCTTGCCGCAGAGGTAATATAAACATTATTATTTTTCATAATTATTTCTTGTTTTGTTTAATTCCATTAACCCTACAACAAAAGCTAAAATAATAAATAAAAAATTTCCAGTCTGTGATGTAAAAAAACTACCTGTGGTCTTCAACGGGAAGATTTCCGAAACAAAAATGATAAAAAAAGGCACAAATATGTTTTTTATTTCGGGCACAACGTTTGAGTAAAGAGTAAAAATTATAGACTTAATCAAAATTATTAAAAAAATTACAATTGATAAAAACAATCCTATTATTCCTAAAGAGGTTGCAATTTCTAAGTAGTAGTTATGGGGATGAGTGTTGCAACTGCCGATGTATTCTTTCTTGATATCTTTTTCAATACTCTCACAATTAAAAAAAAAAGATTTCACACCACCTCCAAAAACTTTGTTTTGTTCCCAAGTAAGAATACCTGACACAAATTCTTTTACATAAACGTTTTTAGGTAATACTTTTTCAGAGGTAGATAAACTTTCATGAAAATAACTGATAAACTCAAAACTTTTTAACTTAAATGCACTAAAATGATTATAAGTTCGATCGTTTGTTTTTAATAAAAATGAAAAAATTAATAAGAATATTAGAGATGTAACTCCGATTAATTTTCTAAGTTTTTTTTCGTAAATAAAAATTAATGACAAAGCAAAAATTGTAAAAAGTAAAGGTATTCTGTTGCCTGAGGCTAATACACCAAACAAACTAATTGCAAATATAAATAAAAGTAAAAGATGTAAAAAAAAATTATTTTTTACCCCTGAGAAAAATAAAACCCCGTATGGTAAAAAGATAAAAAATTTTTGGATAAAACCGCCTGCGATATATTCATCTCCAAAAACTCCAGACAGTCTTCTGCCGTCTACTCCTTCCATTCCAAATAGGTTTTTTCCAAAAATATATTGGATTATTAAATCAAAACTAACAAAGAAAGCGAATAAACCATAAACAAAAAATAATAATTTATAATTAATAATCTCTTTACAAACTAGGTACCTTACAACAAAGTATAAAACTAAAAATCTTAAAAATAAAAATGATTTTATTAATACAATGTTCTGATTCGGAGCATCTGGAAAATCAAAATTTAATAAATTATTAAAAAATCCATTAATAAGAATATATAAAAATAAAATTAGAATTAATTTATCCGTTAAACCATATTTTATATGAAATACATCCCTTCTAAATAATAAAAATGTTAAGATGATTATAAGAAATATATTTAAATTTAAGGCTAAATTTCCAATAATATATGATATTGGTACAAGCAAGATTATAAAGTTGATAATATAATTTTTTGAAAAAAAAATTGAAAACATTAAATAATATAAATTTTATAAGGAAAATGATCAATAAAAATTATTTTTATCGAAAACAATTTCTTAACAATGCGCCTGTAGCTCAACTGGATAGAGCGCTTGGCTACGGACCAGGAGGTTCTGGGTTCAAATCCTAGCAGGCGCACCAATTTTTTATTGATATTTATCAAATTTATTATTAAAAACTTAAATGCAATTCTTAAAAAATATTTCATTACAAAATGCGGTAATTATCTTTTTTATCATAATTTTTTTTATTTTATTACTTTTTACTTTTTTATTGTAAATTAGCAAAGTAAAGAAGCACTAACCCTAATATAACTCTATAACCAATTATTAAATTTAAATTGAATTTTTGAATATATCCCAAAAAAAACTTTATTGTAAAAAATGAAAATAAAAAAGATAGAAAAATTGAAAATAAATTTACCATCGAAAAGCTTAAGTCTGCCTGTGTAAAAATATTTTTAAGCCCGTAAATAGATACGGCTGCTAAGGTTGGTATTGAAAGTAAAAAAGAAATTTTTGCTGAGTCAAGTCTTTTAAAGTTAAGCAACCTTGCAGCTGTCATAGTTATACCAGATCTACTTACACCAGGTATTAAAGATATAGCTTGAAAAAACCCAATTATTAACGCTGCTTTTAAATCAAAATTAGTTTTAATTTCTTTTTCTAATTTAAACCTATCACTTATGTACAATAAAATTCCAAAAATTATGGTCATCCACGCAATAACTCTAATATTTCTTAGTTCTTCTATAAAATTAGTTTGAACCAAAAAGTATCCAATCAATATTACAGGTATTGAGGAAATTATAATTTTTATGAATAGTTTTCTATTTTCAAAAAAATTAAATATGTCTTTATAAAAATATGTTAACACAGCGATAAAAGAGCCAATGTGTAAACTTACATCAATTGATAAACCCTGGTTTTCGAAATTGATGAATTTAGAAATTAAAATTAAATGCGAAGAAGAACTAACGGGTAAAAATTCAGTTATTCCTTGGACTAAAGATAGAATCAATATTTCAATCATTTTAAGAAAATTAAAACTGAAGGATGTTTTTTTAATGTCACCACGAAACGCATAACAGATATGCAAGAAATTATTAATGAAATTCAGGTTTTTTTAGAATTTAGGTAATTGATATTGACCTTTTATTTGTGTTAATTTTAGAAATATTTAACTATTTTGGCTAGCTTATGAAAAAAAAAATGCTTAGATTTGTTGACGTTAAACAAGAGACACCAGTTAAAAGAGGCACAACAACTCGAAAAGATGATTTTAACGAAATATATAATGAATACATCACTGAAAAGGCTAAAGAACAATCTAGTAGATGTTCCCAGTGCGGGGTTCCTTTTTGTCAGATTCATTGCCCATTAAGTAATAATATTCCTGATTGGTTAAAACTAACAGCTGAAGGAAGATTAAAAGAAGCCTATGAAATTTCTCAAAGCACAAACAACATGCCAGAGGTATGTGGTAGAATTTGCCCTCAAGATAGACTTTGCGAGGGAAATTGTGTTATTGAGCAATCTGGGCATGGAACAGTCACAATTGGTTCAGTAGAAAAATACATAACTGATACAGCTTGGGAAAACGGATGGGTAAAACCAACTAAGGTTAAAAAAGAACTCAAGCAATCGGTTGGTATCATCGGAGCTGGCCCAGCGGGTATGGCTTGCGCGGAGGAGCTTCGAAAATCGGGTTACCAAGTAACAATTTACGATAGATATGATAGGCCCGGTGGACTACTTATTTACGGAATTCCAAATTTTAAGCTTGAAAAATTTGTTGTTGAGAGAAGAACAAAACTTTTAAAAGACAGTGGAATTAAATTTGTTCAAAACTTTGAAGTTGGAAAAGATAAAACTTTATATGAGCTTAAAAGCAAACACGATGCAATTTTAATAGCAACTGGTGTTTACAAAGCAAGAGAAATAGATATTCCAGGACATAATCTTAAAAATATATTTCCTGCAATGGAATTTCTAACAGCATCAAATAAAAAAGGTTTAGGAGATAAAGTAAAACTTTTTGATGATGGTACGTTAAATGCTGACGGAAAAGATGTTGTAGTAATTGGCGGAGGAGATACGGCGATGGACTGTGTTAGAACATCAATAAGGCAAAAAGCAAAGTCAGTGAAGTGTTTGTATCGAAGAGATAGAGAGAACATGCCTGGTTCTGCTAGAGAAGTTGGAAACGCAATAGAAGAGGGTGTTGAATTTATTTGGCTTACAAGTCCAAAAAGTTTTATTGGAGACTCAAAAGTTGAGTCAGTAGAAGTAAATAAAATGAAATTAGGTGATCCTGATTCTTCAGGAAGAAGACGTCCTGAAATTGAACTTGGTTCAGAATACAAAATAAAAGCAGATTTGGTTATTAAATCATTAGGTTTTGACCCAGAAAATTTACCAAAATTATTCGGTGCAAAAGAACTAGCAATTTCTCAATGGGGTACAATAAAAATTAATTTTAAGTCCATGCAAACAAATTTAGATGGAGTTTTTGCTGCAGGTGATATTGTTAGAGGAGCTTCATTAGTTGTATGGGCAATCAGAGATGGTAGAGATGCTGCTGCAGAAATTGAAAAATATTTACAATTAAAAGCTACAAAAAGTAAATCTGAAGAAGCAGCTTAATATGAATAATTATAAAAAAAACAAATCTCTACTAGAAAAAACATTTAATTATAAATCTGAAATGGAGCATGACGCTTGCGGGGTAGGTTTAATCGCTTCAACAAATGGTAAGAAAACTAGAAAAGTAGTTGAATATGGAATTGAGGCTTTAAAAGCTATCTGGCATAGGGGAGCAGTAGATGCTGATGGTAAATCCGGAGACGGTGCGGGTATACAAATTGAGATAGCTCCTGATTTTTTTAAGGAAAAAATTTTATCAACTGGTCATACTCCAGATGACAATAATAGGATTTGTGTGGGAATGGTGTTTCTCCCAAGAACAGATTATTCAGAGCAGGAAAAGTGTAGAGAAATAATAGAGTCAGCATTACTTGACGGAAATTATTATATTTACGGATGGAGGCAAGTTCCTATAAATCCAAGTGTTTTAGGAAAAACTGCTGATCAAAGCCGTCCAGAAATAGCTCAAGTAATGTTTAAAAAAAATGAAAATTTAGAAACAAATAAGCTCGAGAGAGATCTTTTTGAAACAAGAAAAAAAATTGAAAAAACCGCTAGAGAAAGTCAGCTAAAAGAATTTTACATTTGCTCATTTAGCTCAAGATCAATTGTTTATAAGGGAATGTTTTTAGCTGAAATGTTGTCAGAATTTTATCCTGATCTTAATGATGAAAAGCTTACCTCAAGGTTTGCAGTATTTCATCAAAGATATTCTACAAATACTTTTCCTAGTTGGGATTTAGCACAACCCTTTAGGACATTAGCGCATAACGGGGAAATAAATACTCTAAAAGGAAATATAAATTGGATGAAAATACACGAGCAAGACATGTCCAGCTCTTTATTTAAAAATGTAAAAGATCTTAAGCCAGTAATTAGAAGTTCATCTGACTCTGGAGCGCTTGACAATGTATTTGAACTATTAGTGCATTCAGGAAAATTAGCTCCATTAATTAAATTAATGATGATCCCAGACGCATGGTCTAAAAGAAGTAAAACAGTTCCAAAAAACCACCAAGATCTATTTAATTTTTTAAATAGCACTATTGAACCATGGGATGGCCCGGCGGCGATTTGTGCAACAGATGCTAAATGGGTTTTAGCCTCTTCAGACAGAAATGGACTAAGACCATTAAGATATACCGTCACCTCAGATGATTTATTTTTTGCAGGTTCTGAAACTGGTATGATAAAAATCCCTGAAGAAAAGATTATTGAAAAAGGAAAATTAGGCCCAGGACAAATTATTGCTATAGATTTAAAAAAAGGTAAATTATTTAAAGATAAAGAAATCAAAGATTTATTAGCTAGAGACTACAAAAAATATAGTAAACAAATTATTGATTTAGAGAAGAAAATTTCTGATGAAAATGAAAAACCAAATTTCACAGGCGAAGATTTAAGAAAGAGACAGTATTTATCAGGCTTAAGTGTTGAAGATTTAGAATTAATACTACACCCAATGGCCGAAGAAGGTAAAGAGGCGTCAGGTTCTATGGGAGACGACACACCCGTAGCAGTTCTCTCTAGTCATTTCAGACCTGTTTCTCACTATTTTAGACAAAACTTTAGTCAAGTCACTAATCCTCCAATTGACTCTTTAAGAGAAAATAAAGTAATGAGTTTGAAGACAAGATTTGGAAATTTAGGAAATATTTTAGATTTTGATAATCTAACTGAAGAAAATATTTATGTTTTAGATAGTCCAATTCTTACAAATTCACAATTTAAAAAGTTTAAAAAATTTTTTTCCAAAAAAACCAAAGTAATCGATTGTACATTTGATATAAATCTTTCTTTAAAAGACAGAATCGAGGCAATCAGAGAAGAGGCCGAAATTTCAGTTAGAGAGGGAAGCACTTGCTTAATTTTATCAGATAAAAATATTTCCAATAATAATGCAAGTATACCAAGTATATTAACGGTTGGAGCTGTTCACTCCCACTTAGTTAAGCATGGCTTAAGGGGGTATTGCTCATTAAATGTAGAATGCTCTGACGCCCTGGACACACACTCTTTTGCAGTTTTAATAGGTGTAGGCGCAACAACAGTAAATCCTTATCTTTCAATTGACAGTATTTATCAAAGATTTGAAAAAAAATTATTTGGTAAATCTGATTTTGAAAGTTGCATAGTTAAGTTTAAAAAATCAATTGACGCAGGATTATTGAAGATAATGTCTAAAATGGGAATATCTGTAATTAGTTCTTATAGAGGCGGATGTAATTTTGAAGCTGTTGGCTTAAGCAGAGCTATTGTATCTGATTATTTTCCAGGAATGTCTTCTAGAATTTCAGGAATTGGAGTAATCGGAATTGAAAAAAAAATTAAAGAACTTCACACAAAATTTAATGCAAAAAATGTTTTCACTTTACCAATTGGTGGTCTCTACAGGTACAGAAAAAGCGGTGAAGATCATCAATATCAAGGAAGATTAATTCATCTTCTTCAAAGTGCTGTTGGAAGCGGATCATATGAACAATATAAAAAGTATTCAGCAGGTATTCATAATTTACCACCAATTAATATTAGAGATTTACTGGAATTTAAAAAACCTAAAAAGGAGATAAAGATAGAAGAAGTAGAGCCTTTAGAGAATATTTTAAAGAGATTTGGAAGTGGGAGCATGTCACACGGAGCTTTGTCAGCAGAAGCACACGAAACTTTAGCAATGGGAATGAACAGAATTAAAGGAGCTTCATGTAGTGGTGAGGGAGGTGAAGATGCAAAAAGATTTAAAGCTCTCTCTAATGGTGACAGTGCAAATTCAAGAGTAAAACAGATCGCTTCAGCAAGATTTGGTGTGACTGTAGACTATTTAAACAATGCAAATGAAATAGAGATAAAAATTGCTCAAGGAGCAAAACCAGGTGAGGGTGGGCAGTTACCTGGTTTTAAAGTAACAGATGAAATAGCTAGACTTAGACATTCTACTCCAGGTGTGACTTTAATTTCTCCTCCTCCACATCATGATATTTACTCAATTGAGGACCTTGCTCAATTAATTTATGACTTAAAACAAATTAATCCTAAAGCACGTGTAGGTGTTAAACTAGTTGCATCTACGGGTATTGGAACTATTGCGGCGGGAGTTGCAAAAGCAAAAGCTGATATAATTTTAATTTCTGGCCACTCAGGTGGAACAGGTGCAAGCCCCCAAACTAGCATTAAATATGCTGGAATACCTTGGGAAATGGGATTAACTGAAGCAAACCAAATTTTAACACTTAATAATTTAAGACATAACGTAACTCTTAGAACTGATGGAGGATTGAAAACTGGAAGAGATGTAGTGATCGCTGCGATGATGGGCGCCGAAGAATATGGAATGGGAACATCATCCTTGGTTGCAATGGGATGTATAATGGTAAGACAATGTCACTCTAATACATGCCCAGTTGGTGTATGTAGCCAAGATGCTTCATTAAGAGAAAAGTTTACTGGGACGCCAGAAAAAGTAGTAAACTTATTTAAATTTGTAGCAACTGAAGTAAGAGAAATTTTAGCATCTTTAGGATTTAAGTCCATTAATGAAATAATTGGAAGAACAGATTTGTTATCTCAAGTAAATAAAGGTGCATCAAATTTAGATGACTTGGATTTAAATCCTTTATTAGTCCAAGCAGATCCGGGTGAAAATCTAAGATATTGTAAAGATAATCATATTAATAAAGTTCCTGAAACTTTAGACGAAAAGATATGGTCTGATATAAAAGATAAGATTAATACTTCACAGAAAAATAATTTTGAATACGAAATTGAAAATACTTCAAGATCAGTTGGAACAAGGCTTTCTCATCATATTTACAAAAAATATGGTAACGAAAAACTGAACGACGAGACTATTAATATTAAATTAAAGGGCTCAGCAGGTCAGTCTTTAGGAGCATTTTTAACCAAAGGGATAAGCCTGACAGTAGAAGGTGACTGTAATGACTATGTTGGCAAAGGCTTGTCGGGCGGTAAAATAATTGTGAGAACTTCTAAGAAAAGCAAATTAATTGCAGAACAAAATACAATAATTGGTAATACAGTTTTATACGGAGCTACCTCAGGAAAACTTTATGCATCGGGGCAAGCAGGTGAAAGATTTGCTGTAAGAAATTCTGGAAGTTTTGCTATTGTGGAAGGGTGCGGTGCTCACGGATGTGAGTATATGACAGGTGGAAATGCAATCATATTAGGACCAGTGGGAGATAATTTTGGAGCTGGAATGACTGGCGGAATGGCTTTTATTTATGATGAAAAAAATGATTTCGAAAACTTCGCCAATCCTGCCTCAATTATATGGCAACCAGTTGAAACGGAGTATTGGAAAAAATTCTTAAAAGAAAGCATGAAAGAATTTGAAATTGTCACTTTTTCAAAAAAAGCTAACAAAATATTGAAAAATTTTGAAGAAGAATTAAAAAATTTCAAACAAGTTTGTCCAATTGAGATGCTTGACAAATTAGACAACCCAATTAGTTTTAAGCCTCATATCAAGAAAGCAGGCTAATGAGTAAAATTAAAGTTTTCTGCTTTGGTTTTGGCCAAGTTGCAGAACGTTTTGTAAACAAGTTAATTAAAGAAAAGAAAGATTTAGACTTAGCTGTTACTTCAAGAGATCAAACTCACCAGATAGAATATAACAATTTTAAAATGACGTCATTTTTTTTTAAAGATGATAAGTTCGATGAGTCATTAAAACTAAAATTAGAAAAAGCAAATTATATTTTGATCTCTATTCCACCTATTGACGGTAAAGACATTGTTGTAAAATATCTTGATACCAATTTTAAAAATTTAAGAAATTGCAGATGGATTACATATTTGTCAGCAACTAGTGTTTATGGAGACCATAAAGGCAATTGGGTTAATGAAGAAAGTATTACTAAACCAACCTCATTAAGCGGTATAAATAGACTTAAAGCAGAAAATTCTTGGACAAGTTTATCAAAAAAAATTAACTTACCACTACAAATTTTTAGATTAGCAGGAATATATTCTAAAAAGTTTAATATATTAAGTAGGTTAAAAACTGGCAAAGCTCAAATAGTTGATAAAAAAAATCATTTTTTTTCAAGAATCCATGTTGAAGACATAGCCAATATTTTATTTAAGTCTCTTGAAAATTTTAAAACCAATCAAATTTATAATATCTGCGACGACAAACCAACTTCGCAAAGTGAAGTGGCAGCTTTTGGTGCGAAATTATTAAAGATAAAACAACCAAGTCCTGTAAAACTAGAGGATATTGAGAGTGAGATGCTACAAAATTTTTATAAAGACTCAAAAAAAGTCGATAATAAAAAGATGAAAAATTTTTTTAATTACAATTTAAAATATCCTACTTACAAAGAGGGCTTAAATTACATTTTTAACAATAATATCTAACTCCTTTATTATTTTTTTTAAAGGTTTTTGATCAGATAGACTATGATCACCATTTTTAACAATTAAAATTTTCTTTTTAGCCTTATTAAATAACCTTAACACATATCTTGAGAAGACAACTGGTACGACCTCATCATTTTGGCCGTGTATCATTGTTATATTTATACTAGAATTTATTTTTTTATTTAAAACTTTATTTTTCTTTCCATCTTTGATTAATTGTAATGTTATTGGGTACTCGTACTCACCACTTTTAATCAGAGTTTTTCCGGTTTTAAATATTTCCTCTTTAATTTTTTTTGGAAATTTGTTCCACATTAACCTAGATAAAAACTCTGGCGCTGCACCTATTCCTATAAAACCTTTTATTTGTGGTTTGAAATACTTAAATTGGTTAAGAGCAATCCATGCGCCCATACTAGAACCAATTAAAATAAAATTTTTTTTTCCGACAATTTTTATTATTACTTTTTTCGTATCATTAGACCAAACACTAATATTTCCTCTAGTGAAAATTCCAGAAGATTTACCATGACCAGAGTATTCTAAGGCTAAAAAACCTAATTTGTTCTTTTTTGCAAACTTTAAAAGAGTTTGTGGTTTTTTTCCCTCTATA
>CACCBT010000018.1 GCA_902544345.1 uncultured Pelagibacteraceae bacterium
AAAAAATGAGTACGTCCCAAAAATTGATCCAGATTATAAATTTGATAAAGATACTACTTTAGCAATTTTAGCTGGTTTTTCTTTTAACAAAAGAGTTTTAATACAGGGATATCATGGAACCGGAAAATCGACTCATATTGAACAAGTAGCAGCTAGGTTGAATTGGCCTTGTGTGAGAGTAAATTTAGATAGTCACATCAGTAGAATAGATTTGATAGGTAAAGATGCTATTGTTTTAAAAGACGGTAAACAAATTACGGAATTTAAAGAGGGTATACTTCCTTGGTCAATTCAAAACCCTGTTGCCTTAGTATTCGATGAGTATGATGCTGGTAGGCCAGACGTAATGTTTGTGATCCAGCGAGTGCTTGAAAGTGATGGCAAATTTACCCTACTAGATAAAAAAAGAGTTTTAGAACAACACGATTTTTTTAGAATGTTTGCAACTACAAACACTGTGGGATTAGGTGACACTACTGGGCTTTATCACGGAACTCAACAAATTAATCAGGGACAGATGGATAGATGGAATATAGTTTCGACACTTAATTACTTACCATTTGATAAAGAGTTGGAGATAATTCTTTCAAAAAATAAAAGTTTTAATAATAAAGAAGGAAAAGAAAGTTTGTCAAATATGATCAAGGTAGCTGACTTAACAAGAAAAGGTTTCGTAAACGGAGATATTTCTACAGTTATGAGTCCAAGAACAGTTTTGCACTGGGCTGAAAATTCTGAAATATTTAAAGATAATGGCTATGCTTTTAGAATAACATTCCTCAACAAGTGTGATGATTTAGAAAAGAAAATAATTTCTGAGTATTATCAAAGATGTTTTGGTGAAGATTTACCTGAGTCTTCCATTAACATTTCATTATAAAAGTGAATAAAAAAAAAGAGAAGTTGGAAAATTTCAAAACTGCAATCAGTTCAACAGTGAGATCAATATCAAACTCCAAAAAGGTTGAAATTTCTTTTGGCAATCAAATCTCTAATTCTGAAAATTCTATAATAAAATTACCAGAATTAGGTCAAATAAATAATAAATTAAATTTTGAAGAAATTAGAGCAATAGCAGATTCAAAATCGTTAAATTTAAGATTTTCAAACAATAAAACATATAAAAAGCATGAGCCAAAAGGAAACATATCAAAAAAACTTTATAAAATTTCAGAAAAAATTAGGTGCGAAAAGATAGGAACAAGTTACTTCAGGGGGGTGAAAAATAATATTGAAAAATTTTATCTCAATCGAATATCAGGTCTAGATCTAAAGAGTAGCGAAGATAAAATTGTTGAGTCGTTTGAAAATTACTTGAGAGTAAAATTTTTGGATTTTAAGAATGAGGGTAAAATCGATAAAAAATTTAAATCTTACGTAAAAGACCTAAATAACCAATTTAAAGACAGAATGGCTGAACTTAAAGAATTAACACTTGATCAAGAAAAATTTAATTCCTTAGTCTCTAAATTAATTTCAAGTATGAGTTTAGACGAAAATATTGAAAATGAAGAAAAAAAGAACGAAGAAAATAATAATGATGATAAAAAATCAAAACCTCAAAATCAGGATTTAAACACAAAAGAAAAACAAGAAAAACATGAGGAAATGTCAATCGAAAGTGGAGTTCCGGATTTAGAAAATGAAGCCAAAGAATCTGATAATTCCGATGAGGAGATAGAAATAGAGGATAGTACAAGACCTGACTTAAAAAAAAGAAAACATTCTAATTTTGGTGATTTAAAATACAAAACATACACTGAAGAATTTGATGAAATAATTAAAGCTGAAGATTTGGAAAGTACAGAAGAACTTACAAGACTAAGAAAAAATTTAGATCAACAATTGTTACAACTAAAAAATTTTATATCTAAGCTAGCTAATAAGTTACAAAGAAAATTGTTGGCTAAACAAAATAGATCTTGGAACTTTGATTTAGAAGAAGGTTTATTAGATACCTCAAAACTACCAAGAATTATAATGGATCCATTTAACTCTTTATCTTTTAAAAAAGAGAAAGATATTGAGTTTAAAGATACTTTAGTAACGATACTAATAGACAATTCTGGTTCTATGAGAGGAAAGCCTATATCAGTGGCAGCAATTTGTGCAGATATACTCTCAAGAACTTTGGAAAGGTGTATGGTAAAAGTAGAAATTTTAGGTTTTACAACAAAACATTGGAAAGGTGGATTATCTCGAGAAAAATGGATGAAAAATGATAAACCCAGATTTCCTGGAAGATTAAATGATCTGAGACACATAATATATAAATCTGCTGACTCGCAATGGAGGCAATCAAAAAATAATATGGGTCTAATGCTTAAGGAAGGTTTGTTGAAAGAAAATATTGATGGCGAAGCCTTAAAATGGGCGTTTAACAAAATGAGCAGAAGAAAAGAAGACAGAAAAATTTTAATGGTAATTTCTGATGGGGCTCCCGTAGATGACTCAACGCTTTCTACTAACACTAGTGACTATCTTGAGACTAATTTAAAAAAAACAGTCAAATGGATTGAAAGTAAATCGAACATAGAGCTTTTGGCTATTGGAATTGGCCACGACGTTACTAGATATTACAACAGAGCAGTAAAGATTACAGATGTTCAAGATTTAGGTGACGTGATGATAAACCAATTAACTGATTTATTTGTAGAAAATAGTAAAAAAACTCTTCATTAAAGTTTTATATTTGAAATAGAATTTTCAGAATAATCTTTAATCTTACTTAACAAAATTCTAAAAGGAATCAACATTAATAGAGCAATAAAAATTTTAACAGCAAGATCACCCAGTGCTAAAGTAACCCAAGGAATTCCTGTTGCATAGAAAGCTATTGAGAAAAATAAGAAAGTATCAGTTACTGAACCTATCGTTGAAGAAGTCAAGGGAGCGATAAACCAAATTTTTTGTCTTAACCGGTCAAATATTTGCACATCCAAGTTTTGAGCAACAAAAAATGCTGCTCCAGAACCGATAGCAATTCGTATTGAGATTATATCTGAAAAATTAGTTGAAATAAATAAACTTAGTAATATTCCAATAATGAATCCAATGTAAACAATCTTTCTAGCTACAATTTTTCCGTAAGCTCGATTAGCTAAATCAGTGATTAAGAAAGTAATAGGATAGCTGAACGCACCGTATGTTAAAACTTCTTCTAAGCCAAACTTTTGAACAGGGAATTGTACTAAATAATTTGAGATTACGACTATAAATCCCATCAAAATTGATAGTTTATAATATAAGTTCATTCTATGATTTAGCTGAGATAGAAGCTTTAATTTTTTTGACTTTTTTTGAAAGTTTTGTGTTTTTTGCGGAGCTTAAAAATTTATCAAGTCCACCTTTAAAATCAACTGTTCTTAAAGCAGCATTTGCAACGTTTAATTTAATATTTTTTTTCAAGATATCGCTTCTAAAAGTTACTTTTTTTAAATTTGGCAAGAATCTACGCTTAGTTTTATTTTTGGCATGACTTACGTTGTGACCCTTTAAAGGTGATATTCCTGTTAACTCGCATTTTTTTGACATAAAAATTTCCTACAGCTATATAAGTGCAGTGATGGTGCCGGTCAAGCGTTAATTCCCACTGCTTCTCCTATATTTTTTAGATTTTCTTTTTTTAAAATTGAAATCAACTCTCTTTTGATATCTTTAACTACTCCTGGACCCTTATAAACCATACCAGTATAAAGTTGAACAGCGTTTGCGCCTACGCTAATTTTTTCAAATGCGGCTTGACCAGAGTCTACGCCACCTACGCCTATAATTTGTATTTTACCTTTTGTTTCTTTATAGAATCTTTTTATTAGCTTTGTAGAAAGATCTCTTAATGGTTGTCCGGAAAGCCCTCCGACCTCGCTCTTTTTGATATCAGTCAAATTTTCACGATTACTGTCAGTCGTGTTTGAAACAATTATACCATTGACTCCATATTTATTAATTAATTCTAATATATTACTGATTTCATTATCATTAATATCTGGAGAAAGTTTTACAACAATAGGTTTTGTAAGATTTTTGTCTTTTTTTATTTTGTTTATACCCTTGAGTAATTTATCAAGCTCTTTCTGATTATGAAAATCTCTTAATCCCTCTGTATTTGGTGATGAAATATTAATTGTTAAATAACCTGCATAGGCCGCTAACTTAGATAAACATATATAATAATCATCTTCTTTATTTATAGTTTCTTTGTTAGGTCCGACATTAATACCCAAAAATCCACTAGGTAGATTTTCTTCTATTCTCTTTGAAACTATTTCAGAACCATGATTATTAAATCCAAGTCTATTAATAAGAGCTTGTTCTTTCTCAAGTCTAAAGACTCTTGGTTTAGGATTGCCAAGTTGTCTTTTTGGCGTGATTGTCCCAACCTCAACAAAACCATAACCTAGTTTGAATAAAGAATTATAAACTTCAGCACTTTTGTCAAATCCAGCAGCCAAACCTATGGGATTAGGTATTCTCTCATTAAGTAACTCAGTTTCAAGAAGTTCCTCTTTATCAACACTAAAAATACTTTTTGGTAAAATATTAAATTTGAGAGATTGAATAGCTAAATCATGTGCTGCCTCTGGATCAAGAGAAAAAATGAAAGGTCTAAGTTTCGAAAACATTATTTTAATTTATTATTTATTAACTCAATTGTTTCATTAAGTCCAAAAAAACTTATGAAAAATCCCATTCTTGGTCCATTCGCCTCACCAAATACTACCTCGTAAATTAATTTAAACCAATCTCTTAAATTCTTCTCATATCCATTTTCTTTTCCAACTGTATAAACGTGTGTTTGAATTTCTTCTGGTTCTAATGACTGATCTAAACTTTTTAATTTTAAAACTAAATTTTCTAAAGCTTTTTTTTCTTTTAAATTTGGTTTTTTAAATTTTTTATTAGGTTCAACTTTATCTTTAAAATAATTTATTGCATATTCAGTAAGTTTGTCAAAAATTTTATGTTCTTTTGGATTTATTTCTTTATGAAATCTATTTATAAATTTCCAGAGTATTTCTTTCCTATCAGCATTACTTGAACCTACCAAGTTTAAAAGCATTGAAAAGGGCATAATAATTTTTTCAGCTGGTGGTTTACCATTATGGACGTGCCACACAGGATTTAATAATCTATCTTTTAAATCTTGTGTTGGATATTTTTCAATACAGGTTAAGTATTCATCGACTGTTTTTGGAACTACTTCTGCGTAAAGTTTCTTTGCTCTTTTAGGATTTGGGTACATATATAACGCTAGACTTTCAGGTGATGCATACCTCAACCACTGCTCAATAGAAATTCCGTTTCCCTTAGATTTTGAAATTTTTTCACCTTTTTCATCTAAAAATAATTCATAAGCAAAGCCATTAGGTGGAATTTTACCTAAAGCTCGACAGATCTTACTAGATAGTATTGCACTTTCTGTTAAATCTTTACCATACATTTCAAAATCAATATCAAAAGTAAACCACCTCATTGCCCAGTCTACTTTCCACTGTAATTTGCAATTTCCATCTAATATGTTCGTTTCAATCTTTTCACCATTATTATCAAATATTACTTTGCCAGTTTTTTTATCCATACTTGATAGAGGTATCTCAAGAACTTTACCCGTTTTTTTACAAATTGGTAAAAAAGGACAATAAGTTTTTCGTCTCTCATCTCTTAGAGTTGGTAAAATAATATCCATTATTTCCTCATATTTTTCTAGGACTCTCATTAAAGAATGATTAAATTTTCCTTTTTTATAATTTTTAGTAGAACTTTGAAAATTAAAATTAAATTTAAACTTCTTCAAAAATTCTTTAAGCATTTCATTATTATGTTCACCAAAACTGTTAAATTTTTTAAAAGGATCAGGAATTGAAGTAAGAGGTTTTCCTAAATTTTTTTTAAGAGCTTCATCATTAGGAATATTATCTGGAACTTTTCTTAATCCGTCCATGTCATCCGAAAAAGTAATAAGTTCGTGTTCAATTTTTTTTATATGGTTTAAAGCATTGATCATCATAGTAGTTCTTGCTACTTCACCAAAAGTTCCAATATGAG
This sequence comes from uncultured Pelagibacteraceae bacterium, assembly GCA_902544345.1. Lineage (GTDB taxonomy): Bacteria > Pseudomonadota > Alphaproteobacteria > Pelagibacterales > Pelagibacteraceae > Pelagilacustribacter. Next base: position 6,046 of record CACCBT010000018.1, read on the forward strand.
GTAATCCACTAGGACCGTAGCCAGTTTGAAAAATGATTTTGTTTTTTTTCTCTATCAATTCTTTTCTATCTTTCAAAAGCTTTCTAACCTCGACAAAAGGCCAAGATGAAGTAGATTGTATTAAGTTGATATCGAGCATAAATAAGGTTTATTAAATTTTATGTGCAAAATACAGTTATAATTGTATGATATTAAGTTGAATTTTCGAACTATTTAAATAATCTCAATTTTAATGGCTACAAATAAAACAGTTTTTTTTTTAATAGGTATATTATTAATTGTCCTGGGACTATCTATGTTGGCGCCTTATGCTTTACAAATTATCTTGGAAGAAGGCAGTCATACCTTCATATCAGCCTCATTTGTAACAATTTTTATTGGGGTTTTATTTGTTTTGGCTAATCTTGAAAAAGAATTTAAACTAAATTTGAGGCAAACTTTTTTATTTTCATCATTAGCATGGATTATGGTTGCAACTTTTGGAAGTCTGCCTTTTTTATTATCTTCACAAGATTTTAGTCTCAGTGAGGCATTTTTTGAGAGTATGTCAGGAATTACAACGACTGGTGCTACTATTATCTCTGATTTAGACAGTAGTCCAAAAAGCATATTGTTATGGAGAGCAATAATGCAATGGTTAGGTGGCATAGGAATAGTAGTTATGGCAATCACAATTTTACCACTTCTAAAGGTTGGAGGCATGCAACTATTTAAGATGGAAGGCCCAGATAGTACTGAAAAAATTTTACCTCGAACAATTGAAGTTGCAGCTATAATTATTTCCACTTACATCATTCTTACATTTCTATGCGGTTTTTTTTATTGGATTTTTGGTATGTCAATATTTGATAGTGTGAGTCACTCGATGACTACAATTGCAACGGGTGGTTTTTCAACACATAATGATTCAATTGGTTTTTTTAATAGTTCTAATATTGAAATTGTTGCAAGTATTTTTATTATTTTAGGTAGTATTCCTTTTATTTCTTACTTAAAATTTGTTCAGGGAAATAAAAGCGTTTTTTTTAAAGATGTCCAGATAAAAGGTTTAATATATTTACTAGCAATCTCAACAATAATTATGTTTCTTTATCTTTTGTTAATAAAATATGAAGGTAGTATTTTTGACAAAGTAAGAATTTCTTCTTTTAATGTTATTTCAATTTTATCTGGAACAGGCTATGTAACAGATGATTTTGGCCTTTGGGGAAAATTTTCTCTAGTATTCTTCTTGCTTTTAATGTTTATCGGTGGATGTGCAGGATCAACTGCGTGTGGTATTAAAATTTTTAGATTACAAATGTTATTAATATTTTTAAAAAATCAAATCAAAAGACTTATTTCACCTAATAGCGTAATAATCACAAAATACAACAATCAAAAAATATCAGATAATTTCATTAATTCAGTTATAATTTTCATATTTTCATTCTTATTTATTTTTTTAATTATAGCGATGTTACTATCAATAAGTGGCTTAGATTTTATAACATCAATTTCTGGGGCAGCTAGTTCAATTTCAAATGTAGGTCCAGGATTAGGAGATGTAATTGGACCTAATGGAAATTATAAAGACATACCTGATTTATCAAAATGGATTTTGTCAGTTGGGATGTTGTTAGGGAGGCTAGAACTTTTTGCAGTCTTAGTTCTATTTTTTCCATCTTTCTGGAGAAATTAAATTATGGATATATACAAAAAACAATCCTTTGCTGAAACTTTTAAAGTTTATTTTGATCGTAGAATGATCAAAATTTTACTTCTTGGTGCTATTAGTGGTTTTCCATGGGTAATCATAGGTAGTAGTTTAAGTCTTTGGTTAAAAGAAGATGGTTTAAGCAGGAGTACTATAGGATGGGCAGGACTGATTTTTGCTGTTTATGCTTTTAATTACTTATGGGCTCCAATTATAGACAGAATTAGAATTCCTTGGTTAACTGAAAAAGTTGGTCATAGACGTGGATGGATAATAACCATGCAAACTATAATTTTAATTAGTCTAGTTTGTTGGAGTTTAATTAATCCTAATGTAAATTTAGCATTAGTAATAAGCATTGGGCTGATAATTGCAATTGCATCTGCTACACAGGATATAACTGTTGATGCTTTAAGAATAGAGCAAATAGGTGAGCACGAAGGTAAATCAATGCAGGCTGGTGCTGCAATGGCTGTAGTCGGTTGGTGGACTGGGTATAAATTAGGTGGAGTGGTAGCTCTTAATGCAGCTGAATTTTTCCAGCAAGCAGGTTTTGAAAACTACTGGCAAATAACATTTTTAGTTTTAGGAATTATTATAATAGGTTGTAATATTGGTCTTCTTTTTGTGAACGAGCCTCAACCAACTGATAGAAAAGAGAGTCAAAGACTTACTGATAAAATGATTCAAGATAAGATGGGATCTCCTAATTTATTTACAAAAATTGTTGCTTGGTTAACTGGAACAGTGATTGGTCCTGTGATTAGTTTTTTCAAAAAAAATGGTTTTAATATAGCTATAGCAATTCTTGGATTTGTGTTTTTATTTAAAATAGGTGAAGCTTTCTTAGGCAGAATGTCTGTTATCTTCTACAAAGAGATAGGATTCACCAAATCTGATATAGCACTTTACTCAAAAGGTTTAGGTTGGATCACCACGGTAATCTTTACTTTATTAGGAGGCTTATTTGCTATTCGTTCAGGGGTAATTAAGGCAATGTTTGTCTCGGGCATACTAATGGCTTCAACAAATTTATTGTTCTCACTATTGGCTTGGTATGGAAAGTCTGAATTATTATTTGCAATAGCAGTAATATTTGATGATATGGCAGCAGCATTTGCGACTGTTGCATTTGTAGCTTTTATTTCAATGTTAGTTGATAGAACTTATACGGCTACCCAATATGCACTTCTTGCGTCAATAGGCACAGCAGGTAGAACAACACTAGCCGCCTCATCTGGGGCTTTAGTCGACTGGTTAAATGGTGATTGGGGCATCTTCTTTATATTGACTGCTGTAATGGTAATACCTTCTCTTATATTTCTTTACATGATTAAAGATAAGCTAAAGTTGAATGACTAAATACCTATCTAACAATTATTCTTTGATAAACCTATATAAAAAACCATCCACAAAATCAGAAATAGTAACTCAAATGCTTTATGGTGAAAGTTTTTCAATATATAAAAAAACGGCTAGATGGCTTAAAATACAAATTAAAGAAGACGGCTATAAGGGTTACGTTCAAAATAAAAATTTTTCCGAGTTTTTAAAACCAAGCCACAAAATAAGTGTTTTAAAAACAAAAATTTATACGCTTCCTATCAAAAGCAAAAGCGTAAGTATAATGCCTTTTGGATCAAAAATAAAAGTCTTAGAAAAAAAAAGTAATTTTGTAAAATTTTCAAAAGGGTGGATTAAAAAAAATGATATAAAACCCATTTCGTATATGGAAAAAAATCCATTTAAAAAAATAAATATTTTTAAAAATATTAAATATAAATGGGGAGGTAAATCTTTTAAAGGAATTGATTGTTCAGCTTTAATACAAATATTTTTGAATTTTAATAACAAGTTTTGCCCTAGAGATGCTAAAGATCAAGTCAAATACTTCAAAAAAAATGTTAAATTAAAAAACATCAGAAAGAATGATATTATATATTGGAAAGGTCACGTGGCTTTAGCTATTTCAAATAAAAAACTTATTCATGCCTATGGTCCTTTGAAAAAAACTGTTGTTATGGGAATTAATCAAACAATTAAGAGAATTGAACAGACTGCTAAATTAAAAGTGATAGGAATTAAAAGGCTATAAAAGGCAAAGGCAGCTTCAGTCTCCCTCCACTGCCCTTACATGTAGTTTAATCGATTCGAGGATTAATATTAAGACTCTTTTAAGTTGAATGTGGATAATAAGTTTAACTAAAATTATGGCGGAGAGAGAGGGATTCGAACCCTCGAAACGGTTTCCCGTTTACACGCTTTCCAAGCGTGCGCCTTCAACCACTCGGCCATCTCTCCAAATCTATATCTTTTTTTTTATAGTATTTAAGTTATAAAATCGAATGGATAATTTAGTGGTATTGAATAATGAAAAAGTTTCGAAAGAAAATGATGAATTTTTTTGTAGAAATTACAATTTCAAAATACTTCCAGAAGGCCTAAACAAACATTTTAATGTCGAGTATATAGTCAGAAAATCGAATACTCAAGAGCATCATAAATTGAACTTAAATAAGATCAAAGTCGCTTCTAATATTATTCAATTTATTTATTTTGTTTTGTCTACTTTTAAACAGAAAAATACTAAATATTATATAATTACTATTTCGCCCTATACTTTTATCTCATTTTTGTTTCTATTTGTTTTTAGAAAAAAAGTATTTATTTATTTAATTAGTAGCGGTCATGAAGAGTGGAAATTTATATTAGGCAGATGGTCAGTCTGGATATATCATATAATGTATTTGATCGTCACTTCAAATGCAACTGTAATAGCTCTTCACGATAGATTGTATAAAAAAAAAAATGGTTATGTTATCTCATCATCTACTCTTGATGAAAATTGGTTTAGAAATTTAAAAAAACCAAAATTAGATAAGGTGAGATTTTTAAACGTCTCTAGAGTAAACCCTGAGAAGGGAATTTATGAGTTTTTAGAAATGTTTAGAAAATTAAATTTTGCAGCTGAAATTTCAATTATTGGAAAAGCTAAAAGTTCTTCACTCGAGGAAGAATTTAGATCAATAATAGGAAAGGATCACAATATAAAATTCCCAGGTTATATTTCTGACAGAAAAAAGTTAATAGATGCTTATGACTCCCATAATATTTTAATTTTACCTTCATATACTGAAGGCCAACCTTACGTCGTAGATGAAGCACTTGCTCGTAGAAGACCTGTTCTAATATTTGAGGATATTTCTCACATAATAAAGGGAAGAAAGGGTATTTTTGTTTCTAAAAGAGACGTTCGTTCTTTCTCGGAAATGTCGAAGTATGTCATTGATAATTATGAGAAAATTCAAGAGGACATTGGCAAAAATGAGTTTCCTTTAGAAAAAAATATGTTTAAACAAATTTCCGAAATTATAAATAAAAATTAACTACTTAAAAGATTCTTAATTCCTTGCTCAATAGAAATTTTTGGCTTCCAATTTATTTCTTTTTTAACCTTCTTAATATTTGCAACAGAGTTCTTTGGCTCACCAGGCCTAATTGGAATAAACTTTTTTTTACCTCCAAAAATCTTGGCAATAGTATTGATCGAAGTTCTTTTTCCTGATCCTAAGTTATAAATCTTATTTACTGATTTACTTTTTATGACTTGAATAAATGCATTTATTAAATCATCAACATGTATAAAATCTCTAGTTTGTTTTCCGTCACCTACTACCGTTAATGGTTTTCTATTTTTAGTCTGAGTTAAAAAATTCCCTATTACCGCACTATATTGACCAGATACATTTAATCTAGGTCCGTACACGTTAAAAAATCTAAAAGAAATATTTGGCATTTTGAATATCGAGGCATATCTCATAACTAATTCCTCACCAATAAATTTAGTTTCTGCGTAAGGATGTTTCAAATCTATTTTATCTTTTTCAGAAGTCGGAAATTTTTTTGGTGCACCATAACAGCTTGATGAAGCTGCATAAATCAATTTCTTGATTTTCACTTTTTTTGCTGCTTTCAATACATTTAATGTGCCTATAACATTATTCTTAAAATATTTATTTGGATCTTTAAAACTTGGTATTATTTCAGCAAGAGCTGCTAAATGAAATATATAATCTGCTTTTTTAAAATACTTATCTAAGTTTTTGTCTGATATATCAATTTTTATGATTTTAACATTCTTTTCACTGTGATGAGACAAGTTAGATTTTTTTCCTGAAACAAAATTATCAAGAACTATCACCTTATGGCCGATACTGACTAGTCGATCAACTAAATTGCTACCAACAAAACCAGCACCTCCTGTTATGACTGAATTTTTAAACTTCACATTAATTGTAAGATCTTTTTTTGTAATTTAAATCCATCCACGATCTCCGGATAAATGGTAGTTATTCTTTAAATTATATTTTTTCCATGCTCCATCATGATCAATGATTAGTTTACAGTTTTTGAGGTATTTCTCTAAAATTTTTTTTCGTATCTTAAATTGTTTATGATCGACTGATAAGATGAGACAATCAAAATTTGAAAGATCCTTTGGAAATCTAAATGTTTTTACCTTCGCAGCGTTATATATCTCTTGATTGCTGAAATACGGATCATATAGCTTCACTTTAATTTTTTTCTTAATTAAAAATTTTATTAGAGGTATCACTTTAGAAAGCACGCTCACTTTTAAATCTCCTTTATAAGATAAACCTAATACCCCGATTTTTTTCAGGCCCCTTTTTGCTATCGAGTTGGCTATCAATTTACTCATCCCATCATCTGTTTTTACAGTCTCTCTCAACAAAGAGAGATTATCAGCATTTTTAACTTGAGATAAAATATATCTACTTGATAAAGGTATACAGTACCCTCCAGCACCAATTCCTGGATGAAAAGCTTCCACATTCCACTTTGTTCCTACTAATTTTAGAACTTCTCTAATATTATCATTAGGGAAAGCAAGAGAAAGTTGATTGGCGAGAGTAATGTCCATATGCCTATAAGCATTCTCAACACTCTTCACCATTTCTGAAACTTTATAAGAGCTGGCTACATGAAGCTTTTTGCAAACAATAGACAAAACATCTTTTGCAACTTTTGTGGATTTTTTGTCAGTTGAGCCATAAACTCTGTCCAAATTTTCAAGATTTTTTCCACCTTCAATAAACCAGTCTCTTCTTGGTGCAACTGACAACAAAATATTTTTACCAATTATCAACTTTTTCTTTTTTAAAAAAGGTATTATCTTTTTATCTGAAACTTTTGGAGCTAGAGTGGACTCTACGATCACAATCGGAGGTGTTTTGTTTTCTTGCTTAATTTTCGAAATATTATTAAGGACACTCATTAAAGGTTTGTAATAAGGTTTTCCATCTTTTTCCGTCGGAATGGCTATAAAGTGGACTAAGAATTCCTTAGTTATTAAATTTTTGTAGTTAGAGGTTGCCTTAAGGTAATTTTGTTTTACAAGTCCCCTTATATCAAACCCAAACCATTTTCTTAAATCCTCAAGGGGTAGAGTTCCTGAATTAATCTTTTTAATTTTTTCTTTATTAATATCATAACCAATGCATTTAATTCTCTTTTTTGCAAAATAAACCATTGTAGATAAGCCAATATAACCTGTGCCCCAAACTGCAATTTTAAATTTTTTTGATTTTAGTAAGCTTTTGTAATTCATTATTTCTTATTCATATTAATTTAAAAATAAAATCAAGGGTTATTATATCAAGTTTCTTTGTTTATCTTAAGTACTCCAATAAAAGCTTCTTGCGGGATTTCAACTTTTCCAAATTGTTTTGACCGGGCTTTACCTTTTTTTTGTTTATCTAATAATTTTCTCTTTCTATCGGTCGCTCCTCCGCCATGTATTTTTGTTAAAACATCTTTTTTGAAGCCTTTAATAGACTCTCTGGCAACTATTTTGCCGCCAATAGCAGCTTGGACAGGAATCATAAAATTGTGTCTTGGTATCAAATCTTTTAGTTTCTCACAAACTTGTCTTCCGGTTTTTTGTGCAAAATCTTTATGTATTATCATAGCTAAAGCATCCACTGGTTCAGAATTTACAAGGATACCCAGTTTAACAAGCTCTCCCTCTCTGTATTCAGATATATCATAATCAAAACTTGCATAGCCACTTGAAACAGATTTTAGTCTGTCGTTAAAGTCAAATACTACTTCATTCAAGGGTAAATCATAGGATAGCACAGCCCTGTTTCCTGAATAAGATAAATTTGTTTGAACTCCCCTTTTATCTTGGCAAATCTTTATAATAGAACCTAAATATTCATCAGGAGTTATAATCGTAGACTTGATCCATGGTTCTTCAATTTTTTCTATTTGAGAAGGATCTGGCATATTGCTTGGGTTTTGTAGATCTAGAATTTCTCCTTTCATATTATGTAATTTATAAATTACTCCTGGAGTTGTAGTAATCAAATTGACGTCAAATTCTCTTTCCAGTCTTTCAGTAATTATCTCAAGATGTAATAATCCTAAAAATCCACACCTAAATCCTAGGCCTAGTGCGCTAGATGACTCTGGCTCATAAGAAAAACTTGCATCATTTAATCTTAATTTAGCAAGGCCATCTTTTAATTTTTGATACTCTGAGCTATCAACTGGAAATAGACCACAAAAAACAACTGGTTTACTTGGTTTAAATCCTGGTAAGGGGTCTTTTATCGGATTTGCAGCATCACAAATAGTATCTCCGACTTTAGTTTCAGATAAAGATTTTATACCAGTAATTATAAATCCTATTTCTCCTGAGTTTAATTCCTCAATAATATTAGTTTTTGGGGTAAAAACTCCTACTTTTTCAATGACATGTTCTTGATTGTTAGACATTAGTTTAATTTTCATACCTTTTTTTAATTTACCATTTATTACACGCACTAGAATGACTACGCCTAAATAACTATCATACCAGCTATCTACTAATAAACATTTCAATTTTTCATTTTGTTGTCCTATGGGAGCTGGTAACTTATTTATTATTGCTTCAAGAATATCATCAATACCTTCGCCAGTTTTTCCTGAGCAAGAAATTGCATTAATTGTTTCAATACCAACTACATCTTCTATCTCCTTTTTTGTTTTTTCTGTATCTGAGGCGGGTAAATCAATTTTATTAAGAACTGGTATGACTTCATGATTAACCTCAAGGGCTTGATAAACATTTGCTAATGTTTGTGCTTCTACACCTTGAGTACTATCAACTATTAAAAGAGAACCTTCGCATGCAGATAATGATCTACTTACTTCATATCCAAAATCAACGTGGCCAGGTGTGTCTATTATATTCAATATATAATCTTGACCGTCTTTCGATTTATAGTTTAATTTTACAGTCTGGGCTTTAATTGTAATACCTCGTTCTCGCTCGATATCCATTGAGTCTAAAACTTGTTGTTTCATCTCGCGTTCAGTTAAGCCTCCACATTTATGAATGATCCTATCTGCAATAGTTGATTTGCCGTGATCTATATGCGCAATTATGGAAAAATTACGGATTCTTTTGATATTAGACATTTAGGACCTAATTATAGCGCCAGTTTTTTTATTCACTGTATCAATAATCTTTTTACTAATTTGATCTAAATCTTTCTCTGATAGGGTTTTATCGATAGCCTGTAAAGTAACATTAATTGCAACTGACTTTTTATCTTTTGGAATATTTTCTCCTTCATAAACGTCAAAAGTAGATACATTTTGAATCAAATTTTCATCTACCTCTCTTATAATTTTCTCTAATGTTCCTATTTTAAATATTTTATCAATGACAAAAGCAAAATCTCTTTCTGATTTTTGATAATCTGAAGCTTGAAAACTTTTTTTACTTTGCCTTAATTTTTTGTTTGGTTCAGGAATATTTTTTAAAAAAATTTCAAACCCAAAAATATTTTTGTCTTTTAAATCCAAGTTTTTAATAATTGCTGGATGAATTTCACCAAAGTAAGCTAAATGAGGTCCTTTTTCTGATTTTAGCGTAACAGATCCTGATCTTCCAGGGTGATAGCTAAATTTAGTATTATCGCTAACAAAAAGGTTTTTTTCTTCAATACCTAGTTCAACTAAAGTTCTCATAACATCGCCTTTAATGTCAAAAATATCTACATCTCTTTCTTTATCTAACCAACTTTTTCTATTTATTTTTCCAGATTTCAAACCTCCAACTACAATTTGTTGATCTCCTGGATTTTTGCCAAAGAAAGTTGGTCCAATTTCAAATAAAGATAAATCCTCGTAACCTCTATCTTGATTTTTTTTAAGATAAATTGCTAAATTAGAAAAAATTGAACGCCTTAAAACATCAAGATCAGAAGAAATTGGATTAAATATTGAAATTTCTTTTTCGCTTTTAGAAAACTGTTTGTCAATTTTTGAGTCTGTAAATGACCATGTCACTATTTCGATATAACCTTTTGATGCTAAAGATCTTTGTGATAAGTGGAAAAGCTTTTGTTTAAAATTTAAAGTTTCTTGTGTTCTATTTTTAATAGGTTTAATTAATTTAATATTATCAAATCCCTTGATACGGATTAGTTCTTCAATCAAATCTTCATCCAAACTAACATCTGGCCTCCAACTTGGTACTTCTACTTTTATAGATTTTAAACTTTTCTTGCACTTAAAACCTAAAGAAGATAAAATTTTATCAATTTCATTCGCTGTAATTGAAATACCAATTAGTTTTTCAAATTTTTCTACTTGAAAGTTAATTATCTTGTTTTTTTTACTGGTCTTTCCAGTAATTTGGAACTTGCTGGCATCTCCTCCACAAATTTTTAAAATTAGTTCAGTCGCAAGTTCTAGCCCCTCTTTGATTGAGTCAGGATCGACTCCTCTCTCAAATCTATATTTTGCGTCAGTATTTATATTAAGTGCCCTAGCCGTTTTTCTTATTGAAGAAGGACTGAAATAAGCAGCTTCTAAAAGTATATTTTTTGTATCTAATTCGGTAGAGGTAGTCATCCCTCCAATAATTCCACCTAATCCAAGAACACCGGATTTATCAGAAATAACACACATATCTTTTTTTAATTTATATTTTTTATTGTCTAATGCTTGGAAAATCTCGCCCTCTTTGGCATTTCTAACTATAATTTCTTTATTAATTTTATCTGCATCATAAGCGTGTAATGGTCTATTTAGGTCAAACATTACATAGTTTGTAATATCAACTACAGCTGAGATAGGTTTTAATCCTAACGCAATTAACTTATTTTTAAGCCATTCAGGACTTTCTTTGTTAGAGATGTTTTTAATATAACAGCTTCCAAAGATATCACACCCTTGATTTTTTTCTTTTGTAATTGATGTTTTTATCTGATGTTTTATATTTTGTTTAATTTTTTTTCTTTTTGTTTGTATTAATTTTCCAACCCCTGTTGATGAAAGATCTCTTGCAATACCCCTAACACCTAAACAATCAGCACGATTAGGGGTTATGGAAATATCAATAACTTTTTGCGAACTGCTTTTAAAATAGCTTTTTCCTACCTCTTTCTCTTTATTTTTTAATTCAATAATTCCCTCACTTTCATTAGATAAATTTAGTTCACTTTCGGAACAAAGCATCCCTCTTGACTCCACACCTCTTATTTTAGCTACCTTTAATTCAAACTTAGTTTTTGGTATTACAGCTCCAGGGGGTGCATAAATTGTAATGAGACCTTTCCTAGCATTCGGTGCTCCACATACAACTTTTAAAATCTCTTTCCCGCCGATGGTAACATCACAAACTTTTAATTTGTCAGC
>CACCBT010000019.1 GCA_902544345.1 uncultured Pelagibacteraceae bacterium
TTGCAACTCCTTTACCACCTCTAAATTTTAACCAAACAGGAAAAATATGACCGATAAAACAAATCAAGGCAGAGTATGAAATTAGATTTTCAAAATAAATAAATGTTAGAGCTATAGAAAAATATCCTTTTAATAAATCAAGTATGAGGGTAGCAATTGCTAGAGATTTTTTTCCAGTTCTTAAAACGTTTGTGGTTCCAATATTTCCTGATCCAATTTCTCTAATATCTTTTTTTAAAAATATTTTTGTTAAAACTAATCCAAAAGGAATAGATCCTAATAAATAAGAATACACAGCAACTATTATTAAATTCATTTCCATCAGTTTGAGTAGACTAGTTCACCATTAAGATAAGTCATTAAAATTTTGCCTTGAAGATTTCTATTTTCTATAGCTGTATTTTTTGATTTAGATTTCAGTTTATCAGCGTCTACTTTCCATGGTGCCTCTAAATCAAATATACAAACATCACCATCTGACCCTTTTACTAAAGTTCCTTTTTTTATATTTAATATTTTAGCAGGGTTAACGGTTAAAGTTTCTATAATTTTATTAAGAGGAAGAGACTCATTGTGGTACATTTCTAAAGAAAGAGGCAGTAGGGTCTCTACACCAATAGCGCCTGTAGCTGCTTGTGCGAATGGTAGTCTTTTGCTTTCTTCATCCTCAGGTAAATGATCTGAAACTATTACATCTATCAACCCATCTTTGATACCTTGAACAAGTGATAATCTATCTTCTTCAAGCCTAAGGGGAGGAGATAATTTTAAAAAAGTCTTAAATTCACCAATATCATTTTCATTTAGTGATAAATTATTAATTGAGACACCTACGCTAAATTTTTTACCATTATTTTTATTTTTTCTAATAACATCTAAAGATTGTTTAGATGAAATTTGATTTATGTGATATCTACAAGGATATTCACTAAGTAAACTTAAGTCTCTTTCAATTATTATTTTTTCAGCTAGAGCTGATATACCTTGTAGTCCAAGTCTTGTAGCTATTTCTCCGTCGTTGATACAAGCGTTTTTTGATAACTCATAGTCTTCTGCATGTTGCATTATCAAAACCCCAATATCAGAAGCATAATCCATTATCCTAGACATTAGCTCTGTATTTTGAATAGTTTTATTTACATCGCTAAAGCCAATTATTCCTCTACCAGAGAGTAAACCAAACTCAGTCATCAGCTTACCTTCACATTGTTTAGTTATTGAAGCACAAGGAAAAAGGTTAACATTAGCTTTGTCTCTTCCTCTTCTAATAATGAAATCAACCATCGAAACGTTATCAATAATGGGTTTCGTATTAGGCATAGTTACTATAGATGTTACCCCTCCAGCTAAAGCTGCTTGGCTAAGAGTTCTAAAGTTTTCCTTATATTCATATCCTGGTTCGCCTACAAAAGCCTTCATATCTACTAACCCTGGAATTAAAATATTGTCTTTTAAATCAATTATCTCAGCATCTTTATTAGCGTCAGTTTTTTTTACATTTTTTCCTATAGCTTTTACTTTTCCTTTATCATTTAAAATTAAAGAGCCTTTCTCATCCATGCTTTGTGATGGATCTATAATTCTTGCATTAATAAAAATTTTTTCTCTCATTTATTTACAATACTTTTTTAAACAAGCCATTCTTACTGCTACACCTAATTCAACTTGCTCTTTAACTAAACTAACGTTTATGTCGTCTGCAAGTTTTGTATCTATTTCTACTCCTCTATTCATTGGACCGGGATGCATAATCAGCGCATCTTTTTTTGCAAATTTTAATTTTTCTGGAGTTAAACCGTAAAATTCATAATATTCTCTTTTTGAAGGTAAGAATGAACCCTGCATTCTTTCGTTTTGCAATCTTAACATCATTACAATGTCGCAACCTTCAAGACCCTTCTTCATATCTGTAAAAGACTTTACTCCCATTCTATTTATTGATTTTGGCATTAATGTTTTAGGTGCTATTACATTTACTTCAGCACCTAACATGTTCATTAAATAAATATTTGATCTAGCTACTCTTGAGTGAAGTATGTCACCACAAATTGCTATCTTCAGTCCCTCAATCTTACCTTTTCTGTTAATTATTGTTAAAGCGTCAAGTAAAGCTTGAGTAGGGTGTTCTCTTCTTCCATCACCAGCATTTATAACTGCACAATTAACTTTTTGAGATAATAAATTTGGTGCACCAGAGTCTTGATGCCTAATTACAATTAAGTCAGGGTGCATCGCGTTTAAAGTCATTGCTGTATCAATTAAAGTTTCACCTTTTTTAAGCGCTGAGTTGTCCATGTTCATAGACATTACATCTGCACCTAATCTTTTACCTGCTAGATCAAACGAACTTTGAGTTCTTGTGGATGGTTCAAAAAATAAATTAATTTGAGTTTTTCCTCTTAGTACATCTAATTTTTTTGAGTTACTTCTGTTTAATTCAATAAATTTTTTTGCTTCATCTAATATTGCTTTAGCTTCTAATATCGAAAGGTTTTGAATACCAAGAAGATGTTTGGGAGAGTTTTTAATAGCTGTATTGTTTTTCTTAACTGCCATTAAAATCAACTCTATAGGCGTTTTATAGTATTAGATCAAGTATTTTCTTTAGTTAAGTAGTCCAAGGCTCCTTGAAGTATAAATTGTGCAGAATTCTCATCTAATTTACTTATTTTTTTTGACGTGTTTGATGCTAAATCATTGGATAAATTGAACGCTCCCTGACTTGATAATCTCTCATCCCATAAAGTGACATTTTCAGTAACATCTTTTGATAGATTAATAGCTAAATCTTTAGCTGATTGCGACGATTGACTAGATGATCCGTCCATATTGATTGGATTGCCAACAACTATACCTTTAATCTGATTTTCATTAAAAATCTTTATTATTTCTTTGAGAAATTCAGAATATTTATTCTTTATTAAAGTTGTATAAGGAGTTGCAATAATTTTATTTTCATCAGAAATGGCTATACCAACACGTTTTCTACCTGGGTCAATTCCCATTAACCTAGACTTTTTATCGAGTTTTTTCTTAAATTCTTCAATATCAAGCATGAAATTTACCTAATTTGTGATAAAACACATTTAAATTAACTTATTTCACAAATGTCCCTAGATAAAGAAAAAATTAAACATGTTGCAAAATTAGCTCGAATTTCAGTTGATGAAGCCAAAGTTGAGAGTCTAACAAAAGATTTAAACTCTATTTTTAAGTTTATAGAGCAATTAAATGAACTAAATACAGATAAAGTTGAACCATTAACTTCTATACTTAATCAGTCATTAAGATCGAGAAAAGATGAAATTAGTGATGGCAAGATAAGAGAGAAAATTCTGAAAAATTCTCCTAAAGAGAACGAAGAATTTTTTGTAGTTCCTAAGGTGGTGGAGTAATGGCTGATATTACAAATCAAAGTCTAAATGAAATTATAGAAAACGTAAAAACGAAAAAAGTCTCATCTACAGAATTAACTAAAGCATATGTAAAAAATATTGAAAGTGCAAAAAAGTTAAATGCATTTGTTACTACAACATTTGATCAAGCTTTAAATAACGCAAAACAATTTGATAATAAACCAAATTTTGATCAATTACTTCCTGGAATACCTTTAGCTGTAAAAGATTTATTTTGTACAGAAAATATAAAAACAACTGCTGGAAGTAACATTTTAAATAATTTTATTCCATCTTATGAGTCAACAATTACAAAAAATTTATGGGACCATGGGTCTTTTCTTTTAGGAAAATTAAATTGTGATGAGTTTGCAATGGGCTCTTCTAATGAAACAAGTTATTATGGAAATGTAATTAATCCAGTAGGAGATCAATTAGTACCTGGCGGTTCATCTGGAGGATCCTCATCTGCTTTAGCTGCTGACTTAACTCCAGCCACAATTGGAACAGATACAGGTGGATCAATAAGACAACCAGCTTCTTTCACAGGCACAGTAGGTTTAAAACCAACTTATGGTTTATGTTCTAGATGGGGTATCGTAGCTTTTGCATCTTCTTTGGATCAAGCTGGTCCAATGACAAAAACTATTAAAGACTGTGCAATTATGTTGGAGGCTATGTCTGGGTTTGATGAAAAAGATTCTACTTCAATAAATAAAAAGAACGAACAATATTCAAAAAATTTAAAAGATAATATTAAAGGTTTAAAAATTGGAATTCCAAAAGAATATCGTGTTGACAATATGCCTAAAGAAGTTGATGAACTCTGGGAAAAAGGAAAAAAGATATTAAAAGATCTTGGCGCACAATTAATTGATATTTCATTGCCTCATACAAAATATGCTTTACCTACTTATTACATAGTTGCTCCAGCTGAAGCTTCGTCCAATTTAGCCAGGTATGATGGAGTTAGATATGGTTATAGATCAAAACAAGGAAAGGATTTAATTGAGATGTATGAAAAAACTCGGTCTGAAGGTTTTGGAGATGAGGTTAAACGTAGAATATTAATTGGAACTTATGTTCTTTCATCAGGTTATTATGATGCTTATTATCTTAAAGCACAAAAAGTTAGACAACTAATTAAAAAAGATTTTGATGATAGTTTTAAAAAAATAGATGCTATTCTTACACCATCAACACCAAGTTCAGCATTTAAAATAGGAGAAAAAACAAATGATCCTGTTTCTATGTATTTGAATGATATTTTTACTGTGCCTGTAAATTTAGCTGGTCTACCAGCTTTATCAATGCCTGCAGGTGTTGATAAGCAAGGTCATCCTTTAGGTTTACAGCTTATTGGCAAAACATTAGACGAGCAAAAAATTCTTAATATTGGTTATGCATTTGAAAAAAACTGTGGTTTTAAAAATGAAATTAAAAAGTGGTGGTCATGAGCAAAGAAAAATTTGATTATTTTATTAAGGGAGAAAAAGGGAAATATGAAGTTGTGATAGGGCTTGAAGTTCATGCTCAAGTTTTATCTAAATCCAAACTTTTTTCTGGGTCATCAACTAAATTTGGTGCTGATCCTAATAATCAAGTGAGTTTGATTGACTCTGCTTTTCCAGGAATGTTACCGGTAATCAATGAAGAATGTGTTAAGCAAGCAGTAAGAACTGGCCTTGGTTTAAATGCTAAAATAAATAATTACTCAGTTTTTGATAGGAAAAATTATTTCTATGCAGATTTACCTCAAGGTTATCAAATATCTCAGTATAAGAATCCTATCGTAGGGGAAGGTAAAGTTTTATTAGATATGCCTTACGGGTCAAAAGAAATTGGCATAGAGAGACTTCATCTCGAGCAAGATGCGGGTAAAAGTATTCATGATATGGATCCATCTAACACTTACGTAGATTTAAATCGTTCAGGAATTGCTTTAATGGAAATTGTTAGCAAACCAGATCTTAGGTCACCAGATGAAGTTAATGCTTACATAAAAAAATTAAGATCAATAATGAGATATTTAGGTACCTGTGATGGAAATATGCAAGAGGGATCACTTAGAGCAGATGTAAACGTATCTGTAAGAAAAGAAGGTGATACAAATTTTGGAACACGTTGTGAAATCAAAAATGTAAATTCTATAAAATTTATGCAGATGGCAATAGAATATGAAGCTGCAAGACAAGTTGAACTAATAGAAAATGGTAAAAAAATAGATCAAGAGACAAGACTTTTCGACACAAAAAAAAATGAAACAAGATCAATGAGATCCAAAGAAGATGCACATGATTATAGATATTTTCCTGATCCAGATCTTCTTCCATTAAAGTTAGAACAAAAATTAATCGATGACTTAAAAAAATCTCTTCCAGAGCTTCCTGATAAAAAAAAGGAAAGATTTGTAAAAGAGTATGGACTAAATGCATATGAAGCAAATGTTTTAGTCTCAGAAAAAGAAATATCTGACTATTACGAAGAAGTTGCAAAATTATCTGATAAAAAACTTGCAGCTACTTGGATGATGGGAGATTTATTTGCAATGTTAAATGATAGGGGGCTTGATATATCAAAATCTCCTATATCAGCAAAATATTTCGCAGAGTTAGTTCAAGCAATTAAATCCGGAGAAATTTCAGGAAGAATAGCAAAAGAAGTTTTCGAAATTATGGTTGAAAGCGGAGATAATCCAAAAAAAATTATAGAGTCAAAAGGAATGAAACAGCAAAGTGATCCTAAAGAATTAGAGAAGATTATTAATGAAATATTATCAAAAAATAAAGATAAAGTTGATCAATACAAAGCTGGAAAAGAAAAATTATTTGGTTTTTTTGTTGGACAGGTTATGAAATTATCTGGTGGAAAAGCTAACCCTCAATTAACAAACGAGATTCTAAAAAAACTTTTAAAAGGCTAATTATGCCTAAAAAATTAGATTTAACAGATAATCTTGAAAATTATATTATTGAGCACTCTGATGATCTTACTGACGTTCAAAAAGAGATCTTAAATTATAATCTTAATCTTGGTGATCAAAAGAAATTGCAAATTTCTATTTCACAAGCGCAATTTCTTCAAACATTAATTAAAACATCTAATACAAAAAAAGTTTTAGAAATTGGGAGTTTTACAGGTTTCAGCGCTTTATCAATGGCCTTATCATTGCCTGATGATGGATCTTTAATTAGCTTAGATAAAAACGTTGAATTTAGTAAAAAAGCAAAATCTTTTTACGATAAGGCTAATGAAAACAAGATAACACAAATTATAAAGCCAGCACTTGAGAGTTTGAATGAACTAGAAAATGCTAAACAAAAATTTGATCTGGTTTTTATTGATGCAGATAAAGAGAATTATATAAATTATTATGAAAAAAGTATTGTATTAATTGGTAAAAATGGACTTATTATAATTGATAATGTCTTATGGCATGGTGAGGTAGCCGATAATTCAAAAAATGATAAATTCACCAATATTATTAGAGAATTTAACAAATATATAAAAGACGATAATAGAGTGATAAAAAATATCATTCCCATTGGTGATGGATTAACAATTTGTATTAAAAAATAATGTTCACTGTTTTTGGATTTTATAAGTTTAAAAAAATTAATTTTTTAAAGAAAAATAAAGAGTCTCTGCAAAGAGAAATTTTAGAAAATAACATAAGTGGTACAATTATACTTTCCCAAGAAGGAATTAATGGAACAATCGCTGGAAAGAGAAGAAATATTAACCAGATAATTAAATCTTTAAAAAAAGTATTTAATTTTAAAGATTTTGACAGTAAGAATATGTCTCGAAGCCATTTTCAACCATTCCACAAAGGTAAAATAAAAATTAAAAATGAAGTTGTTCCACTTGGTTTAAAAATAAACTCAAAAAATAAAAAACTTAATAGATATATTTCTGGGAAGTCATGGAATAAACTTATTTCAAATAAAGAAACTTTGGTCGTAGACGCTAGAAAGCCATTTGAATATGATGTGGGTACTTTTAAAAATTCTATAAATCCAAATATTCAAAATTTTAGAGATTTTCCAAAATATTTAGAAAAAATCGATAAGGCTAAACCTGTAGCAATGTTTTGTACCGGGGGTATTAGATGTGAAAAAGCCTCAATATTTTTAAAAAGAAAAGGTTTTAAGAAAGTTTTCCAGTTAAAAGGCGGGATACTTAATTATTTAAATAAAATCCAAAAGAAAGACAGTCTATGGAAAGGAGAGTGTTTTGTTTTTGATAATAGAATATCTCTTAAACACAAATTAAAACAAGGAACCTATTCCGTGTGTAGTGGTTGTAGAAAACCTTTTTCACCAAAAGACAAAAAATCTTACAAATACGAGGAGGGTGTTTCATGTCCTAGGTGTTATGACACACTCTCAAATTCACAAAAAACTAGATTTCGTATGAGGCAAAATCAAATTAACCTTGCTAAAAAAGCTGGAAGAAAGCATAAGTTCCAAAAGGAATTTTAATTATGGATTTGACTAAAGGTTCGATTTGGCAGCTTCTTAGAAAAGTAACCATACCTGCAAGTACAGGATCTCTTTTTCAAACTTTTTACAATCTAGTCGATACTTATTTTGCTGGAAGAATTTCACCAGAGGCGCTAGCAGCAATTGCAAAATCCTGGCCAATTTATTTTATAGCAATAGCTGTTGCGGTTGGTATTGGAGCCGGAACTACAGCTTTAATTAGTAATTCAATTGGAGCCAAAGAGGACAGAAAAGCATCAATGTACGTTGCTCAGTCAATAATATTAGCAGTTGTAGTTTCAATTTTCGTAACTTTATTTGGTTTAAATTTTTCTGATGAACTTTTAAGAATTATGGGTTCTACTGAAGAAAGTATAATTTTAACACGTGAATACTTAGATATTATTTTTTTTGGAGCTGTCATTGTATTAGTTCAATTATCTTTGAATGGAACATTAAATGCTCAAGGTGATACAAAAAGTTATAGAAATGTTTTAATTTTTACTTTTTTCTTAAATATTTTTTTAAATCCATTATTTATATTTGGTTATGGATTTATACCAGCATTTGGAATTGCAGGTTTAGCTATTGCTACAATAGTTTCTCAGTGTATCGGCTTAATATATTTAGCTAATAAAGTTTATTGCTGTAAATTAAAAAAATTCCTTTATCTAGAATGCTTTAAACCAAAAATTGATTACTTAAGCTCGCTTTTTAAACAATCAGTACCAATAATGTTTACTATGTTGATGATAATGTTTGGAGTATTTAATATTTTCTATTTTGTTGGCCAGTTTGGAGAATTAGCTACAGCGGGTTATGGTACTGCTGTTAGAATTGAACAAGTTTTATTGTTACCAGTTATAGGTTTAAATACCGCTGTTTTATCAATTGCAGGTCAAAACTTTGGGGCAAAAATGTATTTCAGAGTAAAAGAAGTGTATGGAAAAGCTCTAATGTTTGGTTCAGGATTTATGGTATTAGCAGGTATATTTGTTTATCTAACTTCAGAAATCATAATCTCTTTTTTTACTAATGATTTAGAAGTAATCCGAAGAGGAGCACTTTACTTACAGGTAGCAGCTTTAATTGGACCTGTTTATCCTGTTTTCTTTATTACCTCTGCTTTATTTCAGGCACTCAAAAGACCAATTTTTAGTTTGTACATGACAATTCTAAGACTAACGTTAATACCATTTATGTCGTTATGGTATGTAATAAATATTAGAAACGGTGAATATCAAGATATTTTTTATACGATTTTAGTAACAAATTGGATGATGGGATTAGTTGTATTAACTTTTGTACCATTCTTTTTAAAGAGAGTATTTAGGATTTCTTTTAAAAAATTATTTGTATTCTAGTTTATTTTCTAATTTTCTCACAAAATAGGATACTACTAGGATTAGCACCAAGTATTCTAGAATTAAAAAAGTATATATTTCTAAGGGCCTATAAGTGGTGGTGACCAGCTCATTAGCTTTTCTTGTTAAATCTCCTATACCTATAATTGATACTAGAGAGGACATTTTTAATACATAAACAAATTGATTTCCCATAGCTGGCAATACAACTTTAATTGCTTGCGGAAGAATTACTAATCTCATCTTTCTCCAGAAATCCATTCCTAAAGATTCTGATACTTCATGTTGACCTTTTGAAATTGAATTAATTCCTGCTCTAAAAATTTCTGCTTGAAACGCACTCTCACTAATGGTCAAAGCTATTATTCCAGATACGAATGGCGAGAAACTCAATCCAATCATGATTGGAAGACCATAATAAATCCAAAGAATTAAAACTAATAAAGGGATGGCTCTAACTATTTCTACGTATGTTATATTAAAATAAGTTAAGAATTTATTATTTGACAATGAAGGTAAAGCAACTATCAAACCGATAATCATAGCTAGAATTATTGAAACTACTGAAATATAAATCGTAGTTGTAATTCCACTAATTAAAAATTTAAGATTAGTTAAACCATCTATATTATCTGGACTTAGAATATACCAACCCCATTCATAGTTAGAACTACATCCTTGAAGCAAAAATAGAATAGAAATTATTTTTAAAAATTTCACTTATTGACTATATTTGTAAATGGGAGGTATTGAAACTTAAATTATAAGCTTTTTAGATCGTACTTTGCCAGTAAAGTTTTAAAAAATCCGGATGATTTCTTTTTCTTAATCCAATTGCTGACGTAATCATTCCACACCTTATCACCTTTTGGAACCATCATAGCTAAAAATGCTGGATTTTTTCCTCCATCAGGAACTATAGCTAATTGAGGATATTTAATAACTAGTTTGTTTGCTTCTGTTGAACTTGTAATATTTCCATCAGCTCTTCCTGCTAAAACTTCTTGAAAGTCTCTTGCAGGAGCTTCAACGGATTGAAGTTTTGAATTTGGAAAAAATTCTTTTGCTTTTTCTTCCTGAGATGTTCCTAACGTTGTAGCTATTGTAACACTACTATTATTTAAAGACTCCCAAGTTGAAAACTTTTTTAAATTCTTTTTTAAAACAAGTGGAACAGTTGCATACTTGTAATATGTAGCGGTAAACCCAGCTACTTCTGCTCTTTTTGGTGTTTTAGTTACACTTGTTGATATATCGTATCTATCAGCTGTTATTCCTGCAACAATAGTTTTCCACTCCGCAGGCACAAATTTCACTTTCACGCCTAAATCTTTGGCTAATTCATTCATCACATCAATATCAAATCCTTTGTACTTGTTTGTTTTTGGATCTTTCATTGACATTGGATCCCAGTCTCCTGTCGTACCAACTCTTAACTCTCCACTTTTTTTGATAGAGTCTAGTTTAGATGCCGCTTGAGCACTTGTTGTTACAAGTAATACTAATAATATTGAAAAAATTTTTTTAATCACATTATGTTATTAGCTAATCTCTCTCTTTCTTTCGATTTGCAATTTGACCCACTTTAATAATTCTTTGAAAAGGGGTTGACTGAGAGGTGTTTTATCAGTTATAAAGAACAAAACAAGAACATTTATGAAGCTAACAATACCTTATTATTTGCACAAAGTGGGAGCTGGTTTTCCTTCTCCGGCAACAGACTATATCGAGGATGATATAGATCTAAACTCTCATCTCATAACAAATGCACCAGCTACTTTCATCATTAGGGTACAGGGTAAATCTATGACTAATGTAGGTATATATGACAGCGATTTATTAATAGTGGATAAAAGCTTAAATCCAAAAAATTTCTCCACTGTTATAGCAAACATCAACGAAGAACTTGTAGTCAAAACTCTGATTAAAAGTAAGGGTAACAATTACCTAACATCAGGCTCAAAAAACACATCAGATCGAATTAATTTAACAGATAATCCAGAAATAATAATTTGGGGAGTAGTAACATATGTCATACACAAACAGCAGTAGAAAAAAAGTTGCATTAATTGACTGTAATTCATTTTATGTTTCTTGCGAAAGATTGTTCAATCCTAAAATACAAAATGTACCAGTCGTTGTATTATCCAATAATGATGGATGTGTAATATCAAGATCTACTGAAGCAAAAAAACTTGGAATAAGAATGGGAGAACCATATTTTAAAGTTAAAGATTTAGTTAAAAAGAACAACGTTCAGATATTTTCTTCAAATTATGCATTGTATGGAGATCTTTCTAGACGAGTGATGAAAGTTTTGAAGGGCTTCACTGACAAAATAGAAATTTATTCTATAGATGAAGCATTTTTAGATTTATCACATATTAAGGATGAGCAAGTTGAAGAATACGGAAAACAAATAAGAGAAAGAGTTTTAAAATGGACAGGAATACCAACAAGTGTAGGAATTTCAAACACAAAAACCTTAAGTAAAGTTGCAAATCATATAGCAAAAAAAAATAAAGCAGGGGTAATATTTCTAAAAGGAAATATTGATAATATATTAAAAAATTTCGATATTGCAGATATATGGGGAGTAGGAAGACAATTATCAAAACTATATATTAAAAATGGAATAGACAATGCTTATAAACTAAAAAATATTTCAAACACATGGGTTAAGAAAAGTACAAACGTTTTAGGTGCAAAAACAGTAATGGAATTAAGAGGTGTTCCTTGTATAGATTTAGAAACTGAGGAAACCAGACGGAAAAGTTGCTGTGTATCAAGATCGTTTGGAAAAAAGGTGGAAAGTTTGGATAAATTAAAAGAGTCTATAACTACTCATTGTTTGAATGCAGCAGAAAAGATAAGGACAGATAAGCAAACGACAAGAGCTGTTACAGTATTTATAAGAACAAGCCCATTTGATAAAAATAGAAAATACTATTCAAATTCTATTACTATTGAATTGCCGGTGGCAACTAATAATAGCATTGAACTTGTAAAAACTGCAATTAGCGGACTGGGAAAGATTTATAAATATGGTTATTTCTATCAAAAAGCTGGAGTCATTTTATCGAAGCTTAGAGACGCTTCTGAGAAAGAGCTAAATTTATTAGCACCAATTTTAGAGAATAAATCTCAACCGTTAATGAGAGCAATTGATTTTACTAATGCAAAATATGGTCGCAATGCAATCAGTATAGCTCAAGCTGGTATAAGTAACGATTGGAAGATGAGAAGAGAACACTCATCTAGAATTGATACAGCATCATTTGACTTCTTGCCTAAAATAAATATATAATTTTAATATGGGGTGTCTGAAAGACTGAGATCATACCCAAAGAACCTGACCGGTAATTCAGTGAGGGATAAATGAAGGATATATACTTATCAACACAAATAACATTAATTATTACTTTAGTGGTAGGAGCTTTTTTTATAGCCATAGGTTACCTAAATTCAAAAAAAATTTCATATAATAAAAAAAGTCACATAGTTGGTGATAGAAATGAGAGTATTTTTTCATTAACAACGAGTCTATCAGCATCTGCTTTGGGGGCGTGGATATTATTTGGCCCAGCTTCAGCAGCTACCTGGGGTGGAATAGGAGCAGTAATTGGATATGCGTTAGGCACGGCTGCACCTATGTTATTTTTATTAAATTTTGGACCAAAAATAAGGAGAGAATTTCCTAATGGTATGTCTTTAACTGAGTTTGTAAAAAGAAGATTTGGGACTGGTATTTTAAAAATAATACTAATTTTAATTTTATTTTATTTAACAATTTTTTTGATAGCCGAAGTCACAGCAATAGCTTTTTTATTAAATTTAATCTCAAAAACACCTTTATGGATAACATCTGGACTAACTTTAATCATATGTCTTTTATATATATTAAGAGGTGGATTTAAACTTTCAATTATAACAGATAAATATCAATTTTTAATAGTCTTGGGTATAATATTATTTTCTATATTTTTGATTTTAGGAAGTTTAGAAATAAATAGTTATGAATTAATCAAAAAAAATTCTACAAAACTTGTAAGTAAAAATTATATTCCAAATTACACTGCTGGTTTGACATTTTTTATTGCTGTAGCAGCAACAAATTTATTTCATCAGGGTAATTGGCAACGTGTATTTGCCGCAAGAAACAACTTTATTTTAAAAAAAAGTTTAATTTATTCATCAATTATTTCTTTTTTGATTGTTTTATGGATGGGTTACACTGGTCTTATATCTTTTTCAATCAACCCCGAAATAATACCTGATTTAGCTTTTTTTAAATTAATTTTGTTAAATGATAATGTTTTAATAGTTATTTCTATTTTAATTTTAGCCTTAGCTTTAACATTAAGTACGATTGATACGTTAATTAATGCTATTTCAAGCCTTATAATAATTGACGGAAAAGAAATTAATAAATTTTTAGGCGGAAGAGAAATAAAAGTAAAAAGCAATAAATTTATTTTATTATTATGTGTGATTGTTTTTGTATTTGCCTCTAAAGGCTATAGTATTTTATATCTATTTTTATTCGCTGATCTCCTATGTTGTGCCGTTGTTGTCACGGTATTCTATGGTTTTTTTAAGAAAAAAATTAATACTAGATTATCTTTAATATCAATAATTCTTGGATTAAGTTCAGGATTATTATTTTTCCCAAGTCAAAATTTCCAATCAAGTTTATTAGTAGGTAATATTATGTCTATAGAAAATTTTAGCTCAATTATCATATCAAACTTACTATTTATCTCATTTATTGTAGCTTTAATTGTACCACTTATAATAATAACGACTTACTCTTTACGTAATTCATTAAGATAAATAGTTACAGCTATCCAAATTATTACGAAACCAAAAAACTTTTCCAAGGTAAGAATCTCATCAAAATAAGTTATTCCTAAAAGAAATTGAGACGTTGGAGTTAAAAATAAAATCATGCTTGCTGGACCTATTCCAATTATTTTAAAACCTAACGTATATAAAAAGAGAGGCACTAAAGTCATAAATCCAGACCAAAATAAATAAAAAGATAAAAGAGGTTCTTTATATGAAAAAACATTTATGTTTAAATTTATTAGATATATGAATAATGCAATCGCTATAGGAGAAATTAACAATGTTTCTATTAGTAGACCAATATCTGATGAGACTTTAATTTTTTTTCTTATCAATCCATAAATGCTAAAGGTTATTGCAACAGTCAAACCAATCCAAGGTAATTCACCTAACTTTAGTAAAAAGTAAAACAAGGAAATTACAACTAAAATAACAGCTATAAATTGATTTCTATTAAGTTTTTCTTTTAAAAACACTCTTCCCAAAAAGACACTTATTATTGGGTAGATATAATATCCTAAACTAGAATCTAATAATTTGTTTACACTGACGGCATAAAGCCAAGTTCCCCAATTTATACTTACCAATAAACCTGATAAAAAAAGCAATAATTGATTTTTTCTTTTCTTCAAAATTTTAAAAAATTCTGGCCATTTTTTATAAAAACTCGTTGTAAGAATTAAAAGAACCGCAGTCCAAATAGTTCTGTGAACAGTTAATTCAACGAATGATGCAAAAGATACAAATTTGAAAAAAATCGTTCCTACAACACCCCACCAAAGAGATGCAAAAGCAGCATAAAAAATTCCTGATAAATGTTTTTGTTGCATTACAAAGTTGATGCAATATAAGTTAATTTTCTTTATAAAGATATGTAAAGCTTGTGGTGAGATGGGTGAGTTGGTTTAAACCAGGAGTTTGCTAAACTTCCGTAGTATTTAACTATGCTACCGAGGGTTCGAATCCCTCTCTCACCGCCAATTAGTTAAAATAACTATCTATTTGAACAGGCTCTTTTCTTAAAATATATTTATAAACATTAATATTTTCTAAAACTCTCTGAACATAATTTCTGGTTTCTTCAAATCTTATTTGTTCAATCCAATTAATATAAGAAATTTGACCTTTAGAAGGGTCACCATTTACTCTTCTCCAAGTTTTAACTCTGTTTGGACCTGCATTGTAAGCAGCAATAGCAAAAGGAAAGACACCATTATAATCATTAAGTAGTCCATTAAAGTAATATGAACCAAGTTTGATATTGTACTCAGGATCTGCTGTTAATCTACTTATACTATATGGGAGTTTTGCTTGCTTAGCTACAATCTTTGCAGTGTATTTCATTAACTGCATCATTCCTCTTGCACCAGCCCAACTATTTGCCTTTCGATCAAATTCACTCTCTTGTCTAATTATCGCTAAGACGATTTCTTGATTAGGCATTTGTTTATTATTGACAACCTTTGGTGTAGCGATTACCGGATAATTATATTTATTATAAAATCTTTTTTCATAAGATGCTCTTTTAGATATTTGGATTGCAAAATCATACCTTTCTATTGAAGTTGATAACTCTGCAGCTAAAACCTCACTTCCTTTTTCAATATTTAGTTCAGCTAGATGTTTAAGAATATCTTTAGCATACTGGCTAGCATCAAGTTCATGTAATAAAATTACATGTTTAATCAATTTATTTTTTTTGAATTCTTTTTCATATTCTTTATCAAAAATACTTTGATCTTTAAGTTCAAAATTTCCTCCAGGATTAATTTTATTAAAAGCCAATTGCCCATAGTAAGTCATAGGAAATTTAGCAGCTTCAGAAAAAAATTTGTTAGCAGCATCATTTTCTTTAAGTTGTTCGTAAGAAACTCCTAACCAAAAAGCACCTCTAGCTAGACTAATCGGATAACCAACATTATTATAAAAATTTTCAAAATGATTAATTGCATATTCTGGAGATTTAAGAAAAGTCAAAGCTATCCACCCAGAGAGCCATTCAGCTTCAGCAAACGATGGTCCAGATGATAACGAATGTTCGCTTGAAACTTTATAGGCTGTTTTATATCTCTTTTTATAAATTAAACTTCTAGTAACACTTTCTCTTTGTTCCCACCATTTATCAGGTCTTACCATTTGTGTTTCTGTTCTATTAGCGTTTTG
>CACCBT010000020.1 GCA_902544345.1 uncultured Pelagibacteraceae bacterium
AAATAGTTTTTTTTATATTATCATGTAGCATCTTAGATGCTTGTATTGTCCAAGGAGGACATTTGTCATTTTCCCTATAATCACAAATAGTAAAAATACTTTTATTAAATACACTTTTTTTAGTTGAGAGTCTTATGGCATTGGCAAATACTCTTGGTTTATTCTTAGGATTTACTTTGACACCCTCTTCGTTTAAAAATGCCTTAATATCTGTACCCAAAATCTCTTTTTTTTTCGTATCAATATAAATTTGTGAAAATTCATAACTATTCTTTAGTTTATCTAAAATTTTTACTGAACCAACAGAATTAAATATATTATTTTTTACCTGATAATTAAAGTTTTGTAATTCAATATAATTTCCCTCTGGGTCATTTATAGAGGTAACCTCATTTGAACTAATAGTTTTTCTCTTATTATCAATGATTATATCTTTACCCTTAACAATATATTTTTCTGAAGTAATAATATTGGTAGGACCAAAAGTTTTAAAAATTTCTTTGTTTTCATTGAACTCTGCATTTTCAGAGGTAATTGTATTATTATCATTATCTTTGGCTATAATATTATTTTTTAAAATCAGTAACCCGATCTTCTTATTATATTTTAAGTATTGACTTTTTATAATCTTATTTTTAGTTTTAACTACAACATCGTTTTCAAATACTGTAGTAACTTTATCTTTATCTAATGTAATATTTTTTGCTTGAATCTGAATATTCTCAGCAAATGCATTTGAAAAAAATAAAAAAGTGAACAAATAAATAATATTTTTACTTTTCATTTATTTGCAAAACCCCAATGAATGTAAATAAACTCAATGCAATTATAGGAGCCCAAATCGATAAGGCTAAAGGAATTCTATCTGTTTGACCCAAAGCAATTGATAGATCTTTAAAATAATAAACCAGGACACTTATAATTAGACCTAAAACTAGAAACTTTAAATTGTCAGATTTTTTCAATGTGTTCATAGTTAAAATTGATGCAATAGCTGTCATTAAAAATAGAAAGAATGGTAAAGTTAGCATAGTGTGCAAGCTTTGGTTTAAAAACCTTTCATTATAGCCATTATTTAAAAGATTTCTGTAATCCATTACTAACTCTATAAAAGACATTGTATCAGAATTATTAAATAAGCTTGTTATTTTTTCGTAATTATAAATTGACTCGATATTTAATGTATTTTCAATTGATTTTTTAAAAATTCCATTCTCGAATTCGAAGATAATTACATTTTTAAGGCTCCAGTCGTTTGTATCAATATCTACCTCTTTTGCAAAAATTTTCTCATATAGATTATATTTTTTATCAAAATGGAAAATAGTGACATCAATAAGTTTGAATTTTTCAGTTTTGTTTGCAGTAATCACTCGATCACCGTCTTTTAAACTTTCCTTAATCCACAAACCATTATTATTAAATGTTACTAAATGATCAATATCTCTGGCATATTCAGATTTAGTTTTTTCATAATATTTTACCATTGAAGAGGTAATTGGATTTGCAACAACTAATACAAACCACCCTAAGATAAACGATGTAAATGCAAGTATAAAAAAGATTTTTATATTAGAATAGCCATAAACCTTTAAAGTTAGAAGGTCTTTGTTGTTTCTGATTTTAATCATAAACCACATGCTTGATACGAATATTACGAAAGGTAAAAACTTTAAGACCATACTAGGTACAAAAATACTTGTTAGCATCAATGGTGTTAAAAAACTTACATCATTATTCTTGAAAAATTCTACTTCTTCAAACAAATTCAAAATCATTCCAAAACTGTAAGTAATTAATATACATAAAAGAAATGTCTTTAAAAAATTTTTAAGAAGATAATTAAATATTAGATTATTCATGAAATTTGTGACTCTTTTGAAAATTTATAATTTAAAAAAAAATAAAAAAATAGACTCAAACAAAAAGGCATTATCAAATACGATACTCTTAACAGAAAATTTAAACCTGTATATCTTACCAATAATTCAGTTAATAAAAGTATGATAAAACCGTATACAAAAATTGATATTTTATTGGAATAGATCCTTTGACTCTTCAGTAATAAAAATGAACAAATTAAAGTGATAACTGGAATATAAAATGGTAGTACAACTCTTCTAATAAGAATAGGAAAAATTTCTTTATTTATACCGTCTTTACAAATTTTTGGGTTATTTTCTCTTGAATGCAAACATGATAAAAGTTTTATGGTTGAAGTTTCTTGCAATTTCGGTTGTTTAATTGTTGTTGTTACTAAGTCACTTAAGTCAATATTTAATTGTTCAAATTTAAGTATTTCTGTTTCCTCATTAGAGCTTTTCGAGGAAATAATTTGTCCGTTAAAAAGAAACATTTTTCTTTTTTTTACTATTCCTTTTTCAGCTACAATTGTTGTATTTGAATCATTTGAAATATTAGGAGATAAATTTTTTAGATTTCTTCCGGTATCGTGTAAGAATATATTTTTGATCTCATCATTAATTTTTTTTTCTACAATGAATGTGAAACCTTTAAAAGAGTCACTGAACTGCTGAGTTTTTATAGTAGGTAAAAAAGAATTCAATTGATCTTTACTTAATAGTTGTCGTGATTTATTTAAAGCTATTGGTGTCAAAAAAGCAGATAGAATTATGTAAAAAAGTAATACCGTTATTGAGGTAAAAAATAATAAATTAACTAATTGTATTTTTTTGACCCCCGATGTCCACAATATGACAAATTCACTGTCCTCTATATGTTTTAAAATAAAAATCACTAAAGTTAGTAAAAAAGCTAAAGGTATAAATTTAGGAGCTATTCCAAAAAGGTTGAGAAATGAGTATTTAAAGTAAGTAGATACTGGATAACCACTATCAACAATTAAATCTAAAAAATTTACTGCTCTTACAGTTAATGCGATGATGGATAAGCCAAAAACAATGACTAAGAACGTCTTTATAATTTCTATAAAAAAATTTTGATAAATTTTGTTTTGAAGCATATGAAATACTGTATATAAATAATGCATCCATAACTTAAATTCAACTAATGGTTTAACTATGACTAAATTTCCATTGAAAACTTGTATATTTGGACTTATATCACTGACACAAATAGGTTTTATTAAAAATTA
This sequence comes from uncultured Pelagibacteraceae bacterium, assembly GCA_902544345.1. Lineage (GTDB taxonomy): Bacteria > Pseudomonadota > Alphaproteobacteria > Pelagibacterales > Pelagibacteraceae > Pelagilacustribacter. Next base: position 3,116 of record CACCBT010000020.1, read on the forward strand.
TGCCAATAAAAATTAATTATCTTAAGACAAACAATACAAAATCAATATCACAAAACATAGTTTTGTTTTCAAAAGAAAAATTCAAGATAAATGATTTAAACAATCACCTATCTAAATCGGAGTTTGCTTATATAGAAGATTTAATTAAAAGCATTGATTTAAAAAAAAATATATTCATATTTGAGTTATCTTCTAAGAGAAAAATTGTTTTAATATCTGTAAAAAATAACCTAAAAACCTCGGAAGTAGAAAACCTTGGTGCAGAATTCTATGGTCGTATTAATCAAGAGAAAATTAAAGAATACTTTTTAATTTCAGATAGTTTAAATAATAAACAAAATAATTTTTTAGGTCACTTCTTGCATGGACTTAAATTAAAGTCTTATGGTTTTAAAAAATATAAGACAAAAAAGGATGATAAAATAATTTCAATAAATATTGTTGGTAAAAAAAACAAGCCCTCAATTCAAAATCAACTTAAGTTTAAGGCTTTAGAGCAAGGAACTTTTTACGCTAGAGATTTGGTTTCTGAACCAGGAAATGTCTTACATCCAGACGAATACTCCAAAAGAATAAGCTCTTTGAAAAAAGAAGGTTTAAAAATAAATATTTATGATGAAAAAAAATTAAAAAAACTAGGTATGCATGCTCTTCTTGGTGTTGGCCAAGGAAGTATAAGGGGTTCGTATCTTATAACTATGGAATGGAACGGAGCGAAAAATAATTCTAAACCTTTAGCATTCGTTGGAAAAGGAGTTTGTTTTGATACTGGAGGTTACTCACTTAAACCAGCAAGGTTTATGGAAGACATGACTTATGATATGGCAGGCTCAGCAACAGTAGTAGGCTTAATGAAAAACTTGGCTCTTAGAAAAGCTAAAGTAAATGCTGTAGGCGTCGTCGGTCTTGTAGAAAATATGGTAAGTGGAAACGCGCAACGTCCTGGAGATATTGTTAAATCTTATAGTGGAAAAACAATTGAAATATTAAATACAGATGCAGAAGGCAGATTAGTTTTGGCTGATGCTTTAACTTTTACCGAAAAGAAGTTTAAACCAAAATTAATTGTGGATCTAGCCACTCTTACAGGTGCTATAATTGTATGTTTGGGTTCTGAGTACGCTGGTCTTTTTTCCAATAATGATAAACTGTCCGATCAGCTTTTTGAAGCAGGTGAAAAGGTAGATGAAAAAGTTTGGAGAATGCCTTTGCATAAGAATTACGATAAACTAATGAATTCTAAAAATGCAGATGTACAAAATATAAACTATGTTGGTGGAGCAGGTTCTACTACCGCAGCCCAGTTTTTACAAAGATTCATTTTGAACAAAACACCTTGGGCACATTTGGATATAGCCGGGATGGCATTTTCAAAATATGGAGGAGCTTTGAATTCTGGAGGCGCAACAGGCTTTGGAGTAAGATTGCTAAATCAATTTGTAGAAGACAATTATGAGTAGTAGTGAGCAAACACTATCCATTATAAAACCCGACGCTGTTGAAAGAAATTTAGTTGATGAAATAAAAAATATTTTTAAAAAAAATAATTTAGTTATTAAAGAAAGTAAAAAAATTCAAATAACAAAAGAAGAAGCAGCAGACTTTTATAAAATTCACCAGTCAAAACCATTTTATGATGAGTTATGCTCTTACTTGTCGTCAGGACCCATCGTAGTAATGATTTTACAAGGGGAAAATGCAGTAATACAAAATAGAGAACTTATGGGAGCCACAAACCCTAAAGATGCTAAAGAAAATACTATTAGAAAGTTATACGGGATATCTATAGATAAAAACTCTGTACATGGGTCGGACTCAAATGAGAATGCAAAAAAGGAGATAGAATTTTTTTTTAAAAATTAGTTATCTCGAAAAATCTTGATAATCGACTCAGGGAAGACTAAATATTCCAACCTTTGAGTTTTATTTTTTAATATTTCTTCGTTATCTGTTGAGTCGATATAAAAACTTCTTTGAGAAATGATTTTCCCGTTATCTAATTTTTCATCAACATAATGGACAGTACAACCTGTTTTTTTTTCTTTATTTTTTAATACTTTATAGAAGGTATTTAAACCTTGGAATTTTGGCAAAAGAGAGGGGTGGATATTAATAACTTTTTTTCCATAAGCTCTTAAAAATTTTTTTGACAATATTTTCATATACCCGGCTAAACAAATCAGAGAGATTTTATATTTTTTGAGATATTCAAGCAATTTATTTTCGTAATTTCTAGATTTTGTATTAATAAGTAAAAAGGGTATCGAATTTTTTTTAGCATACAATATCCCTAATGCTTTTCTTTTATTACTTACTACTAATTTTACCGAAATAGGAAAATTATAATCTCTAGACCTACCTATCAGATTTTTAAGATTTGAACCTTTCCCCGAGATAAAAATACAAGCATTTTTTTTTACCATATTAAATTTTTAAAAAGATTAACCTTTTTTTTATTTTTTGAAATATAACCAATCTCATAAGGAATATAATTTTTAGAAAATTTTTTTTTAATTTTCTTTATATTTTTTTCTGGGGTAATAATACAAAATCCTATTCCACAATTAAATGTTCTTAACATTTCAGTGTCCGAAATATTTTTCTTTTTAAGCCATTTAAAAATTTTACTGATTTTGATTTTAGATAAATCAATATTTAAATTCAAATCTTCTGGTATCGATCTGAGTAAATTTTCAATAAGCCCGCCACCGGTTATATGAGCTGCAGATGAGATAAGATTTTTTTTAGTTAAACTTAAAATTTCTTCTGAATAAATTTTTGTAGGTTTTAATAATTCATTTTTCATAATTTTATTAATCTTTTTTTTACCTATAATTTTTCTTACTAAAGAATATCCATTCGAATGTATGCCGTTTGATGGAACGGCTAGTATTATATCTTTGTTTTTAACGTTCTTTTTGCTTAAAATTTTTCTTTTTGAAACTATTCCGACGCTAAATCCTGCTAAATCAAATTTATCTTTTGAATAAACACCTGGCATCTCAGCTGTTTCTCCGCCAATCAATTTACATTTTGAAATTTTACAACCTCGAAAAATACCTTTTAAAATTTTCTTTGCTTTGTTTATTTCGAGTTTGCCAACTGCAATATAATCTAGAAAAAAAAGTGGTTTAGCTCCTTGTACTATTAAATCATTAACACACATTGCAACTAGATCTATTCCAATTGTGTCATATTTCTTAAATTTATTAGCTAATTCAATCTTAGTTCCCACTCCGTCGGTACATGAAACTATTACAGGGTCTTTGATTTTTATTTTGCTTATATCGAAATATGATCCAAATCCCCCAATAAGATCTTTATCTAAAAAATTATCCCTTTTTTTGACATTTTTTTTTGATATCTTTGATATGTGTTTTACCAATTTATTAGCTAATGAAATATCTACACCACTTTTTTTGTAACTATTTTGTATTTTTTTCATCAATAAAAATGATATTTAAATTTTAATGGGTTCTTATAAAATTATAATCATTATTTTAGTTATTTTTTTTAAAACTGGAAATGTTTTATCATTAGAAAATATTTTTAATGTTAATAATATTGAAATTACAAAAAAAACTAATAATTCTCATGAAGATTTGGCAAATAAAGCAATTAAAAAGGGGTTCGGGAAACTTTTAGAAAAGATACTTCTAAAAGAGGATGTCGAAAACTTATCTAGATTAGAGTTTCCTAAAATAAAAGAGCTAGTTTCATACTATCAGATTGCTGATGAGGCACAAGACAATTTCAAAGGTAAAGTTAATTTTAATATTTTTTTTGACAAAGATAAATTACATATATTATTTTCAAGTAGAAATATTTCTTATTCAGATATTTCAGATAAAGAATTATACTTATTGCCTGTAATTCAAAAAAAAAATCAAATCTTTATCTATAATAATAATTATTATTACGATAATTGGAACAAAATATATGAATCTGAACTTATTGAATTTATTTTACCAATTGAAAATATTGAAGTGATTGAAAATTTAAGTATAAACAAAGAAAATTTGTATCGTATCGATCTCAAAAATTTGTTTAAAGAGTACGAAAATAAAAATCTGGCTTTAGTTTTGATTGCAGACACAAGCTCAAGTGATCAAAAAATTTTCATAAGAACGAGAATTTTAAATAAAAAAATTGATAAAACAATCATTGTTGAAAAAAATAATAAGAATACAGACAAATTGAACGAAGAAATTATTAAAGTAATCAGTGAAGAATTAATTAATATTATCAAGTCTCAAAATTTAATAGATATAAGAACACCCTCTTTTTTGAATGCAAGAATAATAGTTAATAAAAAAAATAATTTGGTAGAATTTAATAATAGACTTAGGAATGTTGACACTGTTGACGGAATATTTGTTCAAGAATTTAATAACAAATATGTATTATTAAAGTTAAGATATTTAGGAAAATTAGATAAAATTATAAGTCAACTCAAAGAACAAAATATTATGCTACAGTTAATTGGAGATCAATGGGATTTAAGAATTAAAAAATGAGTCAATTAACTTTTAAATTTCCATTTAAAAAAAAATATTTTGAGCAAGATTTTTTTGTTTCAAGTAATAATTTTTCTGCATACAAACTAATAGAGAGTTGGCCAAACTGGCCAGGTAAGTGGCTGAACGTATATGGCGCTTCAGGCTCAGGAAAAACCCACTTATCAAAAATTTTAGAAAAAAAAATTGAAAAAATTATTATCTTGGATGAAAATAATGTTAGCGACACAGTTATACCTGAATTAAATAAAAAAGAATGCTTAATAATTGATAATTATAAAAATAAAATTGATGAAAAATTATTTTATTCTATTTTGAACCACTCAAAACAATTAGATAACTTTATTTTAGTAAATAGTTTTGAACCAATAATTAAATTTAGTTTTACACTTAATGATCTAAAATCAAGAATTAATAGTTTTATAAATATTGGAATTGATCTACCTCCAGATGATTTATTACACGTCATTATTTCAAAATCATTCTCTGAAAAACAAATAACTATAAGTCCAAGAATTTCCGATTATATTGTGAAAAATGTTGAAAGATCTTATTCAAAAATGTTTAAATTTCTAAAAGATGTTGATGATTTGTCTTTATCTTCTGGAAAATCAATAAATATTAATCTAATAAAAAAAGTACTAAACAAATGAATAAATTTAGAACTCATAATTGTTCGGAGTTGAGTGAAAAAGATCTTGATAAAAAAGTAGTTATTTCCGGTTGGCTTCATAGAAGAAGAGATCATGGAAATTTAATTTTTATTGACATAAGAGATCATTATGGGATCACTCAATGTGTAACAGAAAATAATAACAAATTTTTTTCTATTTTAGAAAAAATTAAACCTGAGTCTGTTCTTAAAATAATAGGAAAAGTAATTAGACGAAAAAAAGAAACAGAAAATTTAGAATTAAAGACTGGAAAAATAGAAATAAAGATTCAAAACTTAGAAATTTTATCAAACGCTAAAGAGTTGCCTATACCAGTGTTTGGTGAACAAGATTATCCTGAAGATATTAGACTAAAATACAGATTTTTAGACTTAAGGCGAGAAGAGATGCATAAAAATATAGTGCTTAGATCAAAAGTAATTTCATTTATAAGATCAGAAATGTTGGGTTTAGGTTTCTTAGAATATCAAACTCCAATTTTGACATCTTCGAGTCCTGAGGGCGCTAGAGATTTTTTAGTTCCAAGTAGATTAAACCCTGGTAAATTTTATGCTTTACCACAAGCCCCACAGCAATTTAAACAACTGATAATGGTTTCAGGGTTTGATAAATATTTTCAAATAGCTCCATGTTTCAGAGATGAAGATGCTAGAGCTGATAGAAGTCCAGGAGAGTTTTATCAACTTGATTTAGAAATGTCATTTGTAGAGCAAGAGGATGTATTCAAAGTAGTGGAAAAGCTTCTTTTAAATTTATTTAAGAAATTCTCCTCTAAAAAAATATTAACAGAAAAATTCCCAAGAATTCCTTATCGAGAAGCAATGCTTAAATATGGAACTGATAAACCTGACTTAAGAAACCCTTTAATGATTCGAGATGTAACAAATATTTTTGAAAGAGATGATGTAAAATTTGATATCTTTAAAAAACTTGTTAAATCAGGTTCGAAGGTAAGAGCTATTTTAACGAAAAATACAAAAAATAAACCACGAAGTTTTTTTGATAACATTGACAAATGGGCTAAAGACCAAGGCTCTTCTGGATTGGCATATTTCACTTTTGAAAAAGAAAAAAAAATTTCTGCGAAGGGTCCTGTAGGTAAATTTTTTAGTGAAGATGCTCTCAAAGAAATTAAAAAACAATGTGAAGCAGAAATAGGAGATAGTATATTTTTTGCGTGTGGAAAACAAAATGATGTAGAAAAAATCTTAGCCAATGCAAGAGCTAAAATTGCTGAAGATTTAAAAATTATAGATAATGATGTTTTCGCGTTTTGTTGGGTTGTAGATTATCCTATGTTTGAAAAAGACGAGAAAACAAATAAGATTATTTTTAGTCATAATCCATTTTCAATGCCACAAGGAGATATTAAAAATATAAAATTTGATAATCCTTTAGAAATTAAAGCGTATCAGTACGATATTGTTTGTAACGGAGTGGAACTATCATCAGGCGCAATAAGAAATCATATACCTGAATTAATGTTTAAATTATTTTCCATAGTTGGATATAGCGAAAAAGATGTGAACGAAAAATTTAGCGGAATGATAAATGCTTTAAGTTATGGAGCACCACCTCATGGAGGAATTGCACCTGGAATAGACAGAATAATAATGCTTTTAGCTAATAAGAATAATATAAGAGAAGTTACTTTATTTCCAATGAATCAAAATGCACAAGATTTAATGATGTCTGCTCCCTCTGATGTTGAGGTTAATCAATTAAAAGAACTTGGTCTTAAATTGGATATAAAAAAAAATTAGTTCTTAGTCTTTAAATTTATCCTAACGTCTGAAAGGTCTATTAATTTTTCTTCTAAATTACTTCTAACAAAACCTTTAGAGGTAATATTTTTGACTATTTTAAGAAATTTATCGTCAGTATTTTTATCAGATATAGACTTAGAACTTGCTATGGATGGGGTATGTGCAAGTTCTTCCTTACCGAGGTAAGAAATTGCTAGTTCTCTAAACACATAATCTAAAATTGATGATGCACTTAATATCCTATCATTACCAATTACATTTCCTGAAGGTTCAAATTTTGTGTCAATAAAAGCGTCAACATACTCATCCAAAGGAACTCCATATTGTAACCCAAGCGAAATAGCTATGGCGAAGTTATTCATCATTGCTTTTACTAATTCGCCTTCTTTATTGGTGTCTATGAATATCTCACCAATTTTCCCATCATCATATTCACCTGTGTGTAGGTAAACTTTATGATCTCCTATTTGTGCTTTTTGTATATATCCTTTTCTTCTATCTGGCATTTTAAACCTTGTATTATTTTTTGGTTTAATATTTGAATTATCTATTGATTTTCTATTGATGGACTCTGAAATTTTTTTCGTGACTGGGGAGTCGACTTTAATATTTTCAATTTTACTATCTTCTTTTTCACCAATCTTCTTAGTTTTTCTATTGTTTAATTTTACGTCTATTAATTCAACGCTTCCATCATTTCTATCATCTATTTTAGATAGTTCTTTATCGTTGAGATCATTTAAAGTATGCACTGTTTTAAAAGTGCACGTGTAATAAGTTTCTACGATGAATTTCTTCATAATATATTGGAATCTAATAACTTAAGATATATATTAAAACTTAGCAGTGTCTATAATTTTATTATACACTTCTTAATTGTGTGGACTTATAATTTTAAAAAATGAGTATTAAAGTAATTTTCACTTGGTGGAATAGACAAACATTAGGAACATTTTTGAAAACCTTATTTACAGGTACTTTTGTGGGTAAAGATAAATTTGGAAATAAATATTATAAAAACAAAAAAGATGAAAGATGGGTTATTTACTCTAAAGAAGTCGAGGCGACAAAAATAACTGCAGATTGGTACCATTGGATGCATCACACAAATGACAAAGTTCCCAGTGAAAATGGTAGTAAATATGTCTGGCAAAAAGAGCATTCTGAAAATAGAACTGGAACTATAGAAAGTTATAAGCCTGTTAAAATAAAAAAAGAGAGTAATCGTAAGAAATATGAAACATGGAAATAATTTGAGGATTATTTATTTTTTTTTAATATTTTTTTTTTCAAATATTGTTTTATCTGAGGAAAAGATTTTAAGCACCCCATTAATTAATCTTAATCAAATTCAACCAAGTTTTGAAGTCTCAGACGATGAAAATGAGAGTTTTGCTTCAAATTCAATAAAAGAAAAAAAAAAAGATAAAAAAATTAATTCACATGCTGTCTTAATTGGCTTAGATAAAATAACTGCAAAATCTTCTAGGATCCAAGTTAATCTTAATGAAATAAAAGAATTTGGCCCATTAGAAATAAAAATTTTAAAATGTGGTAAAGTAAAAGTAAATAATCAATTAAATGATGTAGCGTATATGCAAGTTAAGGATCTAACAAAAAATGAAAACGAAAAAGTTTATATATTCAATGGGTGGACTTTTTCTTCAGACCCAAATCTAACTCCTTTTGATCATGCAATTTATGATTTACAGCTATTAAATTGTAATAAAGTTTAAAAAAATTTCTCTTTTTCTAACCAATTAGTATCATAATCTGATTTTAAGAATTTTTTGTGATTAAGTATTTTCTTATGCAAATCTATAGTTGTGTTTATTCCCTCAAGTACAAATTCATCAAGTGATCTTAAAGTTCTTTGTATAGCTTCAGTCCTGTTTCTTCCTTTGCAGATCACTTTTGCAATTAAACTGTCGTAATAAGGAGTAACTTTACAACCCTGAAATACTGATCCATCCACTCTCGTTCTAAAACCAGAAGGCTGATGGCAAACACTAATTGTACCAGGACTAGGTTGAAAATTCAGAGAAGGATTTTCTGCATTTATTCTACACTCAATCGTATGCCCTCTAGGATTAATATCGCTCTGTTTTAAAGCAGTATTACCTGTAAACGCGATCCAAAGTTGTTCTTTAACGATATCAATGCCAGTTTGAACTTCAGTTACAGGATGCTCAACTTGAACTCTAGTATTCATCTCTAAAAAATAAAATTTACCATCTTCATAGATAAACTCTACTGTTCCAGCACCTTCATAATTTATTTGTTCAACCATTTTTACTGTTTTTTCTAATAAATTTTTCCTTTGATCATCTGTTATCACTGGACTAGGAGTCTCTTCAATTAACTTCTGATGTCTTCTTTGAACAGAGCAGTCTCTTTCTCCAAGTTGAACAGTTTTATTTTTTCCAGACATAATCTGTACTTCTATGTGCCTGGGATTTTTGAAATATTTTTCGATATAAAGTTCATCATTATTAAAAAATTTTTTTGCCTCTGATTTTGCAGTAAGAAAAAGGCTTTCTAATTTTCCTTCTTCCTCGACAACTTTCATACCTTTTCCACCTCCACCACCAGCAGCTTTTATTAAAACTGGATAGCCAATTTTTTTACAAATTAATTTAGCTTCATTTAAAGATTTTACTCCGCCCTCTGAACCTTCAATAACTGGCAAACCATATTTCTTCGCAATACGTTTAGCCTCTATTTTATCTCCCATCATTGAAATTACATTAGCACTAGGACCTATAAATTTTATTCCATGCTTATTTACAATTTCTGAAAATTTTGCATTTTCTGAGAGAAATCCATATCCTGGATGAACAGCTTCAGCTCCAGTTAAATCTACAGCTGACATTATCGATGAAATATTTAAATAACTATTTTGAGGTTGATGGGAGCCAATACACACGCTTTCATCCGCTAGTCTAACATGCATTGAGTCTGCATCTACGTCAGAATGTACTGCAACAGTTTTAATTCCCCACTCTTTACAAGCTCTAATTATTCTAACAGCTATTTCACCTCTATTAGCTATTAAAACCTTATTAAACATTATTTAATTATTTAAGAAGAACTAAAGTTTGACCAAATTCTACCGGTTGGCCATCTTCAATCAGTATCTTTTTAACTTCCCCATCCGCAGTAGAAGGAACATGATTCATTGTTTTCATTGCTTCTACAATCATTACTGTTTGACCTTTTTTAATTTTATCTCCAACCTCAACAAATTTTTTTGCACCTGGCTCTGGCGCTAAGTAGGCTGTACCGATTATTGGAGATTTAATTCTTATACCATCACTTTCATCAGATGATTTCAACACTGACTTATTCGGAGAAACAACCGCACTTGTTTTTACTTGATCAATTAATTTTGAAACTTTTGATACTTTGATTTTTGTTTGTCCTTCCTGATATTCTAATTCTGAGAGCTCGAATTCTTTTAAATTGTCTACAAGTTCTTTAATTAATTTTTTATCTATTTTCATTTTGCAAAATTTTCTTCAAAGCTTTTAAAGACATTATATAGCCCTCAGTTCCAAAACCACAAATAATACCTTTAGCAACTTTACTTATTAAAGATTTGTGCCTGAATTCTTCTCTATTATATATGTTACTTATATGCAATTCAATAATTGGAATTTTTAATACTTTTAAAGCATCATGAATAGCTACAGAGGTGTGAGTATAACCACCAGCATTAATAATAATGCCATCTTGATTGTTTCTTGAATTTTGTATTTGAGTGATAAGTTCTCCTTCAATATTTGACTGGAATAATGAAAGCTTAATATTATTTTTATTAGCAAATTCTTTACAATTATTCTCTATTTCTTTTAAGGTAAGACTTCCATATTGTTTTTTTTCTCTTTCACCTAAAAGGTTGAGGTTTGGTCCATTAAGAACTATAATTTTATTCATAAATTTCTTGATATTGAATAACTTAATTATGGCAAAAATACAATTAAATGGAAAAAAACTAGTTATAAATTCAAAATATTCGATATTAGATCTTTTAAAAAAATACAATTTATCTAACAAAAAAATAGCGGTTGAGCATAATGGCGTAATAGTTCCTAAAGTTATGTTTAAAAAAAAATATTTAAAAAATAATGATAGATTAGAAATAGTGCACTTTATAGGTGGAGGATAATTTGAAAAAAGATATTTTTAAAGTTGCAGGCAAGTCTCTCAAATCTAGGCTCATTGTTGGAACTGGAAAATATAAAAGTTTATTAGAGACAGCTAAAGCAGTCAAAGCCTCAGGTGCAAGCATGGTAACTGTAGCCGTTAGAAGAGTTAATATTTTGGATAGAAAAAAACCATTATTGAGTGATTATATTGATCCCAAAAAAATAATTTTTTTACCTAATACAGCTGGTTGTTTTACTTCTGAGGAAGCTTTACGAACTTTAAGACTAGCTCGAGAAATGGGTGGTTGGAAATTAGTTAAATTAGAAGTTCTGGGCGATAAAAAAACTTTGTACCCGAATATGATAGAGACAATTAAGTCTACAAAGATACTTGTAAAAGAGGGATTTAAAGTTATGGTTTATTGTAATGATGACCCATTATTAGCAAAAAAATTAGAGGAAAATGGCGCATCTGCTATAATGCCTCTTGCTTCTCCAATAGGCTCAGGATTAGGTTTGCAAAATAAAGTAAATATTTCACTAATCATAAAACAGTCAAGAGTTCCAGTTATAGTTGATGCAGGAATAGGCACAGCTTCAGACGCAACTGTTGCAATGGAATTAGGCTGTGATGGTGTTTTAATCAATAGTGCTATTGCTCAAGCTAATAAACCTGTATTAATGGCAAAAGCTTTTAGGGATGCAGTAATTTCTGGTAGAAATTCTTATTTAGCTGGAAGGATGGATAAGAATTATTTCGCTATTGCAAGTTCTCCAACTAAAGGTTTAATTTAATTTTTTTTTCTTCTAACCCATAAAGTTCTTAGATTTTTTTTAGTTTTTACCTTTTTAATTTCTTTTTTGGTTTTTTTTCCATCCTTTTTCACCTTAGAAATATCAATTTTAGTTTTTTTGACACTAATAATATGTTCTAAATGCTCTATTTTATTAATTAATTTTTTTGATTTGTTCAATAATTCGATTTTATATTCAGGTATGATTAATTCTTTATTAGATAAAATCTCAACTTTGAAAGCATATTTTTTTTGAAAATTTTTTAATTCTTCTGATAGACAAAAAATAAGAACTATTTTGAATGAAATTCAAATACCAAAAAGTATGGGAGTTATTGTAAGGACTGCAGGAGCAAATAAAACCAAAAATGAAATTGAAAAAGATTTTCAAAATACCTTAAAAACTTGGGAAGAAATAAAAGATAAAGCTATAGATTCTAATGCGCCATCTTTAGTTTACGAAGAGGGTGATATAATTAAAAGAACCTTAAGAGACACTTACGATAATGATACTAAAAATATATATATCGAAGGTAATGAGGCTTATCAAAAAGCAAAAAAATTCATGAAAGAATTAATGCCCAAAAACGTCAAAAATATAAAAAAATACAGAGGTAAAAAACCACTATTTCAAGATGCAAATATTGAAAAAGAATTAAATAATATTTTTGAACCTACTGTAAAGCTAAAATCAGGAGGATATATAGTAATAAATCCTACCGAAGCTTTAGTATCGATCGATATTAACTCAGGTCAATCAACAAAACAGATAAATATTGAAAAAACTGCGTTAAATACAAATTTAGAAGCTGCAGAAGAAATTGCCCGACAAATTAAGTTAAGAGATTTATCTGGGTTAATAGTCATAGATTTCATAGATATGATAAATTTTTACAACAGGCGTACAGTTGAAAAAAAAATGAGAGAGAGCATTAGAAAAGATAGAGCTAGAATACAAATA
>CACCBT010000021.1 GCA_902544345.1 uncultured Pelagibacteraceae bacterium
CAAAATTGAAGATATTTCTACTGAAGATGGTGATTTAGAAGATGTTTTTGTGCAACTAACAAAACACTAGATTTTAAATTAAAAAAAGTTAAATTGTACTTATGGAATTTGTAAAAAGTTTTATACAAACCAAACTAATAAAATATTTATTTATAGCCTTACTAGGATCTATACTTTTGGCTATATCATCAAAAATCAAAATACCTTTTTACCCGGTGCCTATGACAATGCAGACATTTGTTGTTTTATTTATAGGAGTTGCTTTTGGTTGGAAGCTTGGTCTCGCTACAATTTCTTTATATTTATTTGAGGGCATCTTAGGCTTACCAGTTTTTTCAGGCACTCCAGAAAAAGGAATAGGAATAGTATACTTCACAGGACCTACAATGGGTTACTTAGTTGGATTTATTATTGCAGTATACTTCGCTGGAAAATTTAATTACGATGATAATTTATTTAAGACTTTTTTTAAATTAACTTTTGCGACAAGTTTCATTTATTTATTTGGGATGCTTTGGTTGGGAAATCTTATTGGATGGGATAAACCAATATTTAAATTAGGTGCTCAACCTTTCTTGTTAGCTGAACTATTTAAAATTCTAATTTCTACTTTAGCTATCAAACAGTTTAAAAAGTTGAGAAAAATTGTCTAGTATTATCTTGGAGATCTTTTGGAAAGAATTCTTTGTAATGTTCTTCTGTGCATCTTAAGTCTTCGTGCAGTCTCAGATACATTTCTATTACATAGCTCAAATACTCTGTGAATGTGTTCCCACTTTACTCTATCTGCTGACATTGGATTTTCAGGTGGTTTTGCCTTTGATTCTGGGGAGGCTAAAAGTGCAGCTTCAACGTCATCGGCATCAACCGGTTTTGCTATATAGTCTATCGCTCCAACCTTAACTGCTTCTACAGCCGTTGGTAGATTCCCGTATCCCGTTAACATCACTATTCTGCTCTCTTTTTTGTTTTTGGAGAGTTCTTTGACAACATCGAGCCCATTACCATCCTCAAGTCTTAGATCTACCACGGCAAATGCTGTTGGGGAGTTCTTTGCAATATTTAGGCCCTCGGCTACAGATTTTGCCTCTTTTACTTGAAAACCTTTCTTTTCCATGGCTCTAGCAAGCCTTCCTCTTAATGGATCGTCATCATCCAGAATTAACAATGATTTATCATTAAAGTCGGCCAGATTTAGCTGCTCAGGTACATTTTTTTGTGATCTCATAAAGCCTTATATGGGTGCTGTTGACAAAATTTCAACACGACAAAAATGTCTTTTTTTCTTTACATAAAGTGAAAAAAACCTTAAACGCGGAATAAATAAGGTTTTTTTTATTAAATTTTTTAAAAAATCTTTGTGTAAATTAACGCGAGGAACACATGAAATGGGAAAATTTAAAACAGTTAACGAATTAGTTAACTCATTACAACCAGATTATCCCGTATATTGTATACGGCTTAAAGAGATTAAAAAATCCGTTAAATTTTTTAAAGAGAATTTTCCAGGTAAAATACTTTATGCTGTAAAGACGAATCCGAACGAAAAAGTTATCAAACAAATAATTAATAACGGTATTAATGAATTTGATGTTGCTTCTTTAAATGAAATCAAACTTATCAAAAAAATAAAACCAGAAGCTAAATTGCATTTTATGCATACAGTCAAAAGTAAAGAAAGTATAGCATCAGCTTATTTTGATTATGGAGTTAAAAGTTTCTCTTTAGATAGCAAAGATGAATTAAGAAAAATTTTAGAAACAACTAATCAAGCAAAAGATCTAGAATTATTTGTAAGAATCGCTATTTCGAATGAACATGCAGAAATAGATCTCTCAAGAAAATTTGGTGCTCTTCCTTCTGAAGCTTTAGGTTTAGTGAGACTGTGTAAAGATAATTCTAAGAAACTTGGAATTAGTTTTCACGTCGGCTCTCAATGTATGCATAAAATTTCTTACTCAAAGGGAATACGTGAAATAGGAAATATTATAAAAAAGACAAAGATAGTCCCAAACACGATCAACGTTGGCGGTGGTTTTCCTTCTATTTACCCAGACCTAAATCCCGAGCCATTAATAAATTATATGGACGAAATTAAAAAAGAATTAAAAAATTTAAAACTTAATAAATTACCAGAAATAATCTGTGAGCCAGGTAGAGCACTTGTAGCTGAAAGCGGTTCAACTATCGTCAAAGTCATTTTAAGAAAAAAAAATAATCTTTACATTAATGATGGAACTTACGGATCTTTATTTGATGCAGGTGGTCCAAATTTTGTTTTGCCTTCGAAAATGATTACAGATGGTAGAGTGCAGTCGAAAAAACTAACTACATTTAGTTTTTTTGGACCAACGTGTGATGGTTTAGATTATATGAAAGGTCCATTTTTGTTACCTAATAATATTAAAGAAGGTGATTATGTAGAGTTAGGTCAATTAGGAGCATACAGTCTTAGCTTCAGAACAAACTTTAATGGTTTTTATTCAAATGAAATTCATGAATTAAGTGACAAACCGATTATATCTATGTACGATAATATAGATGATAAAGTTGGTTCGTTAGTAGCTTAATGAATAAAAAAATAGGTCCAAATATCGGGCACAATAAAAAATCTTTGCTCAATACTCCTGTTGAGCATATTGACATAAAATCATTCGATGCTCGTAAAATTATTGATGGGATGAGTAAAATGTCTTTTACATCAAGGGATACTGCTAGAGCAGCAGATATTTATAATGAGATGCTTTCAGACAAGGATTGCTCGATTTTTCTAACATTGGCAGGTTCGACCTCAGCAGGTGGTTGTATGGATCTATACACTGATTTGGTGAAACATAATATGATTGATGCTGTAGTTGCAACAGGTGCCTCTATTATTGATATGGATTTTTTTGAAGCTCTAGGATTTAAGCATTATCAAGGATCACAATTTCAAGATGATACTGAATTAAGAAATAACTACATTGATAGAATATATGATACGTATATAGATGAAGAGAATTTACAAGCATGCGACAAGACTATTTGTGAGATTGCTAATTCGCTTAAACCAAAGCCATACACATCAAGAGAATTTATAAAAGAACTTGGAAAATATTTAAAAAAGAATTCTAAAAAGAAGAACTCATTAATAGAAACAGCTTATGATAATAATGTCCCAATTTTTTGCCCAGCTTTTACTGATAGTTCAGCAGGATTTGGGCTTGTCATGCACCAAGAACAAAATCCTAAAAGTCATATCACTATAGATTCTATTAGAGAGTTCAGAGAATTAACTGAGATTAAACTCAAATCAAAACAATCGGGATTATTAATGGTTGGAGGTGGAGTGCCCAAAAATTTTATTCAGGATACAGTGGTTTGTGCTGAGTTGTTAGGTAAAAAGGTAGATATGCACAAATATGCTATTCAAATAACTGTAGCGGATACCAGAGACGGAGCTTGTAGTAGTTCTACTTTAAAAGAAGCAAGCTCTTGGGGTAAAGTTGACGTAACAAAGGAGCAAATGGTGTTCGCTGAAGCTACAAGTGTATTGCCCCTCATAGCAAGCGACGCATATCATCGTAAACATTGGCAATCAAGGCAAAAAAGAAATTTTCAAAATTTATTCAATTAAAATATAAAATGAGTAAAACAAAAATAGCTTTAGTGCAGATGAAAATGTCATCTGATCCAAAAAAAAACATTCGCAATGCTGTAAACAAAATTAATATTGCAGCAAAAAAAGGAGCAAAAGTTATTTGCTTACCAGAGTTATTTTTAACAAAATATTTTTGTCAGGTTGAAAATCATAAAAACTTTAATTTCGCAGAGAAAATACCAGGTCCTAGTAGTAATTTATTTTCTACACTTGCTAAAGAGCTTAAAATTATTTTAATAATTTCAATATTTGAGAAGAAAACTTCCGGTCTTTACCATAATAGTTGCATTGTAATTAATGAAAAAGGTAAACTTTTAGGTAAATATAGAAAAATGCATATTCCTGATGATCCACAATTTTACGAGAAATTTTATTTTGCTCCTGGAGACTTGGGTTTCAAATCTTTTAAAACTTCAAAAGGAAATTTAGGAACTTTAATATGTTGGGATCAATGGTTTCCTGAAGCAGCAAGATTAACTGCATTAAAAGGAGCAGAAATTATTTTTTATCCAACTGCTATTGGGTGGCACCCAAAAGAAAAAAGAGAATTTGGTAAGTCGCAACTCGATTCATGGCTTTCAATTCAGAGATCACACGCAATAGCTAATGGTATTTATGTTGCTGCAATAAACAGAGTTGGAATTGAGAAACAAGGTAATAAAAAAATTGAATTCTGGGGGAATAGTGTAATATTTGATCCTAGTGGCAAAGTTGTTAAAAAATCAAATTTAAAAGAAAATATTTTAGTTTGCGAAATTGATTTTAAAAAAGTAGAAACCTCAAGACAGCATTGGCCTTTTTTCAGGGATAGACGAATAGACTATTACAAGGGACTGCTTAAAAATCCAAGAGATGCCTAAAAAAGTAAATTCTCTTTTCAGGATGCCTGCTGAATGGGAAAAACAAAAATCGACATTAGTAGGTTGGCCTTATAATAAAAAAGATTGGCCAGGTATATTTAAAAATATTCCCAGGGTATTTGCTAAAATAATTTCTAAGATTACAGAGTCTCAAGAAGTAAAACTTTTAATAAAAAACTCTAAATCTCAAAATATAATAAAAAAATTACTTAAGGCAAATAATGCAAATATACGTAATGTAAAATTTATAATTTGTAAAACAGATAGAGTGTGGATGAGAGATACAGGACCAATATTCATAAAAGATAAAAAAAATCAGAATATTTTATTAAATTGGAAATTTAATGGATGGGCTAAATATAAGAATTACAAAGAAGACAATAAAGTCATTTTGAGAATTAAAAATTATTATAAAGGAGATGTTATTAGTCCAAAATTTAATAAAAAATTGATAGTACTTGAGGGTGGATCAATTGATGTTAATGGAGAAGGTTTACTGCTGACAACAAAAGAGTGCTTGTTAAGTAAAATTCAACAAAGAAATTCTTGTTTAAAATTAAAAGATTATAATCATATCTTTCAGAAATTTTTTGGAGCAAAAAAGGTTATTTGGCTTAATAAAGGAATTGAGGGGGACGATACTCACGGACACGTTGATGATATTGCTAGATTTGTAAAATCAAACAAAGTTTTTCTTGCTTATGAAAATAATAAAAAAGATAAAAATTATAAAAATCTAAATGAGAACTTTAAAATTTTAAAAAAAATCAAAATTAACTCCTCACATATTAAAATTAAAAAAATTCCAATGCCTAGACCGATTTATATAAATAAAGTGAGAGTTCCAGCATCTTATCTAAACTTTTATATACTTAATAAATCTGTTTTATTGCCTGTTTTCAATGATCCAAAAGATAAAATAGTAGTCAAAATTTTTAAAAAGGAATTTAAGAATAGAAAAATTATTCCAATTAACTGTTCAGAATTAATTTGGGGTTTTGGAGCAATTCATTGTTTAACACAACAAGAACCAAATTAATTTTCCTTTACAGTAAAATATTTTTAGGAGACCAAGTAATTGCGACTGAAGCACCACCTAAATTTTTGTCATCTTTAAACAAAAGTTTAGCGTTTTGCCTTTCTAATAAAGTTTTTCCTAAAAAAGTTCCAAGACCTAGACCTGAGTTTGAATTTAATTCTAATGATCTTGATTTTATATAAGGTTCTCCCAATTTCTCAATTATATCTTTAGGAAAACCTGGGCCATCGTCATTAACTATTATTTTAATTTCTTTATCATCGCTCATAAGAAAAATATTCACTTTACTTTTCGAGAATTTAATTGCATTTCCTATAAAATTTCTTAAGCCATAGATCATCTCTGCGGATCTCTGAATATCAATTTTATTTTTATCCTTATCAGACACGAGGGTTATCTCTTTAGAAGAGGTTTCTTTGAAAGAATTTATAATTTCCTCAAGTAAATTCTCTAATTTAGTTGAGCTAAAGAATTTATCTTCCTCTATTTGTTTTTTTGAAATTCTTTTTAAAATTTCGCTACATCTTTTTGATTGACTTATTAATAGGTCAATATCTTTAGAAATTTCATTTTGATCTCCAATTTCTTTTTTTAATTCTTTAGCTACCACACTTATTGTAGCTAAAGGTGTTCCAAGTGAGTGTGCAGCTGCAGCGGCTTGCCCTCCTAAAGACTCCAATTCATACTCTTTATAAATTACTTCTTGAAGTTTTTTAAAAGCTTCCTCTGTTTTCTTTTTTTCTCCAGCAAATCGAATGCCAAAATAACTTAGAAATATTAAACCAATTAAAATAGATATTATAATTCCAATTTTATAAAAATTTGGAAAATGTAACAAATTCATGTTCTCACCTGGCAATGGCAAATGAAAAAATGATATAGTTAATAAAAGTATTGATGTAATCAAACCTAGAATAATTGTAGTTCCCATACTTAAAAATGTTGAAGAAACTATAGCTGGAACAATTAATAAAAAGGAGAAGGGATTAAATATTCCACCTGTCAAGTAAAGAAGAGCACTTAATTGTATTAGATCAAAAAGTAGAAAAGGAGCAGCATAAATATCTTTGAGTTGATTAATTTTAATACCAAATTGAAGATATAAGTTTGTGATCAAACCAAGTGAAATGATTAAGTAACACTCTAAAATTGGAAACGGTAAATCTAGAAGGTAGTAAACAATACCAATAGCTAAAAATTGGCCAAAAATAGCTATATATCTTAAAATTGTAAGTGTATTTTTATCTAAGCTTAAATTCTCTTTTGTTCGGAAAAGAGTGTTGAAATTCATTGCTTTATCAAATATCTAAATTCGCGACATCTAAGGCGTTGTTTGTTATAAAATCTTTCCTTGGAGCAACTTCGTCACCCATCAAAATCTCAATCATTTTCTGGTCATCCTTAGATTTATCTTTTGTTCCTTTAGTGTATTGAATTCTTAACATTGTTCTATTATCGGGGTTTAATGTGGTATCCCAAAGTTCTTCTGGGTTCATTTCTCCTAAACCTTTAAATCTTTGAATTGAAAGTTTTTCTCTTTGTTCCTGTATGAATTTTTTGTAATCTGATGACCCCTTCTTTATATTTTTGTTTAATTTTGATGTCTCTAATATGTAATTCTCTAAACTTTTTTCATCTTTTATATAAATACTTTTATTAGCTTTAGTGACTTTAAACAATGGTGGTTGAGCTAAATAAATATGTCCATTTTCGATTAATTGATTAAATGGAGAATTATTAAAAAAAGTTAATAATAATGTTCTTATGTGTGACCCATCAACGTCGGCATCTGTCATTATAACAATTTTATCATATCTTAAATTTTCAATATTAAAATCTTTAGAACCTGTGCCCAAGGCATTTATTAAAGTAACTATTTCAGAGGAAGACATCATTTTTGATAAAGCTTTTGTAGATTGATCATCTCCATTTTTTTTTCCATTTACAAAAGTATTTAAAATTTTTCCTCTAAGTGGTAGAACTGCCTGAAATTCTCTTACTCTTCCTTGTTTAGCAGATCCACCAGCAGAGTCACCCTCTACAATAAATAGTTCAGTACCTTCTCGCTTTTGAATTTGACAATCTGCAAGTTTACCTGGTAGTCCAGAAAGTTCAAAAGTTCCTTTCCTTCTAACACTGTCTCTTGCTTTTCTCGCTACCTCTCTTGCCATTGCAGCTTGAGTAATTTTTTCTATTACAGTTTTTGCTACAGAGGGATTTTGGTCAAACCATGTAGAAACTTTTTCACTAATAATATGCTCTACGATGTTTCTTATTTCTGAAGATACTAATTTGTCTTTAGTTTGAGAAGAGAACTTTGGATCTGGCATTTTAATTGAAAGTACGGAAGTTAATCCTTCTTTGATATCATCACCTGATAAATTCACTTTGTTTTTTTTGTTTTTATCTGAAGCGTACTTGTTTATCACTCTTGTAAGTGCACTTCTAAAACCTAACAAATGTGTTCCACCATCTTTTTGAGGAATATTATTGGTAAAAGCTAAAACCTCTTCAGAATAGCCCGCGTTCCACTCAAATGAGCATTCAACAACTACATTGTTTTTTGTAGATGTAACGTATACAGGTTTTTTGAATACCTCCTTCTCATTTTTATTTACTAAAATAGGTTTTTTATTATTTATATGTTTTACAAACTCTATTATACCGCCGTCATACTGATGGACAGTTTCTTTATTTTTTTTTCCAGTTTTGTCTTTTAAAGTAATTGATACCCCTTTGTTTAAAAAAGCCAGTTCTCTGATTCTTTTTTCTAAAATTGATGCACTAAACTTTACAGATGAAAAAACCTCTCTAGATGGTAGAAAACAAATTTTTGTTCCTTTTTGTTTAGTGGCACCTTTCTTTTTTAATGGCTTGATGGTTTCCCCGTTTTTAAAAAGTATTTCATACTCTTTTCCGTCCCTATAAATGTTTAAGGATAATTTTTCAGATAAAGCATTTACAACTGAAACACCTACCCCGTGCAAACCTCCTGAGACTTTATATGAATCATGATCAAATTTACCTCCGGCGTGTAATTGTGTCATTATTACCTCTGCGGCTGGCATTTTTTCACCTTTGTGCATATCTACAGGGATACCTCTTCCGTCGTCCTCAACGGTGATTGTATTATCTTCATTCATTGTAATAATAATTTTTTTACAATATCCAGCTAAAGCTTCGTCAATAGAGTTGTCTACAACCTCAAAAACCATGTGATGTAAACCAGACCCATCATCAGTATCACCAATGTACATACCTGGTCTTTTTCTTACGGCTTCTAAGCCTTTTAAGACCTTAATTGAGTCCGCACCATAATTTGGTTGTTTATTTAATTCTAAATTTTTAGGCATTTTAGTTTATTTTGAATTATCTATTATATCATTTTTTTTGTTCAATTTGAAACATCAGTGATTATAAAGCATCTAGAACTATTAAGTACCAACGATTCTAGGTCAAAAAATAAAAAAAGTTTTGATTTTACCTAAAATCAAATTTTCATTGGCATAATAACATAAAAACTATTTTTATCTGAAAGATCCTCTATTAATACCGGGGACGTTGAGTCTTTCAAATTTAACTTTAAATTTTTATTTTCTATTTCTGATGCGATATCAAGCAAATATTTAGAATTAAAACTTATAGTTAAGTTGTCTGAATTAAATTCAGCTTTGATCTTCTCATTCCCTTCACCAGAATTTGCACTATTAACTGAGAGTTGGACATTATCTTTGTGAATCGATAATTTAACTCCTTCCTTTCGATCCAGTGAAACGCTTGCCACTCTCTCAATTGAACTAATAAAATCTTTTGAACCAACTGTTAAAACTTTATTATTTCCTGTTGGCACAACTTTTTTATAATCTGGGAATTTACCGTCAATCACCTTTGAAATTAATTGCATATTTCCCATTGAAAATTTGATCTTATTATCTGATATTTGGATTGTAAGATTTTCATTAGTTTCTGATAGAATTGAACATAATTGAAAAACAGTTTTTCTAGGTAAAATGAAGGATTGAAATTCATTGATATTTGAAATTTCTAGACTACTTGAGGATAATCGATGACTATCTGTAGCGACTCCAGTTAAAAAATACCTTCCATGACCCTCTGTTAAATGAAAAAAGATACCATTTAAATAATGCCTTGTATCATCATTTGAGATCGAAATTCTTGTTTTATTTAATAACTTTAAGAAATTTTGATTATTAAATGACATTTCTTTTTCACCAAATTGATCGGAAAAAGTGGGAAAGTTATCAGTTGGTAAGCATAATAGGTTAAAATCAGCGTTTTCACTTACCAAACTTAATTTGTTTTCTGATTTTAAATCAAAATTTATTTCCGATTCAGCTGATATTTTCCTTAATATATCATAAAGAATTGCTGCAGAAGTTGTGGTGCTTCCCTCATTAATCACTTTTACATCAGCTATTTCATCATAAAAAATGATATCTAAGTCGGTTGCTACAATGACCAGTTTTTTGTCTTTTAATTGTAACAAAACATTTGAGAGTATTGGAAGAGTATTTTTTTTTTCGACTATCCCTTGAACAAAGTTTAAAGATTTAAGTAACTTGTCTCTTTTAATAGAAAATTGCATTTTACTGTTCAAGTAAAAGACTTTTAATTTGACTAATATTTTTTTTCATTTCATCGTCTTGTTCTGATAATCTAGTTATTGTTTTAACTGCATGAATAACTGTTGTGTGGTCTCTATTAGCAAACCTTCTACCAATTTCCGGCAATGATCTAGTAGTTAATTTTTTTGAGAGATACATAGCTATTTGTCTTGGCCTAGCCAAAGGTCTAGACCTTCTTTGCGATAACATTTCACTTAAAGGAATATTAAAATAATTAGATACTACGTTTTGAATTTTATCAACTGTTATAACTTTAATTTGGTTAAATACATCCTTTAGAATATTTTTACAATCTGAAGTACTTAAAACTTTATTATGGACTCTGCTGAAAGCTATAACTCTGTTTAATATACCAATGAGATCTCTAATATTTGTTTTGCTCTCACAGGCAATATAACTGATTACCTCTTCACTTAATGAGATACTTTCTTTGAATTGATTTTGAATTTCTTGAATTTTTTTCTTAATAATCCTCTCTTTAAGTTCTAAATCTGGGGAGTCAATGTCTACAACTAGTCCTCCAGCTAATCTCGATTTTATTCTTTCTTGTACCCTATCAAGCTTCATTGGGGTTCTATCAGCTGAGATTATTATTTGAGAACCTTTATCCATCAAGCTATTAAAGGTGTGAAAAAACTCTTCTTGAAGACTTTCTTTACCACTTATGAATTGAATATCATCAATTATAAAAACCGAGGACTTTCTAAAAAAATCCTTAAAATTTACCATGTCATTTTTTTTTATAGATTTAATGAAGTGATACATGAACCTTTCAGCTGAAATAAACATGACATTATTTTCATCTTGTAATTCTAATCCTATGGCATTTAAAAGGTGAGTTTTTCCTAATCCCACTCCACCACAGATGTAGAGTGGATTGTATCTAGATACATGCTCACAAACTTTTTTTGAGTAAGATAGTGCAATATCATTACTTTTTCCTTGAATAAAACTTTCAAAATTTAAGTGTGGATTCAGTCTATTATAGTTGAGAATTGAGTCTTTTATTTCAGTAACTTTATTTATCTGATCAATCTTAATAAAATCTTGTGGGTTCTTGTTTTCTTCAATAATTTTAAATTCTATTCTATTTAAACTTAGCTTAAAGCTTTTCACTTGCTCTAGTATTTTGTCTAAATATCTTGAAACGATCCAGTCTCTAAAAAATCTTGTAGGAACACCTAAAATTAAATAATCGTTGAACTCTTTGACCAAGGAAATTTTCTGTAACCAGCTATTATAAATTTCTCCACCAAATGTTTTTTTAAATGCATTTTGAACCTCTGACCAATCTAGTGTGTTTTCTTCCTCTGAAACGTAAACATTTTGTTGTTTTTTAATATTATTTTTTTCCATTTGAAATTTAGTTAGAGAATCCTTTTAACTCTCTTTTAAAAATATTTGCAAGATTTTTTTTTTGAAATTGAAAAATAAATCGACTCAGGTTGTAGCTTTATCGTTTTAATAGAAAAAAAATTTACAACTTTTAAATGAAACTATATTTTGATTTTTAAAATCTAAAAAATATAAATATAGTTTTTTAAACTAAGTTGATTATTAATTTGAAAAAATTAAATTTTTTTTGATATTCTTGAAATTTTTCTTGAAGCAGTTTTTTTATTTACTACTCCAGATTTAGCAACCTGCATTAGAATTGATTGGAATTTTGGAAAATAATTTTTAATTTTAGCATTATCTTTAGACTTAATAAGCATTTCCATTTGTTTGATTGCATTTTTATACTTACTTTTCCTTATTCTATTAGTTTGAGTTTGCTTTTTAACTCTTCTTACTCTTCTGATAGCTGATTTTGTGTTTGGCATTTTTACGATTGTATATATGTCCCAATTATTTCGGTCAACTTTATTATTTTTGACATCTTTTACAAAAAAAAGTTGCCCGATTAGAAATAACGGTCTTAATTATCATGTTGTTACAATCTACATTAGAACATTTATTATCTTTTTTTCCATAGATTTTAAAATATTCTTGAAAGACCCCCTTTTTTCCATTTTCTATAGAAAAGTCTTTAATGGTAGATCCTCCAAGTTTTATTGAACTCTTCAAAATAATTTTAGAATATTTAATGATTTTTTCAATTTCAAAATTCTTAAGTTTTTTTACTTCTCGACTTGGCCTCACACCACTAAGAAATAAAATTTCATTTACATAAATATTTCCTAAACCAGATACAAATTTTTGATCCATTAAAATACTCTTAATATTTCTCTTTCTATTTGCGATATAATTCTTAAAATATCTAAAATTCCATTTTTTTTCTAATGGCTCTGGCCCTAGGTTTTTTAAATGAGATATTCTTAAGGTATCGGTGAGCTTATATAATTTTATGAAACCAAATTTTCGTACGTCATTATAAATAAGTTTACGATTTTTGCTTAAAAAAAAAATTACTCGATTATGTTTTTGATCCTTTTGATAGTCTAAAGGATAATAAAAACTTGTTTTAAATTTTTTTTTTTTTTGGTCTACAAAAAAAAACTTTCCTGTCATTCCAAGATGGACTAACATTAAATAAATTTTATTTATTTCGAAAATTAGAAATTTAGATCTTCTTTTAATTTTCTTAATTTTTTTACCAATGAGTTTCTTGCCTATTTCTTTATCTACATCATATCTTAAATTGTGATCGTTGATATGAACCTTTTTAATAATCGAATTTAAGATTTTACTCTTTAAGGACCTTTTAACAACTTCAACTTCGGGCAATTCTGGCATATAATTCTTGTATGAAAAGTACTATTCAAGATAAAGATAAATTAGTCAATTCTGTATTTTCTAATGTTCATAAAAAATATGATTTAATGAATGATATTATGTCACTGGGTATACATAGACTTTGGAAGAAAAAGTTCATTGATTGGATGAACCCGCAACCAAATACAAAATTGATTGATGTTGCATCAGGAACTGGCGATATAGCAAAACTTTTCTATGAGAAAACAAATGGAACTGTAAATATCACTTGTGTTGAGCCAAATAAAAAAATGTTAGAACGAGGTAAAATTAAATTAAAAAACTATAAAACAATTAATTGGATAAATTCTAAGGCCGAAAAAATTCCAGCGAAGGATGATGCCTTTGATTATTACTCAATAAGTTATGGAATAAGAAATGTTACGAATATAAATTTAGCATTAAAAGAAGCCTTTAGAATATTAAAACCAGGTGGCAGATTTATGTGCTTAGAATTTTCAAAAATAGATAATGAATTAATAGACTTTTTTTACAAGCAATATGTAAAAACTATTCCTTTAATTGGTAAATTTGTTGTCGGTACTGAAAAACCATACGAATATTTAGTTGACAGCATTAAAAAGTTTTACAATCAAGAGCAACTAGCTAAATTAATGAAAAGCAATGGGTTTTCCAATGTAGAATTTAGGAATGTTTCTAGTGGTGTTTCAGCAATACATTCTGGTTGGAAAATATAAATGTTTAAAAGAGTCATCAAGTTATTTCAAATTGCTCGTAAGTTCTCCACTTCTGGAGCAGTAGAAATAATCAATGAAATGCAACAATTACCTACAATCGTAAATTTATTCTTTAATCTGATCTCTATCGGTACAAACTCGGGAATACAGGATAAGCAAAAAACACCTGAAGAAAAGCTTTGTGTAGCTCTACAAGGAATGGGAACAACATTCATAAAACTAGGTCAATTTTTAGCAACTAGGCCAGATATTATCGGGGAGGAATTAGCAAAAAGTCTTGAAAAATTACAAGACAAAGTTCCTGCATTCGATCTGTATGATGCAAAGAAAATTATTAAAAAAGAAATTGGTGAAAATTATTTTAAAGATATTAGTGAAATAAGTGAACCTATCGCAGCTGCCTCAATTGCTCAAGTGCATTTAGCTAAAATTAAGTTTGAAGGCAAAGAAAAACAAGTTGCAATAAAAATATTAAGGCCAGATATAGAAAAATTATTTAATGAAGAGTTAGATGCTTTAATGCTTTTTGCTTATATAGTTGAAAACACACTACCCAAAGCAAAAAGATTAAAACTAGTAGAAGTTGTTCATTTATTAAGAGAGATTACAAATATCGAAATGGATTTAAGATTTGAAGCTGCTGCTGCAAATGAACTCTATGAAAATACAAAAAATGATACGGGGTTTATCGTTCCCAAAATTTATTGGAACTATACAACCAAGAAAATATTGACTTTAGATAAAGTTGAAGGTGTTTCAATTAGGGAAATTAACAAAATTGATGAACTTGGAGTGGATTTAAAAAAACTTGCAGAAAACTTAATACAATTATTTTTAACGCAAGCCGTGAGAGATGGTTTTTTTCACGGTGATATGCATCAAGGGAATCTATTTGTTGATAATAAAGGAAACATTATTCCAGTAGATTTTGGAATAATGGGCCGTTTGGATAAAAATAACAGAAAATTTTTAGCGGAAATTTTGTACGGTTTTATTAAAAGAGACTACGTAAAAGTTGCTGAAGTTCATTTTCAGGCTGGCCTTGTCCCCCAAGACGCATCTAAAGAAGAGTTTGCACAAGCATTAAGATCCGTAGGTGAACCTATTTTTGGTCAATCTATTAAAGATATTTCAGGTGGAAATTTATTAGCTCAATTATTTGAAATTACCGAGAAGTTCAATATGCCTACTCAACCACCACTTCTTTTATTACAAAAAACAATGGTTGTTGTAGAAGGTGTTGCAAGAAAACTTTACCCTGAAACAAATATTTGGGAGGTATCAAGGCCTATTCTTGAAGATTGGCTAAAAAGTATTAAAAGTCCAAAGTCTACTTTTGATACTGCTATTAATACATCTTCTGAAATTCTAAAAAGAATACCAGATCTACCAGAATTAATGGATAGAGCAGACTATGCCTTAAAATTAATGTCTGAAGGAAAATTAAACTTATCTATTGGGACAAATAAGAAATTAGAATTAGAACAAATGAAGATTAAAAACTTTAGAAATAATATAGTCATTAGTTTTTTTGGTGTTGTAATTGTCTTTCTATTAGTATTTTAATTGCTTATGAAAATAAAAAATAAGAAAATACTTATAATAATTGGTGGAGGAATTTCGGCATATAAATCATTAGATTTAATACGATTGCTTAAAAAAAATAAAAACGAAGTTAAGGTTATATTAACTAAAAGTGGTAAAGAATTTGTCACCCCCATGTCTATTACTACACTTACTAATAGTAAGATATTTGAGGATATTTTTGATAAAAACTCTGAAGCAGAAATCGACCACATATCTTTGTCAAGGTGGGCGGATTTAATAATCGTGTTACCTACTACGGCTAATTTTATGACTAAATTAAGTCTTGGAAAAGCTGAAGACTTAGCAACAACAGTAATTTTAGCTTCAAATAAAGATATTATATTAGTCCCCGCAATGAATGTCAGAATGTGGATTCACAAAGCTACACAAAAAAATGTTAAAACTTTAAAAGATTATGGTTATTTATTTATAGGACCTGAAAAGGGAGAAATGGCATGTGGAGAGTATGGTGATGGTAAAATGTCAAGTCCGAGACAGATATTTTCTTTTCTTGATAATTATTTTAACAAAAAAAATATTATTAAAAAAAGAAAGC
>CACCBT010000022.1 GCA_902544345.1 uncultured Pelagibacteraceae bacterium
TACAAAAAAACAATTATGGGCAGCATTAGCAAAAGAAGTTGCTAAAGATGGTGCGTTAGTACCAAATCCATATAAAAATTGGAGTGATATCGACTCATCATTACCAAACTACCCTATCAAAGTTATGGTGCCTCCAGGAACATCAGGAACAAGAGATGCCTGGAATTCATTAGTAATGAAAAAAGGTATCGATGATGCTTCTAAAAAAGCTGGCGCTAAATATAAAGCGTTAAGAGAAGATGGTGCGGTAATTGAAGTTGGTGAAAACGACTCACTTATTATTCAAAAATTAGCTGCGGACAAAGAAATGTTCGGTTTCTTTGGTTTCAGTTATTTCTTAGCTGCAAAAGATAAATTGCAAGCTGCAAGCATTGAAGGTGGTCAACCAAGTCTATCTTCGATTCAAGATTACAGTTATGCAGTTGCAAGACCTTTATTCTTCTACGTGAAAAAAGCTCACGTGGGCGTTGTACCAGGCTTACATGAATTCGTAAAAGAGTTCACAAGTAAAAAAGCTATGGGTAATAAAGGTTATTTAACTGATATCGGGCTAGTACCTCTAGATGGCAAGTTATACAAAACATCTAGAACTAACGCTACGAAGTTAGTTAACATGCCTGCTAAGAAGTAGTAGTATCAATTAAACAAAAAGGGGGTATTTTACCCCCTTTTTATCTCTGGAAGCTTTATATGAATTTAATACTTGTAACTTTTATTATTCTCTTAGCTTTCACAAGTTATTATTTCGGTAGAAAAAAAGCTCTAGTTATTCAATCATCACAAAGACTTACGGCATTACCAAAATTTTATGGATATTATTTAGCTGCTTGGTGTGCTGCACCAGCATTAATAATTTTTGCTCTTTGGTCAGTTTTTGAACCATCAATAGTTAAAACATTTATTTTACAAGATTACACTGATCAGAACTTAACTAAAAATGAGCTTCAGCTTATTTACACAAAGGTTAAAGCATTAGCCGCAGGAACTTACACGGGAAATATTACTAATTTTCTAGATGAGTCTGCTAATAAGTACATTCAATTAAAAGGAATAGCTAACAGCGCTAAAGTAGCAATTATTTTAGCAATTTTAATTTTATCTCTGAGTTTTGCATATAGATCTGTTCAGAAAAATGATCGCATGAGAGAACCAGTAGAAATTTTTCTTAAATGGGTGTTATTTGTTGCATCATTAGGCGCAGTTTTAGTTACAATCGGAATAGTTTTTTCACTTTTATTCGAAGCGATTAGGTTTTTTCAAGCAGTAAAAATCTTTGACTTTATATTCGGAACTCATTGGTATCCTGCTAAAACTTTTGTAAGAGATGGCCAACCAGATCCTGAATTAATGAAGGATGCTTTCGGAGCTGTGCCTTTATTTGCTGGAACTTTTTTTATTGCTTTTATTGCAATGTGTGTTGCCATCCCCATAGGTTTGCTGAGCGGGATATATCTATCTGAGTATGCTGGAAGAGGCGTAAGAAAATATGCGAAACCTATTATTGAGATTTTAGCTGGTATTCCAACAGTGGTGTATGGTTTTTTTGCAGCTTTAACCGTCGGTCCTTTTGTCAAAGAAATAGGTAATGCTATGGGTCTAGAAGTTTCAGCGGAGAGCGCTTTAGCTGCAGGAGCAGTTATGGGAGTAATGATAATTCCTTTTATTTCAAGTCTAAGCGATGACGTTATAACAGCAGTACCGCAAAATTTAAGAGATGGAAGTTACGCAATGGGTGCAACAAAATCTGAAACTGTAAAAAAAGTAATTTTTCCAGCAGCCTTACCTGGTATCGTAGGTTCGATACTTTTAGCAGTATCAAGAGCGGTGGGAGAAACAATGATTGTTGTAATGGCCTCAGGACTAGCGGCTAATCTTACAATGAATCCCCTTGAGTCAACTTCAACCATTACAGCACAAATTGTAGTAATTTTAATTGGAGACCAACAATTTGGAGATCCAAAAACTCAATCAGCTTTTGCCTTAGGAATATCTTTATTTATAGTAACTTTATTCTTAAATGTAATCGCTCTTTCAGTTGTTAAAAAATATAGGGAAAAATATGAATAGTTTTAAGAAAAATTTATTAAAAAAAAGATATAACGCTGAAAGAAGATTTCAATGGTATGGCAAAATAGCTATAGGATTAGCTTTAACCTTTTTAGCAGTTTTTATGTTTCAGATATTTTCAAAAGGTTACTCAGCTTTCCAAAAAACTTGGATAGTAACAGAAGTTCATTATGATAAAGAATTACTTTTAATCGATGCAGAAAGCCCATCAAAAGATGATCTAGAAAATGCAGACTATTATGATGTTGCTTACAAAGCTATGACCTCATTAGATCCCGGACTTCCTGAAGAAGAGGATCGTCAATTGATACAAATGGTTTCGTATAAATATGAGACAGAGGTTAAAGATCTACTTTTAAAAAATCCAGACTTTCTGGGTAAAATAGTGCCCATAAAATTAACAGCTTCTGATGATGTTGATCAAGTTCATAAGGGAAATTATCCAAGAGATATCCCCGAAAAGAATAGAAGAGTAAATGATTATCAGTTGCAGATTTACGATATGCTTAATGAAAGAGGAGATATTTTATCAGAGTTTAACATTAGTTTTTTTACAAGTCCTGACTCAAGAGAGGCTGAACTAGCAGGTATAGCTAGCTCGTTTATGGGAACAGTTTTTAGTATATTAGTATGTTTAGCGTTTTCATTTCCTATCGCAGTGCTAGCAGCAATTTATCTCGAGGAATTCGCACCAAAAAATAAATTTACAGATTTTATAGAAGTAAACATTAATAATTTAGCAGCTGTTCCATCGATAGTATTTGGTTTGCTAGGTCTTGGTGTTTTATTAGCAGTTTTTAATTTACCAAGATCGACACCACTTGTTGGAGGAATTACTTTGTCTCTTATGACATTACCAACAATAATTATTGCTGCAAGAGCTTCTTTAAAAGCTGTTCCCCCAAGTATAAGAGAAGCTGCTTTAGCGATGGGTGCAAGTAATATGCAAACAACCATGCATCATACTGTGCCACTATCAATGCCTGGAACTTTATCTGGAACGATAATTGGCTTGGCTCAAGCTTTAGGGGAAACAGCCCCTTTAATTTTAATAGGAATGGTTGCTTTTGTGAATACAATACCTGGTACGCCAGTTGATCCTGCTGCAAGTTTACCAGTTCAGATATATATATGGTCAGAAAGTGCTGAGAGGGGTTTCGTTGAAAAAGTATCTGCATGTATTATGGTGCTTCTAGCTTTTTTAATTTTAATGAACTTGGCAGCTCAAATCGTTAGACACAAATTTGAAAAGAAATGGAGCTAAATGAGTAAAATAAAAGCGGAAAATGTAAATGTTTATTACGGATCCAAACAGGCATTATTTGACGTCTCTATAGATATAGCAGAAAAAGAAGTTACAGCTTTAATTGGACCATCTGGGTGTGGAAAGTCTACTTTCTTAAGATGCTTCAACAGGATGAACGACGTCATAGAAATTTGTAGAGTTGAAGGTAGTATTAAAATGGACAACCTAGAACTGAATTCAAGAAAGTTAGATGTTGTGAGACTTAGGGAGAACGTTGGTATGGTTTTTCAAAAACCCAATCCATTCCCTAAAACAATTTATGAAAATGTAGCTTATGGTCCTACTATTCACGGTATTGCACAGAGCAAAGAAGAAATGGATCAAATAGTTGAAACAAGTTTGAAAAAAGCTGCCTTGTGGAACGAAGTTAAAGATAGACTTGATGAAATCGGAACTGGTTTATCAGGAGGTCAACAGCAACGACTATGTATTGCTAGAGCTATATCTGTAAGTCCAGAAGTGATTCTTATGGACGAACCATGTTCAGCGCTTGACCCAATAGCAACAGCGCAAATTGAAGAACTTATAGATGATCTTAAAAAAGAGGTCACAATTGTGATAGTTACCCACTCAATGTCACAAGCAGCTAGGGTATCTCAAAAAACAGGTTTCTTTCATTTGGGAAAACTTATAGAATTTGGACCAACAGATAAAATATTTAAAAATCCTGATAATCAGCAAACTCAGGATTATATTACAGGAAGGTTTGGTTAATGAGTGAAAAACCGCACATTGTAAAATCTTACGAAGAGCAACTTCAGTTATTAAAAGATACAATAGTGAAAATGGGAACTGGAGTTGAGAAACAGCTTGAAAACACTATTCAATCTTTAGTTAAAAAAGACATTAGTTTAGCAGAAAAATCTATCAAAGATGACGAATTGACTGATAAGTATGAAATAAATATAGAAGAACAAGTTGTAAATTTGATTGCCTTAAGGCAACCTATGGCAATAGATTTAAGAGAAACAGTTGTTGCCTTAAAAGTTTCTTCAGACTTAGAGAGAATTGGTGATTTAGCAAAAAACATCTCAAAACGATTAACTAAAATTGGAACTAATTTACCTAATGATATTACTAAAAATTTCGAAATAGCTGGTTTAAAAGCATCAAAACAAGTCAATGCAGTTTTAAATTCGTATTTACACAGAGCTAAAGATACAGCAGAAAATGTTTGGAATTCTGATGAAGAAATAGATCAAATGACTAATTCTAATATGGAAGCTGCAGTAAAGCATTTAGAAAAAAATAAAAACGATATACAAAAAGTAACCCAACTACTTTTCATGCTTAAAAATATTGAGAGGATTGGAGATCATGCAACTAATATTGCAGAGCAAGTTTATTTTCTGATTACAGGAGATTATTTAGAGGGAGACCGACCAAAAGGATAATGAGGGCAAATTTATTCATTGTTGAAGATGAAATGCCCATCGTAACTTTACTTAAATACAATTTAGAAAAAGAGGGTCACAAAGTTGATTATGCAGTCAATGGAGAAGACGCTATTAGAAATATAAAGGAAAAAAATCCTGATTTAATTTTATTAGATTGGATGTTGCCAGATATTTCAGGTGTTGAAGTCTGTAAAAATTTGAAAAGAAGCAATCTTCACAAAAATATCCCAATCATTATGTTAACAGCCAAAGGTGAGGAAGAAGACAAACTTAAAGGATTTGAAACAGGAGCTGATGACTACGTAACTAAGCCATTCAGCCAAAAAGAACTTATTGCAAGAGTTAACGCTTTATTAAAGAGATCTAAACCAAGTGTTGCCGCTGATGTTGTAGTATTTGAGGATCTTAAAGTAGATAGAGTTCAACGAAGAGTTTATAGAGCAGATAAACAAGTTATAGTCGGCCCAACCGAATTTAAACTAATTGATTTTTTAATAAAGAATCCAAAAAGAGTATATTCGCGTGAGCAACTTTTAAATTCTGTATGGGGAGATGATATTTATGTTGAGTCCAGAACTATAGATGTTCATATAAGAAGACTAAGAAAAGCAATAAATATTGATGGCAAGAAAGATCTTATCAGAACAGTAAGATCTGCTGGCTATTCCTTAGATGTTTGAAGATCTTTTGGCTTTATAAATGATATTAATTTTCCTTTAACTTTTGATAACTTTTCCCAATCATTGAAATTAAAACTTACTTCAGCAACGGCTGCAGTAGGAAATTTTCTTTTTAAATTTTCAAATTGTTCAGAGTTTTCTTTAAGACAGATTCGATTTATGAGTTCACTAATTGAAGGTTCATGATTGATTAAAAGTAAAGTTTTATAATTATCAACTGTTTGTTTTAAGATATGAATAATTTCATCCTCACTAGCATGATAAAGCGCTTTTTTTTTAATAATTTTCTTAAAACTGATTTTTTCTGACAATATATTTAATGTTTGTATTGTCCTTTTAGAGGATGAGCAATAAACTAAATCAAATTTTAATTTCTTTTTAATAAAAAATTCACAAATTAATTTTGCTGAATTTACCCCTCTTTTATTCAATGGCCTGTCATGATCATCTAAATCTGGAAAATCCCAACTAGATTTAGCATGTCTCATCGCATATAATTTAAACATATTTTTAATTTAACATTTAAATATGTCGAAAGCATCATTTTCAGAAAACGCTAATATTAGCAATCAACTCATAAACAGAGAATTATCTTGGCTTCAGTTTAATGATCGTGTTTTAGAAGAGTCAAAAGATAAAACAAATCCTCTATTTGAAAGAGTAAAATTTTTATCAATCGCAGGTACAAATTTAGATGAATTTTTTATGGTAAGAGTCGCTGGACTTTTTAATCAAATTAAAGATGGTTTTGACGAATTAAGCGCAGATGGATTAACTGCAGAGGATCAATTGAATAGGGTCGTATTAAAAACTAAAGATCTATTAAAGAAGCAAAACGAAGCATTCCTAGAGTTGAAAAAAGAGCTATCGAAAGAAAAAATTTTCATTCGAAAAATATCAGAACTAAATAAGAAGGATCTTATGTATCTAAGAGAATATTTTCAGGAAACAATTTATCCTATAATAACACCTACTGCCATTGACCCATCACATCCCTTTCCTTTTATACCAAATAAAGGCCAAGCAATTTTACTAAGAATGACTAGAATAAAAAAAAAAAGAGAACTAAATGCAATTATAGTTATACCAAGAGCACTTCCAAAATTTGTATCTCTAAACAATTCTGAAACAATAAATGAATTTGTCACAATTGATGACGTAATTTGTAAATTTGCCAATGAAATATTTCCAGACCATAATATCGAGGCAAGTTTGCAGTTTAAAATAATTAGAGACAGCGAAATTGAAATAGATGATGAAGCTGCTGATCTTGTGAGATATTTTGAAAAAGCAATTAAGAAAAGAAGAAGGGGAAACGTAGTTAAACTCGAAGTACTCACTAATTCAAACAAAAAACTTTTAAATTTTATTTCAAAAAAATTTAAAATGGATGAAGATCATATTTATGAGGTTGAAGGATTGGTTGGAATACAAGATATAGATGAAATTTGTAAAAAGAAAGATCCAAAGCTGAGATTTAAAAAGTTTAATCCTAGAGAAGTTGAAAGATTGAAGGAATTTGATGATAAATTTTTTTCAGCTATAAGAAGTAAAGATTTTGTTGTACACCACCCTTTTGAAACTTTTGATGTAGTAATTCAATTCTTAGAAGCTGCAGCAAATGATCCCAAAGTTATCGGTATCAAACAAACTTTGTATCGAACCACACCTGACTCTCCTATCGTAAAAGCACTAAGTAGAGCAGCAGAAAACGGAAAAGTTGTTACAGCCGTAATAGAAATAAAAGCTCGATTTGATGAGGAAGCTAATATTGAATTATCTAGGAAACTAGAGAAAGCTGGCGTTCAAATTGTTTACGGATTCGCAAAATACAAAACGCATGCAAAGGCAAGTTTAGTTTTAAGAAAAGAAGGAGCTAAAACGCGAAGCTATGTTCACTTAGGTACAGGAAACTATCATCCTATTAACGCAAAAATTTATACTGACTTATCACTGTTTAGTTCTAATCAAGACTTGGCCAAAGATGTCGAAAAATTTTTTAATTATGTAACTGGTTATGCAAAACCAAAAAAATTGAATAAAATTTTTATGTCTCCATTAAATAGTAGGAATTTTTTTGAAGAAAAAATTGAAAATGAAATAGTAAATGCAAATAAAGGAAAACCTGCAGAAATATGGGCAAAAATGAATTCTCTTGTAGACCCTGGAATTATTAAGAAATTTTACGAAGCTTCAAACGCAGGAGTAAAGATAAATTTATCGGTAAGAGGAGTATGTTGCTTAAGACCTGGAATTAAAGGTCAATCTGAAAATATAAAAGTAAAAAGCCTTATTGGCAGATTTTTAGAACACTCAAGAATTTATTGTTTTGCAAATGGTAGTTCTATGCCCTCTCGAGAGAATCAGGTATATATTTCATCTGCAGATTTAATGCCTAGAAATTTAGATAGAAGAATTGAAATTATAATTCCGATAGAAAACAATACTGTACATGAGCAAATTTTAGATCAAATTATGTTAGCCAACTTTAAAGATAAATCGGAAACATGGTATTTAGATAGCATAGGAAACTATCATAAAGAACAAGAAAAAGGCTTTTCCGCACATTCCTATTTCATGAAGAATCCAAGTTTATCAGGTCGCGGTAAGTCAATTTTAAGAGCTAAACCTCAAAATTTGAGATTAGTAAAATGAAACCAGAATTAAAAAATCTTTTTAAATTTCAGTCTAATAAAAAGTCTAAGCAAGCCATAATAGATCTTGGATCAAATTCAGTAAGAATGCTCATATACGATAATTTTAAAATTTCTCCAATCCCAGTCTTTAATGAAAAAGCAATTTGCAAACTTGGAAAAAATTTAGATAAATCTAAAAAACTAAATCCCGATGGAATTAAAGGTTCTTTAAAAGTTCTAAATAGATTTAAAGAAATTTTAGATATTTCAGACGTTCAATATTTAGAAATTATTGCAACAGCAGCTTTTAGAGAGGCCACTGATGCAAGTGAATTTTTAAGAGAAATTGAAAAAATATTTAATAAAAAACCACTAGTATTATCTGGCGAGGAAGAAGCAAGAACATCAGCAAATGGTGTAATGGTAGGATTTGATGAAGTAGATGGATTAGTTGCAGATTTAGGAGGTGGAAGTTTAGAACTTGCCAGAGTTTCTAAAAATCAAATTTTTGAAACAACCTCTTTACCTCTTGGAGTATTAAGACTTGAAAATAATCCTATTATAAAAAAAAGAAATTTGGGAAAATATGTTAGAAAACTTTTAAGAGATGAAAAATGGCTTTCTAAAAAGAAATTTAAAAATATTTATTTGGTAGGAGGGACTTGGAGATCATTATTTAAATATCATCTCTTTAAAGAAAAACACCCATTACATATTTTGCATCAATATAAACTCTCAAAAGATGTAGCAGTTAAATACTTAAACAGAATTTCAAAATTTAATAAATCATCTTTGAAATCAATGGAATATATTACTAAATCTAGAACTCCCTATTTACCTTTTAGCTCTATAATACTTAACGAAATAATTAAAGCAGCAAGCCCCTCAAAAGTTATTTGCTCAATCAGTGGACTGAGAGAGGGGCATATGGATACAATTATAAACCAAGGAATGAGCGAGGATGAAATTTTCAAATTAAAAACTGATGGTATATCTTTTAAAAAAGGGGACTATGGAAAGAGTTTTGAGAAATATTTTAATTTTATTTCACCATTATTTGAAGACAACGAATATTTTAATCGAAGATTACTAACCTTGGCTTGCATCTTAAGTAAAATGGATTGGGGCCTAGGAGCTTTTCAAAAAGCAGAATTAGTTTTTATGGAAGTGTTAAATACTCCATTACTAAAACTAGAACATAGAGATAGAGTAAAAGTTGCGTCAGCAAGTTTTTGGAGACATTGTGGCTTAAAATATAATCCGAATTATCAGTTTTTATCCTTATTAAATAACAACGAAATTTTATCCTCAAAGCAAGTGGGATCTGCTTTAAGATTAGCAGAGTCACTTACTAGCATGTCTTCTTTGTTGTTAGATGAATTTAAAATTTATAAAAGAAATAAGACTATTTTTTTGAAAATACCTAACAATCATAGCGATATTGTCTCAAAACAAGTAACTAAAAGACTTAAAAACCTGGCAAGAGAGATGAATGTCGACTCTAATATCATTTATTCTTGAAAATTAATAAATCTTTAACTTAATTTAAATATTTTTTTAGCATTTGTATATTATTAATAGATTATCAGTCTCCCAACTGTTGTTGGTTAATTAGCCCGAGGTATTAACATTACCTTGGGCTACCCTCCAACTATAAAATAATTTTTCTAATTAAATAGACAGCTAGTATTCCGCCAACAATTTCAGCAATGATATAGCTAGGAGTATTTAAGTAATTAATTCCAGTAAATGTGTCTGTAAAAGTTCTTGCGATTGCTACCGCTGGATTTGCAAAAGAAGTTGAAGAGGTAAACCAATACCCCGCTGTTATAAAAGTAGCTACTGATGAAGCGACCGCAAGTTTGCCGCTCTTTAAAGATCCAAATATCACAAAAATTAATCCAAAAGTTGCAATGATCTCAGCTGTAAAAATATTTATTCCAGGTCTTATCTTCTGTGAAAGCTGCAACAAAGGAAGATCAAACATAAAATTTGCTAACATTACCCCTAACATGCAACCTAAGATTTGAGCAGAGATATAAGTGATAATTAAATTTTTTTTAATCTTGTTGGTAAAATACATTGCTAAAGTAACGACAGGATTGAAATGTGCGCCGGAGATATCACCGATTGAAGTAATCAGAACAAATAATCCTGCACCTGTAGCTAAAGTATTCGCTATTAACATTACAGCGATATCATCAGTTAGATTTTGAGCCATAATACCTGAACCAACAATAATCATGACTAAAAAACAACTTCCTATAAATTCACCAATAAATATCTTTTTACTTTTCATTTTTTACCCAATGTTTAATTTTTTCATTAATTATATTATAAGTTTCTTCAGCTATTAAATTTATTTTATCTTTATTTTTAGTTTTTTTAATTTTTTCAACAGGGTCAGCGATGTCCCAGTGCGTAATGGTCTTTTTTTTGGGCCATACAGGACAAACTTCTTTATTGGCGTTATTACAAACTGTAATCACGTAATCAATATCAATATCATTTTTTAAAAATTCATCAAAATTTTTCGAATAATACGTAGCTAAATTAAATTTTTTTCCTTCAAGATACTCTTTAATGTAGGGATTGATTTTTCCTGAAGGATTACTTCCAGCGCTAAATGCTATGAATTGATTTCGGAAATTATTATTTACAATACTTTCCGCTATTATGCTTCTCGCAGAGTTTCCAGTACAAACAAATAATATTGTTTTTATTTTCCTCATAAAAAATGTGTTGAAGTGTCCCGAACTTACGGAACCAAAATTTGATAAAAACCAATAATAAATAATGGAATCTGTAATCCAAAATTGGTTAATATTGCTTTATCCTTAGAAATAAAACCTGCAATTGTCCAACCAACAACTCCCGCTCCATGAAACATTATATTTACTGGGTACATATTCAAATTTGTTAATAAAATACCTGTAAGAACTAAAAAAGTACTTAACCATTTAAGGTATTTTTTAATAAACTTCATAATCAATTATATGATTGTAATGTTAAAATTTTGTTAAACAGACGAGGCTTTAACTTTTTTCTCGATAAATTCTGGTATCTCATCACCAAGATCATCGTCTTTTTGGTTTTTAGGTTGAAAGGCATACAAAACATGAAGTTTGCAATAAGGAAAATCTCCTTCAGGTTTTCTACCACAAAAATAGAATTTTTCCTCGTTGGGATGACCTATAGGCCACTTGCATGTTTCATCTGTAAGTTCTTCTAGTGATTTAGGGTTTTCTGGCTCGAAGTTTTTATCTAATAAAATTGATTGAAATTTAGCTTTTCTTGATGTTGGAGCAGGTCCTCTTCTAATTTGCTTGTTATCATTGGTTCTAGGCGAATTAGATTGCTTAGAAGGCGCTCTAGCTTCTAAATTTAACCTATGAGCTTTCCCAATTACTGCGTTTCTAGTGGTGTCACCTAATGCTTCGGCTATCTGACTTGCAGTATGCCCTTTAGACCAGAGTTCTTTTAATTTAGCGACTTTTTCTTCTGTCCAACTCATAGTATATAATTACAATATTTAGTAATTATTAAAAACTTAGGACATAATATTGGGGCTTAAAACATTAAAATGCATCAAAGCTGTGAGTAGTTTTAGTTTTGCACAGTTTTTTTAATAACAGGTTATAAGACTATCAATGGTTGAAATTTCGAAAAAATATAAAATTGGAAAGAGAAGATTCGGATTAGTTAATTGGTATGGAACATGGACTTTATACAAAAAAGAAGTTTTAAGATTCTTAATTGTGTGGATACAAACTATTTTTTCTCCACTAGTTTCATCATTACTCTTTTTACTTGTTTTATCTTTAGCGATTGGAGCAGAT
This sequence comes from uncultured Pelagibacteraceae bacterium, assembly GCA_902544345.1. GTDB lineage: Bacteria > Pseudomonadota > Alphaproteobacteria > Pelagibacterales > Pelagibacteraceae > Pelagilacustribacter. Next base: position 11,926 of record CACCBT010000022.1, read on the forward strand.
AGAGGAGATGTCCTTGGAGTGCCTTTTATAACTTTTTTAGCGCCAGGGTTGATTTCGATGCAAGTTATCCAACAATCTTTTTCTCACTCATCATCATCTTTTATGATTAAAAAAATTGACGGAACTATAGTTGATTTATTATTCGCTCCTCTATCTGCCGGGGAAGTTACGATCTCGGTTTCTCTTGCGGCTGTAACGAGAAGTGTATTAATTGGAATAGTTTCGATAATTGTATTTAAATTAATTATAGATATCGAAATAAAAAACTATTTAACGCTTATAGCCTTTACTTTGCTTTCTTCTTTTGTTTTAGGAAACATAGGAATAATCGCTGGACTATGGGCTGAAAAATTCGATCATATGGCAACCGTCACTAATTTTGTGATAGTTCCATTATCTTTCTTATCAGGTACTTTTTATTCAATAGAGAGACTTCCTGATTTTTTGCAAGCAGTAAGTAAAGTAAATCCTTTTTTTTACATGATTGATGGTTTTAGATATAGTTTTATTGGCACGTCAGACGGTTCAATTTCTATTGGTTTAGTATATTTAACTGCTTTAGGCTTTGTTAGCTGGCTTGTTTGTTATTTATTGTATAAAAAAGGCTATAAAATAAAATCATGAGCAAAATTTTAAATACCTATAATAGAAAGAAAATCTCTTTTTCCAAGGGAAAAGGAAGTTTTTTATATGCAACAAATGGAAAGAAATATTTAGATTTCGTCCAAGGAATTGCTGTTAACTGCCTTGGTCATGCCAATGACCATTTAATTAAATCAATAAGTAAGCAGTCTAAAAATTTATGGCACGTTTCAAACGTTTTTACTATCCCTGAGCAAGAGAGATTGGCAAAAAGAATAGCTCAAAAAACTTTTGCAGATTATGTTACTTTTCAAAATTCGGGTGCTGAAGCAACGGAAGCAGCTATAAAATTTGCTAGAAGGTACTTTTATTCAAAAGGTCAACCAAGAAAAAATAGAGTTCTTTGCATTAATAATAGTTTCCATGGAAGAACTATCGCAGCTATTTTTGCTAGTAACAGTAAAAAAGCTATTGAAGGTTTTAAACCTAAAGTAGATGGTTTTGATCACTTTAACTTTGGTGATCACAAAGGTTTAGAAAATGCGATAACAAGCAGAACTGCTGCTATCATGGTTGAGACAATCATGGGAGAAGGGGGCATTAAAGTTATTCCAGATTTTTGCCTCAAAGGCTTAAGAAAACTATGTAATAAGAAAAAAATTTTATTAATTCTTGATGAAGTACAATGCGGAGTCGGAAGAAGTGGTAAATTCTTTGCATTTGAATATGCAAAAATTAAACCCGATATTGTCCCAATAGCAAAAGGAATTGGCGGTGGTTTTCCAATAGGTGCAGTTTTAGTAAATAAAAAAGTAGCATCAGGCATGAAGCCCGGAACCCATGGATCAACTTTTGGAGGAAACCCTCTAGCCATGAGCGCAGGTAATGCAGTCATGGATGTAATGTTTAAAAAAGGCTTCTTAAACAATGTTAGCAAAAATGGAAAATATTTTATAAATCAACTTGATAAAATTAAAAATAAGTATCCTAAAGTTATTAAAGAAGTAAGAGGTAAAGGACTGCTCATTGGACTTTGTCTTCATGTAAATCAAGCTAAATTTATTCAAAAACTTTTAGATAATAATTTATTGACAGTGAGAGCTGCTGAAAATGTTGTCAGACTTTTGCCCCCTTTGAATGTAACAAAGAGCGAAATAAACTTAGGTTTAAAAATAATAGAGAAAGTTTGCAAAAAATATTAAATGAAAAACTTTATAAATATCTCTGACTGTTCTTCAGTAGAGCTTAGAGGGATTATTGAAGAAGCAAAGAGGAGAAAACAAAATAGATCTGAATTAAATAAATCTTCGCCTGATGAAGACAAGCCCTTTGAAGGCAAGTCGATGGCTATGATTTTTGAGAAACCCTCAACAAGAACCAGAATGTCATTTGACATCGCTGTTAAACAACTTGGTGGATCATCAATTATTTTAAATCCAGATGGAATACATTACGGGAAGGGAGACGAGACTTTAAAAGATACAGCAAAAGTTCTATCGGAGTATGTAGATATCATTATGTTGAGAACCTCATCTCACAAAAATTTAGAGGAGTTCGGAAAGCATTTAGATATCCCAATTATCAACGGTCTTTCCAATTTAAGTCATCCATGTCAAATTATGTCTGATATTCTTACTTACGAAGAAAGCAATGGTTCTATTGAGGGCAAAACTGTTTCTTGGATTGGAGATGGCAATAATAATATGTCAAATTCATTAATAGAAGCTGCTGGTAAATTTAATTTTAAACTTAATATTGGTTGTCCAAAAAAATATTCTCCAAATAAAAGTATATTGAACCTAGCGAAAAAGGAGAAAGTAAAGTTAACAATTACTACTAAACCTATAGAAGCGGTTACAGGCGCTGATTGTGTAATGACCGATAAATGGATCTCAATGAATGATAAAGTTAATAAAATTTCTAAAAAGAAAACTTTAAGACCTTACCAAGTTAATGAGAAATTAATGAGCAAGGCAAATTCTGATGCTATTTTTATGCATTGTCTTCCTGTCGGAAGAGGCGAAGAGGTTACAAATGAGGTAATAGATGGAAAGCAATCAGTGGTTTGGAGACAAGCATTAAATAGAGTGCATGCCCAAAAAAGTATTATTAAATGGTGTCTTGATTAAGGTAAAGGTTTTGGATTATCGCCTTTTGAATTCATATATAAAATTACTGACGCTCTATCTTTTTCTTTTCTAAGACCAGCAAAAGCCATTTTAGTCCCTTTAATATATGCTTGTGGTTTTATTAAATAGCTATTCATTTCTTCAAAAGACCATTCTTTAGCATAAGCAACCATTGCTTTAGAATATTTATAATCGCTCACAGAAGCAGCTGTTCTTCCGATCACATTCCATAAATTAGGACCAATCATATTTTTTCCGCCAGCAGCAATCATGTGGCAAGCGCTACATTTTTTAAAAACTTTTTCACCATGAGCTAAATCTCCCATAGCCAGTAGTGCTTTTATGTCAACAACCTCAGGTGTTTTTGTATCTGTTTCTGCTGCTACATTAGCTGTGGCCACCTCCAAACCTTCAACTTTATAAGCAGACTGCTCTGGTTTTTTTACATGAAATAATATGTCGGTAAATTTTCCAATACCAATAACAATTAAAGCAGTTAGAAGTACTGCAGCTATTATTTTATTTATTTCAAAACTATCCATAATTTTGGTAAATACTACTTAGACGTATAACATGAGTTTTTAAAAAAAAACTTAAAATTACCAAATTTTTTTGCGTCTCTAAGACGCATAATTATGAACAAAACTGCAATAATAATACCATCAAGATTAGACGCTAAGAGGTTACCAAATAAACCTCTAAAACTGATAAACAATAAAGAGATGATTCTTCATGTTTACGAAGCAGCAATCAAGTCTAATTCAGGTGAGGTCTTTGTAGCATCACCTGATCAAAAAATTGTTGATCTAGTTAAAAAATTTGGTGGGAAAGGCATATTGACAAAAGATAATCATGAAACAGGAACAGATCGAGTTTTTGAAGTTTTTAAAGAAACTTTAAATAGTGAAGCTGAAATAATTGTAAATCTACAGGGAGACATGCCTAATATTGACCCTCAAGATATACAAGCTTTAATTAAATATTTGA
>CACCBT010000023.1 GCA_902544345.1 uncultured Pelagibacteraceae bacterium
CCTTTTTTTTTAAGTTTTTTTATATGTCAACAAAGTCTAAAAGTATTGAAACAAAAACTGATTTCAATCAGGATGAAAGACTCAAAAAAGTTTCTAAATTAAGGTTATTGTTAAATAGACCCGAACTTGGTGCTCTTGGTGGAGCTATACTTGTATTTATATTTTTTGGTATAGTAGCTGGAGATACAGGAATGTTTAGTGCATATGGAATATTAAACTTCTTAGATGTCTCAGCTAATCTAGGAATAATAGCTATTGCAGCAGCTATGTTAATGATAGGAGGAGAATTTGATCTATCTATTGGATCAATGATTGGATTTGCAGGTATATGTATAGCTATTCCAGCAATTTATTGGGGGTGGCCATTATGGATGAGTATTATTTTTGCATTCTCAATGGCAGTACTAGTGGGTTATTTTAATGGAATATTAGTGGTAAGAACAGGCTTGCCATCATTTATCGTAACTCTTGCAATGCTTTTTATTTTAAGAGGAGCAACTTTAGCTATAACAAGATTGATAACCGGTCGAACTCAAGTTCCAGGCCTTAGAGTTTTAATAGAAGATGATCCATTAGCATGGATATTCGCAACTGATACTTTTAAATGGGTTTTTACTTGGCTAGGTTCTATGAATCTGATCGCATTAAGAACTGACGGAACTCCACTCGCTACAGGAATACCGCCATCTGTAATATGGTTCATAATTTTAGCAATCATCACAACATGGATACTTATGAAAACAAGATACGGAAATTGGATATTTGCATCTGGAGGAGATAAAAATGGTGCTAACAATGTTGGAGTCCCAGTTGGTAGAGTAAAAATAAGCTTATTTATAGGTACTGCAGTAGCAGCGACTATTTTTGCTACTATTCAAGTTTTAGACGCTGGTTCAGCTGATACAATGCGTGGAACCTTAAAGGAATTAGAAGCTATTGCAGCCGCAGTTGTTGGAGGATGTTTATTAACTGGTGGTTATGGTTCAGCAATAGGCGCAGCATTTGGAGCTTTGATTTTCGGAACAGTATCAATGGGGATATTTTACACTGATGTAGATACAGACTGGTTTAAAGTTTTTTTAGGAGCAATGATGTTAATTGCGGTGATCTTTAATAATTATATAAGAAGAAAGGTAACAGAAAGCAAATAATGTCAGAATATTTAGTGCAATTTAATAACATAAGTAAATTTTTTGGGAAAGTAATAGCTCTTAAAGATGTAACTATGAAATTAAAAAAAGGTGAAATTATGTGTCTTCTTGGCGATAACGGTGCAGGTAAATCAACTTTAATTAAAACATTAGCTGGAGTACACAGGCCTGATGAAGGTGAAATTATTGTTGAGGGAAAAAAAACAATATTTGACAGTCCTAAAGATGCATTAGATATGGGCATAGCTACCGTGTATCAAGATCTAGCTTTGGTCTCTTTGATGAGTGTAACAAGAAACTTTTTTATGGGAAGAGAACCAATGAAAGGGCCACCGTTTTTTAAAACGTTTGATATAGAAAAAGCAAATAAAATAGCTGCAGAGAGAATGGGGCAGATAGGTATCGATGTTAGAGATCCATCTCAGGCTGTCGGAACGATGTCGGGTGGCGAAAGACAGTGTTTAGCAATAAGTAGGGCTATATACTTCGGAGCAAAGGTTCTTGTTTTAGATGAGCCCACATCTGCTCTCGGAGTGCATCAAGCTTCAGTTGTTTTAAAATATATAGTAAAAGCCGCTTCTCAGGGATTAGCAGTGATTTTAATAACACATAATGTTCATCATGCTTATCCAGTTGGAAATAGTTTTACTGTATTAAATAGGGGAAAAAGTTTAGGAACATATGAAAAAAAAGATATTTCTAGAGAAAAACTTTTAAGTATGATGGCTGGTGGTGAAGAGTTAAATAAATTAGAAGTTGAGCTTCAAGAAATGAACAGGTCTTCAGCTAATTAATGCAAATAGGAATAGATTTAGGCGCAACTAAAATAGAGTACGTTCTTTTAGATGATAATAATATAGAGTTAAAAAGAGACAGAGTTCAAACACCCAAAGATTATGAAAACACAATAATTTCAATCACTGAAATTATAAAAAAATTGGAAAATAAATCCGGAAAATTTAATGTAGGTATATGCCATCCCGGAGCAATAGATAAAACTACAGGATTAATAAAAAATGCACATAACTCTCAATGGTTAAATAATAAAAACCTAATAAAAGATTTGAAATTAAAAATAAATAATAATTTTCTTTCTGAAAATGATGCTAATTGTTTTTGTTTATCCGAGGCTTTTGATGGATCAGCTAGTCATTATGAAACAGTATTTGGAATTATATTAGGATCGGGCTGTGGAGGTGGACTAGTAATTAATAAAAAAATAATTTCTGGAGCAAATGGTTTAGGAGGAGAGTGGAGCTTAAATCAAATACCACTTACAAATACACCTAACTTAAAATCTGATAAAATTTTAAATTTTTCAAACAGACTAGAAGGTTATCTATCTGGTAAATCAATAGAGAAAAGATTTAATGAACAATTTAATGAAAAAATTTCAGCAAAAGAAATTTTTAACAGATATAAAAAAAAGGATCGTAACTCCACTTTATTCATAAACGATTATAAGGATATTTTAGCAAGATGTTTAGTAATAATAATAACAACTCTTGATCCAGATGCCATTGTTTTCGGTGGTGGAATTTCTAATGAAATAGATTTTTTAGATCAAATTAAAAAAAAAACATCATCATTTATAAATGAACCTAATCTTAAAACAGTATTTTTAAAACCAAAATATGGAGACGCAAGTGGTGTAAGGGGTGCTGCTATTTTAAGTAGACAAAGTTTTATTTAATTATTGATTTAACTTCTTTATTTAAAAAAGGTTTTGGCTTTTCACATTTAATAGAAATTCTTTGTTTTTTATTATTTCTTGCAGATAAATGAATAGCCTCTATAATATTTAAAACGTGAAGAGATAAATTTCCATTACACCTATGCGCTCTCTTATTCTGAATTGAATTAATCATTTCTGATAAACCAACGCCTCTATAATTTGCGTTTGTGGGAGACTCATTGGCTCTAGAGCTTTGGGTTCTTATATTTATTTTTCCCAAGGTCATTTTATTGGTTTGATAATTTTGCCATGAACTACCTAATTTTTTACTGATTAAAACTGTTCCGCCAAACATATTTGGATCTGGAACTATCATAGAACCGTTTTCTCCGTAAAGTTCTATATGGTTCCTTAGATGAGAAATAACATCAAAAGATAAAGTTAACCTAACTATCGTACCATTATGAAATTTTATAGTGGAAAAATAAGTTGTTGGACATTCTACTTTAAATTTTTTTCCTTTTTTTGGTCCTATACCGATAGTTCGCTTATTTACTCCTTTTGAGCTTAAACTTGTTACCTCTTTAGCTGGACCTAATAAATTTACTAAAGCAGTTAAATAATATGGACCCATGTCTATAACTGGTCCTCCTCCTTTTTTAGCAAACCAAGGCTCTGGATTAGGATGATAGGATTGTATTCCTGGATAAGCAAATATTCCTGTGCCAAACTTCACTTTACCTATTACCTTTTTGTCTAAAAGTTCTCTTGCTTTTTGATTACCTCCACCTAAAAAAGTATCAGGAGCATTTCCTATAAAAAGTTTTTTTCTTTTTGCTATTTTTATAAGTTCTTTTCCATCTTTAAATGAAACCGCTAATGGCTTTTCAGAGTAAACGTGTTTACCATTAAGTAATGATTTTTTAGATATTAAATAATGTGCATTAGGAATTGTTAAGTTTAAAATAACTTGAATTTCTTTATCTTTAAGTAGTTCATTGACCGAAACTGAAATTATCTTATAAGTTTTTGCACACTTTTGAGCTGCGAATTTGTTAATATCAGCACATTTAATTATCTTAAAGTTATTGAAATATTTATGTGCTCTAAAATAAGTTTCAGCTATATGACCACAGCCAATCAGACCGACTTTATAAATTTTTCCCATTAGAAGGTTTATACACCTTTTCTCTGTTTTTTCTTCCCTTCTAGGTGTTCTTTTAGGGCTCTTTCATTTTCTTTAGTCTTTGGTATTGAAAGAGTAGGGCTTTCCCAGTATGCAGAACCTTCTAGCCATTGATATCCATCGGTATGAATACTTATAACATACGTTTTCTTGGATTTTTTTGCTCTCTTAAAGGCCTCTTCTAGTTCAGATATTGATTTTACTTGCTCTCCCTCTGCGCCCATACTTTTTGCATGCGAAGCAAAATCAACTGGAACAAGATTAGGAGTTTTCGAACTTTTTAACAAACAATTAAATTCCTTACCACCCTTATACAATTGAAGTCTATTAATAACCGCATGGCCACCGTTATCGCAAACTATTATAATTAATTTATTATTAGTAATGACTGAACTGTAAATATCTGAATTGTAAAGTAAATATGATCCATCTCCAACAAATGCTATAACTTCTTTATTTGGGTTTGCCATTTTAATCCCCAGAGCTCCTGAAATTTCATAACTCATACAACTAAAACCCCATTCAGTTTCATGAGTATTTAATTCTCTTGGTCGCCAAACTTGCACGACTTCTCCTACTAAACCGCCTGCCGCAGTTACTGCTATATCTGATGGGTCAGAATTTCTATAAATTGCTCCAACTGCATGAGCATAACTAGGTAATTTTTGATTAGTAGGACCGCTTTCTTTGTCTACATATTCATTCCAATTTTTTAATTCTGATTGTGCTTTTTTATTCCAGCTGTTCTCTGCTTTCCAACTTCCAAGGACTAAAGATAATTCAGACAATGAAACCTTAGCATCACCAACTACAGCTTGTGCCATATGTTTATTTGCATCAAATCTTGCTGCATTTATAGATACTAGTTTGAAATTTGGATTTTCAAAATTTGCCCAAGATCCTGTAGTAAAATCTGCCAGCTTAGTACCTACTGCTATAGCTAAATCTGTTTTTTTTGCCATATTATTTGCAGCTTTACCACCAAGGCCACCTATTGGTCCTAAAAAGTGAGAATGATCTCTTTTCATAGTAGAATAACCCATGACGGTTTGCGTTACTGGTATATTATGTTTTTTTGCAAAATTAGATAATTCATCCATTGCATCAGAGTAAAATACTCCTCCTCCTGAAATTATTATTGGATTTTTTGAGGATTTAATTACCTCAGCTGCTTTTTTTATTTGATAATCATCTGGACGTGGACGTCTAATAGAATGAACTCTCTCTTTAAAAAACTCTTCAGGGTAATCGAATACTTCGCCTTGGACATCTTGACTTAAAGAGATACATGCTGGGCCACAATCAGCAGGATCAAGCATAACTTCAATTGCCTGAGGTAAAGTAGAGATTATTTGCTCAGGACGAGTAATTCTATCAAAGTATCTAACTACCGGTTTAAATCCATCATTTTGCGTAACCCCAGGATTATTAAAATGCTCAACCTGTTGTAAAACTGGATCTGGCATCCTATTAGCAAAAGTATCACCAGGTAAAAATAAAATTGGAAGTCTATTACTCATCGCAACAGCTGCCGCAGTAATCATATTTGTAGAACCAGGCCCAACTGAACTTGTTGCAATAAAGATTTGTTTTCTTCTTTTCGCTCTTGAATAAGCTATTCCTGTAAGAGCCATATTTTGCTCATGATGACCTCTCCATGTAGGAAGTTCTTTTTTGTTTTCCTCAAGTGCTTGACCTAAGCACGCTACATTTCCGTGACCGAAAATTCCAAATGCACCAGGAAATAATGGTTCTTTCTTTCCATCAATTAAAATTTTTTGTTTTGTAAGGAATTTAACGAGCGCGTGAGCACAAGTAAGTTGAATGTTTTTCATAAATTCTTTATAAGATAGTTAATTAACTTAATATATTCAATAATTATATATAATTTATGTACGAGAAATTTGGTCAGTTTATTGATGGTAAATGGCAACAATCATCAAGTAGTGAAACTTATGAAGTAATTAATCCAGCTACCGAAGAAATAATTGGAAAAGCGTCTAAGGCAAATAGTAAAGATATTCAGAGAGCTCTTAAATCAGCAGAAAAAGGTTTGGAAATTTGGAGAAACACCTCGCCATGGGAAAGATCAAAAGTTATTAGAAAAATTTCAGAACTAATGAGAAAAAAAGTAGATACTTTATCAAAATGGTTAACTTTAGAAGTAGGTAAACCTCTTACTGAAGGTGCGGGTGAAGTAGGCGGTGCAGCTGACATATTTGAATGGAACTCAGAAGAAACAAAAAGAATTTTTGGCGAAATCAACCAAAGTCGTTTTCCAAATACAAAAATACATGTGATTTATCAGCCTGTTGGCGTAGTAGCAGCACTAGTTCCTTGGAATTTTCCTGTAATTTTAGCATCAAGAAAGATTTCTACCGCTTTAGCTGCTGGATGTTCAGTTATAGTAAAACCTGATGTAATCACTCCAGGCAGTGTTATGGAAATAGTTGATATTTGTAAAGAAGCTGGCGTTCCACCTGGTGTAGTAAATTTATTATCTGGTGATCCAGCAGGTATTTCATCTGAATTAATTCAGTCGGATATAGTAAAAAAGATATCTATTACAGGATCAACAAGAGTAGGTAAGCTAATTCTTAAACAAGCCGCTGATAAAGTGCAAAGAGTAACGATGGAATTAAGCGGACATTCTCCATTTATTGTTTTTGATGATGTAGACTTAAATAAAGTAACAGATATGGCTATAACAGCTAAATTTAGAAATAACGGTCAAGTTTGCATCTCACCTAACAGATTTTACATTCATGAGAATAAAAAAGATGAGTTTGCAGATCTTATGGTTCAAAAAACTAAGAAATTAAAAATGGGAAATGGTATGGATAAAGATACATTACTTGGACCTTTATGCACAAAAGAAAGATTGGAAGGTGTAGAAAAATTGGTTGAAGTAACAAAAAAAGAGGGAGGTAAAGTTCTATTGGGTGGTAGAAGGGCTGCAAACTTTAATAAAGGATATTATTATGAACCAACAATTTTTGATAATATTAAAGATAACTTTACAGTTATGAAAGAAGAACCTTTTGGTCCTATAGTACCAATTCTAAGTTTTAAAAATTTTGATGAGGTAATGAAGAGAGCTAATGATAATGACCTAGGTTTGGCGAGTTATGTGTATACAACAGATTTAAAAAAAGCAAATCAAGCATCTGAAAAACTAGAAACAGGCTGTGTCGCAGTTAATACACCAGTTGTTGCAGTTGCAGAGGCACCATTTGGTGGAATTAAACAAACTGGTTATGGAAGAGAAGGTGGGTCAATGGCGATTAAAGATTATTTAAATATAAAATATACTCACTTTGGAATTTCCTACGAATGAGAAAGAACAAATTAAAAAAGATGTTTAAAGAGGGCAAACCAATCATTAATGGTTGGTTGCAAATACCTAGTGCATTTTCTGCTGAAGTAATGGCTCATCAAGGTTGGGATTCATGTACGATCGATATGCAACATGGGGTCATTGATTATCCTAATGCATTAAATATGCTTCAAGCTATCTCAACTACTGAAACTACTCCCTTAGCAAGAGTAAATTGGAACGAACCTGGTCAAATTATGAAAATATTAGATGCGGGTTGCTATGGAATAATTTGTCCAATGGTAAGCAACAGAAAAGAGGCCGAAAATTTTGTGCAAGCTTGTTTATACCCATCTAAAGGCTATAGAAGCTTCGGACCTATAAGAGGACTTTTGTATGGTGGAAGCGATTATGCCAAACATGCTGATAATGAAATATTAAAACTTGCAATGATTGAAACGAAAGAAGCTTTAGAAAAATTAGAAGAAATATTGGATACACCAAATTTAGACGGAATTTATATTGGTCCTGCAGATCTTAGTTTGGCGGTTGGTGATGAACCAGGGTTTGATAAGCCTGAAAACACCACAGCCTATAAAGAAATACTCAAAATTTTAGAAGCAGCAAAAAAAAGAAATTTATTGGCCGGTATTCATAATGGTACTGCTGAATATGCTCAAAAGATGATTTCTAAGGGGTTTAATTTAGTCACCGTAGGTGCTGACCAAAGATTTATGAGCTCTGGAGCTAAGAAAGTCATAGAAAAAATCAAGGGTACTAAAGAGAAGTCTGAGTCTAAAGGTTATTAAATTAAAATGAGTTTTTATGTTTATATGCTCAAGTCTTTGAGCAGAAGATCAGTTACGTATGTAGGATACACAAATAATTTGGCTAAAAGAATCGCTCTTCATAATAGTAATAAAGGAGCTAAATTTACTAGAGGCAGAAAATGGAAACTAATATATAAGGAAAAATATAATTCAAAAAAAGAGGCAATTTCTAGAGAATATTATATAAAGAACAATAGAACATTTAGAAATAAGATAAAAAATGAAAATCTCAGTACTACTACCATATAAAGAGAATTTTTCTCCTGAGTATCCAGGTGCTGTATCTTTGTTTGTATACGAAACTACTAAAATAAGTAAATTCAAAAAAAATATTACAGTATTTGGAAATACTGATTTTAAGAAAATATTTAATTTAAGATATGTGAATATAAGTTTAAGAAAAAATCTTTTTTCTAGCCAAACAAAAAATTATGTAACGAAATTTATTCAGCTTGAAAAAAAAAATGACTCAACAATAATAGAAATTCATAATAGACCAAGTTATATTCAAATATTATCAAAAGAAATAAAAAAGAAAATATTTACTTTATATTTTCATAATGATCCTTTGTCCATGGATGGATCTCAAACTATACAAGAAAGAAAAAATCTACTAAAAACTTGTTATAAAATTATATTTAATAGTTCATGGTCAAAAAAAAGATTTTTGGAAGGCTTAGAGAATAAATTTGTTAATAGTGAAAAGTTGCTAATTTTTCACCAATCTGCATCAAAGGGATCTCTTGACCTGATAAATAAAAAAGAAAAATGGATTACATTTGTTGGGAAACTTAATAAAGCAAAAGGCTATGATGTTTTTGCATCCGCTATAAAAAAAGTTCTTAATAAAAATCCAAATTGGAAGGCAAAAATAATTGGTGATGAAAAAAGAGAAAAAATTATTCTTAATCATAATAGAGCTCACATTCTTGGATTTAAAAAACATAATGAAGTTATATCAATTTTTAAAAAAACAAGTATAGCTGTTGCTTGTTCTCGTTGGGAAGAACCATTTGGCAGAACAAGCTTAGAAGCGTCAGCGAATGGTTGTGCTGTAATAATTACAAATAAAGGGGGTCTTCCAGAAACTGTTACTGATGCTAAAATTCTTAAAAAATTAAATACAAAAGAATTAACAAGAACGATCAATTTACTGATTAAAAACGATAAATTAAGGAAAAAACTTCAAAAATTATCAATTAAGAATTTTTACCTAACACATTCTTATGTGGCAGCATCAATTGATAATTATAGGTCAGAAAAAATAAGCTACTTAAAAAAGATAAATACTAAAAGAAATCTTAAAAATTTGAGAATTTTACATATTACTAATTTTAACGAAAGACTAGACGGTAGACTTTTTTTTAATACAGGTAGGAGAATAAACAATGGATTTATAAGACTAGGTCATAGTGTTTTAGGCTTTAGTGACAGAGATATTCAAAAATATTATAAAAATTTTAAAGACTTTAAAGGTGCTAAGACCTTAAATGAAAAACTAAGAAAAACTTGTTATAATTATAAACCAGATATAATTATGCTTGGACATGCCGACCTAATATCTGCAGATCAAATATCTGAATTAAGAAATGATTATCCAAATGTAAAATTTGGTCAATGGTTTTTAGATCCTTTAAATAAAAAAGGGCCTGATTATGAAAGAAATAAAAATCGAATACTTGATAAGATTGAGCATTTAGATGCCTCTTTTGTTACTACGAGTCCTTCTGTATTAAATTTCTTGCCAAAAAAAAATAATAATTTTTATATACCAAATCCTAGCGATAACTCTTTTGAAACATTAAATAATTTTTTAAAACCATGTAATGTTGACGTTTTTTTTGCCCTCAGTCACGGCGTTCATCGAGGAGTTTTAAAATCTGGTAAGATTGACGATAGAGTTACATTTTTAAAAAATTTATCTGAAAAAACACCAGATGTTAAATTTGATATTTATGGGATAGATAAAATTCAACCCATTTGGGCAGATCATTATTTTAAAACAATTGCTAATGCAAAAATGGGCCTAAATTTAAGTAGAGGCGAAGCAATTAAATATTACAGTAGTGACAGAATTACACAAATCGTTGGCAATGGTTTGGTGTGTTTAATTGATGAAAAAACACAATACAGAGATTTTTTTGAGAATTCAGAAATGGTTTTTTACAAAAACATAAGTGATTTATCTGAAAAGATTTTAAAAATCTCTAGAGATGAAAAGCTAAGAAAATCTATTGCGAAAAATGGTAAGAAAAAGTATATGAAATATTTTAATTCAACGTTAGTTGCTGATTTTATTATTAACAAAACCTTAGGTAGAGTGGATAAAAAAAAATATCTTTGGCATGATTAATGAAAAAGTTTCTTATTTTCCGAACAGATAGGGTAGGGGATTTTATACTTAGCTGTATATTAATTAAATCAATAAAAAGAAATAAGCCAGAATCCGAAATTACTGTTATATGTTCTGAGCAAAATTATGAATATGTTAAGAATTATAGTTTAGTTGATAATGCTGAACTGTATCCAAAAAAATTTATAAAAAAAATTTCTTTCTTTCATTCAATGATTAAAAGCCATTTTGATTGTATTCTTTCATTGGATGGAAAAAAGAGGTCTATTTTTGCATGTGTTATTTCTAAAGCAAAATTAAAGATCATGACTGTAACAAAAAAAATATATAAAAAAATATTTTTCAATTTTAAAGATAATATTCTTTTTATTAAAGATTCAAAATCAAGGATAGAAGAATTTAAATTTATATTAAGAAAGATTGATATTGATTATTCTGATAAAGATTTAGATATTTTTGATAGTGAAAAAATAAAGTCAAATTTAGATATAATAAACAAAATTCCTGAAAAATCATTTTATCATTTACATTTAGATGAAAAGTGGATTACAGAAGCGTATAGAGGAAGGCGAAAATTTAGAAATTTCAAGCCTATTAATGCCTCAACAGTTCAAATGTGCGGTTTTATAGAGGAATTTGTAACAAAATGCCAAAAAGACTTAGTCATATCTGCTGGAGCTGAAACAAATAGTTTGATTGATGGTGTTAAAGAAAAATTTAATAAAAATGGTACTTTTACTATAAATGATAAAAAGATAATAATTTTAGATAATTTATCTTTTACAGATTTAAAACTAATTATAAAAAAAGCAGAATTAGTTATTGCCTGTCACGGCTCTCCAGCTCACATTGCCTCTTCATTTAATACTAAAATAATAGATATTTTTGACAAAAAAAAATGAAGAATTTTACAAATTCTATACTCATCACCTAAGAAATTATAAATACTTGTATAGAGAAGATTTTACTATTTTGTCAAAAAATATCTTACAATTAGTTTAAATTTTAAATCTTTTATTCACAAAAACAAGGTCGGAGTTAACCCAATTTATTAATTTATAATTGTTTTTTTTCAAAAGTTTAAAAACATTGCTCTTAAGTATAAAATCTAAAGATTGATTATGTGTTTCTATTTCTTTATTTGAAGTATTTAAGATTTCGATTACAATACAATCTATCTCATATTTCTTAAATTTAAAATTTTTTAATGCTTCGTATTCATGATTTTCTATATCTATACTAAGCAAATTTAATTTAGATTTTTTATAAGGAGAATTTTCTATTATATTATTTAAAGTTGTCGTCTCTCTTACAATAATTCTTTTAGGTTTTGCTTTTCTTCTTTTTACTAACTTTGCGTCTACTGTATTAAGAGCTGATCTTTCATGATAAAAATAATATTTTATTTGATCTTTTTTATTGCTTATTATAGCACTTACATTATGGTCTTTTTTCCTAAAATTTTGAAATTCCTCAATAGATTTTTCATCTGCGTCTATATTTATTCCTTCCCATCCTCTTTTATGAAGTAAGTAAGTATTATTATGTTTTATTGGATGGTTGCATCCTAAATCAATATAAATTCCTTTTTTCACTTTAGAAAACATTCTATCAATAATTAAATCAACGCCGCTGATAGAGTAGGAGGTCTTCGAGTACTTTTTATAATAAATCTTTTTAAATATATTTTTCATTTATTTGAAATTTTATTTAATGCATTATTTTTAAACAAGTCAGCTTCTTTGATATATCTTCGAACCATATCAACTGATTTATGGCCGGTCATGGCCATAATGTTTCTTTCATCAGCCCCATATTCAGCTGTTGTTGTGGCAAAACCTGATCTAAGACTGTGACCAGCATATTTTTTTTCGTCTAAACCTGCACTTAGAACATGTTTCTTTATTATTAAAGCTACATTTTTATCTGATATAGGAAAAACTAAATCATTTTTATTCTCAATCATCCAATTTTTAAGATGAATAACTGGGCAATATTCTGTGTATTTGAAAGAGGGTATTGCTTTAGTCATTCCTTCTCCGGATTGATCAGATTTTGATTTTTTAACAAAGATTTTTACTCCTTCGTTGACGAATTCAACATCATCTCTAGTAATGGCTACAAGCTCAGATCTTCTAAATCCCCCTGAAAAACCGACTAAAATCAAAGATTTATCCCTTAATTTTTTGAATTCATTCACTTTAGAGTCATTTATTACTTTAATAATTTGTTTTATGTCATTGAATAATAATGGTTTTTTTGCTTTTTGATGAACTCCTATTTGTCTTTTTATGCCCAATAAATTTTCAACGATTATTGGGTGTTTAGTATCTAAATAATGGCCTTTGTATCTATGCATAACATTTATAGACGCTAAACGTCTTTTTAAAGTACTGTATTTAAATTGTTTTGATAGGTGTGTTAGATAGAAAGATACTATCTTTGGATCTGAAGGCATACTTTTCATCCCATGTTTTGTGCAAAATAGTACAAAGTCATTAAAATCAGACTTATAGGCTCGAATAGTATTTTTTGCTTTAGATAGCTTAAGATTATCTAAAGTCTCAATTTCAAGTTTTTTAATTTCAGTTGTTAAATCTTTCATAATTTCCGATAACCATTAATTATCGGAAATAATATAATAAGTGATTTTAGATGTCAATACGTATAATTTTAAAGATCATGATAAAATTTATTCTTCCCATCGTAATATTTATAGTAGCTGTTTATGGAATTTCATACTTCTGGACTAACTCGAGTACAAAAGGCAAAAAAATGATCGCTCTAGGCTTAATAATAACCCTAATAATAGGCATATCTTTAACTATTTTCTTAATATTTGACTAATGAAGCTAGTAGGAACTAAATTTCAGCTAAAAGTATGGTCTTATTTGAGGAAAATACCTCGTGGAAGAGTAAAAACGTACTCACAAGTGGCAAAAGCTATAAGAAGACCTCTAGCTGTGCGTGCTGTAGCCAATGCTATAGGAAAAAACCCCTATGCACCCAAAATACCTTGCCATAGAGTGATTAGATCTGATGGATCGCTTGGTGGCTATTCAGGCAAAGGAGGAGTTAAAACTAAGAGATTTTTGCTTCAAAAGGAGGGTATAACGCTCTAGAATTGTTATTTGGCGGGCGATCGGGTCTATTGTCCCCTATTTCATTGTATTTTTTATCCACACATCTGTCGGTTGTACTCTAAAATCACTAATTGCAAAAAAAAAGCCCTCTATGGCCATTTAAACGGTATATTCCTAATATGCAAAGCTTCTAGAAATATTGAATATTACTGCTTCTAGACCGTTCTAAAACACTCTATTTTAACCGATTTATGAGTATATTCATTCCAAATTAGATCAATTTTTTAGCTAAAACA
>CACCBT010000024.1 GCA_902544345.1 uncultured Pelagibacteraceae bacterium
TTGATGTTACATTTACTTTCAACAATAATTTAAAAGATGCTAAGAAACTTTGTAAAGAATATAAAACATTAAAGTGCTTTAAATTTAATGAAAAAATTTTAAGAAGAAACAGCATAAAACAAAAATTAAAAATATTTAATTATATTTACTTCTTCCCTACTCCAAAAATTTTTGAGATTTCAGATGAGTATTTTGAAACAAAAAATTTACTAAAATTCATAAATGTTTATTCAATTTTTCTTAAAAATATTATCAATTGTTTGACTGCTGATAAAAAGTATAAAATATATGTTCCATCTAGTGAAATTGTGAATTCGAAACAAACCAAATTCTTTAATTACAAAATGGGTAAAATTATTCAAGAGAAACTTTGTCAATTCATTAACCGTAAATCAAAAAATATAATCATACATAACCCAAGATTGGGAATTCATTATACAAGGAAAACATTTCATTTAATGAATAATAATTTTAATTATAATAATTTTTTAAATACTGCTATAAAAATTTTAAAATGAAACTTAATTATCAAAATATTTTAAAGTCTTCTTATATGCACTTAAAAGACATTAGTGATAATATCAAAAAGAAGTTTTCACTTAAATTAACAGTTAAAGGATCTAAATCAGAATTCGATTCTATTGATATAGTAAACTTTTTTTCCATTCTAGAAAAAGAACTTAAAAAAAATAAGGCAAAATCACCAAATTTTTTAGATGAAAAATTCTTTTTTAAATTTCAAAATATAAGTTTTTCAAAGCTAGTAGAACAAATTAGAAAAAAAAATGAAAAATAAAATTGATCTTCTAATTAACTCTGACTTTACCGCTTCACAGTTTATTTCAAATCTTAATAAATCCTTAAAAAAGAAAATTAATTTGAAAGTCAAAGCTAATAATCAAGATAATTTAAATATATGTATGATAGATACAAAAAGTCATATCAATAAAACAATCATTTTTTTATCTCAAATTGAAAAAACATTTTCAAATTATAAAAGATTTGAAGTAGAAGGAAAAGTGAGTCAAAAAAAATTTGAAAATGAAATTTCTTCATTTGCCAAAAAAATAGAATTTCTCTCAAAAAAAAGTCAAAAAATAATTTTCTTTTTATGGCCAATGGATACAAAAGATATTTATTTCGGAAACCACAATTTTATAAAAAATGGAAAAAACTGGTTAATAAATTTTACCAATGTTTTTTTTACATCTAAAATTTCAAATCTAAATAATATCATAATTGTGGATCCAAATTATAGCTTACTTAAAAATAATAATAAAATTGAAATTTTTAACCACAAAACTAAATATCTAACAAATAATAATTATAACTTTGAATACATAAACTTTCTTGCAAATCATGCCTCTAAAATTTTAATTGATATAATTAATTACAAAAAAATAAAATTAATAATATTAGATTTGGATAATACTTTGTGGGGAGGAGAAGCAGGTGAATTAAAACCTGAAAATTTGGAACTTGGTCCGAATTCTATCAAAGGTAACATCTTCAGTGACTTTCAAAATAGATTGAAATTTCTTAGAAATAGCGGAGTGTTGTTAGCAATTTGCAGTAAAAATGATTTAAATAATATTAAAAAAGTTTTTATCAATAATAAATACATGTCACTTTCTTTAAATGATTTTTCTTCAATAAAAGTAAACTGGGAGCCAAAAAATAAAAATGTAAAAAAAATAATTGAAGAATTAAACCTTAGAGCAGAAAATTCATTATTTATCGATGATAGTAAATACGAGAGACATATAGTCAAATCTGATGTTAAAAATATAAATATTTTTCCTTATCCTGACAATATTTTAGATTTAAATGATGCTTTTAATAATTTTCCACTTTTATCGATAAATAAAATTACAAAAACTGATAAATTAAGAACTCTTTATTATAAGCAAGAGAAAAACAGAACTGAAGATAGGAAAAAGTATTTTAATGATAAGAAGTGGATTAGTAGTCTAAATATCAAATTAAAAATAGATAATCTAAAAAACTTTGAGAGAGCGGAAGAAATGTTTCTGAGAACAAACCAATTTAATACAAGTCATCAAAGATTAACAAAATCTAATATTTTAAATTTACTTAAAACAAAAAATAATAAAATTTATGAAGTATCAATGAAGGATAAATTTGGAGATTATGGAATTATCGGATTAATTTCAATTACTATTTTGAAAAAAAAATTTATTATAAAACATTTTTTACTTAGCTGCAGAGTATTCGAAAGAGGAGTTGAAAATAATATTTTAAATTTTCTTAAAAAAAATAAAAATTATAAAAGTAAAAAAGGTATTATACAAATTAACCGAAATAAAAAAAATTCTTACGTGCAAAATTTATTAGATAAATCTAAAAATGTTAAAAAACTCAACTCAAAGGAATATCTTATTCAATAACAAAGCGATTATCTTTCCTAAGTTCCTTGATAATAAATTTTGTGGTGGAAGCAGCATTCATAGAAAATATCGGAATATTTAAATTGTTTTTTTTATAAAGTATAATTTTATTTTTCCTAAGTTTTCTTAAACATTTGCTCCAATTATTTTCTATTCCTTTTTTCCTTGCAAAATATAGAAAAAATTTTTTTATTTGTTTATTTTTTTTGTCAAAAACTTTTTGTTTTAACTTTATATATTTTCTATAAGGAACTTGTAATTTTTCTTCTGGATAATGGCAAATTGTTGCACCCTCAATAAATTCACTTCCTATAGATAAATTTCTTACATGATTATTTTCACATAACCATTCCCAAGTAGAATTTTTACCAAAACTCGAGAGAGATTCATGATCTGGTATTTCTTTAAATTTTGGACCTAAAACCGATACAGAGTGAATTGGATGAATAGTCCTTTTTTTTGAAATTTTTCTTAAATATTCAGTCAAATATCCAGACTCGCTTGGAGTTTCGTTGCATTTCCAAGAAATACTTTTTTTAAAGTTAAAAGTTGGAACGATATATGTTTTTTTACTTCCAATGCAAAAATTTAAAACCTCCCAAAATTTATCTACTTTTACTTTAAATTGATAAAAAGAAAGCAAATCAGGATGAATTATAATAAATTCTTCTTTAAATTTTAAACTCTTAAAAAACTTATAAAGTTCATTTTCACCAAACATTTAAATTTCTATTAATTTCTTTTCTAATAATAAATTATAAATATTGATTGTAAATTTTAAGTTTTTTTTAATTAAAACTGAAATTTCGTTTATATTATTTTTTCCATCTGCATATTGTAAAAAATCCATAATACTTTCCGAAAAATAATTTGTATCTTTTTTTGATAAGGTTGGATAAAGTTTTCTTTTGCTCATGTGAGGTTCGCATAAAATTTTATTTTTTGGGTAAATTTGCTCTAGTATCAAGTTAATTGCTTTTTTAGCTACCTTAAAACCTCCCATTAAACCTCTTATGGAAACTAATTTAAAATCATCTAGTGAAGTATGATATTCAGGGTATTCTGCATATTTTGTTCTGAATATTGATGCGATTGGTAGGTCTATTCCAGGAGAGTTAAATTGTCTTTCATCAGAGCCCCTTTTCAAAAATGAGTGTCTTTTATAATTTATATTCAAACTTTTATAAGCTGATCTCAAGGCTTTATCTGAAATAGAATTAGAATATTTTGAAAACATGCACGAGTGCATTCTTTCATCACCAATACAACTTAAATTATACCCAGCGATTACATTTTTTTTTAATTTTTTCAGATTTTTACTTAAATAACTTATTGATCCTATAGTTTCTGGTATGAAAATAAATCTTAGAGTTTTCTTTAAATTTTTTATTTTCAAAAAATACTGGGCTAAAGTCATCGACACTATTGGGCCTGATAATTCATTGTTAGCCATTGATGGATGACAAATATAAGTTGATATTAGTATTTCTTGTTTTGATTTTCCAGGTACGACTAATTCACCATAATTGAGATTTCCTCTTTTATTAAATTGAGATTTAATCACAACTTTAAATTTATCGGAATCATAATATTTTTTCTTTATTTCTTTTTTTTGTGACTCAGTCAAACAAAATCCCCAATATTTTTTATAGTAAGAAGTTACATATGGTATTGCGTTTGCTTGATTAGGTAAAGAATGAAGGCGTTTAAATAATTCTCTTTTACTAAAAAACTTATTTACTGGATTGGAATAGCCTACGATATGAAGATTGTTTTTTTTAAGGTCTAATATTTTTTTTTTGTTCTTATCTAAAATATATGCTTTGCTAATATTCCATTCTGGTGGCACTTTCCAATCAAAAACGTTTGTATTTGATTTTATCTTTATTATCTTTAATTGTGGAATTTTATTTTTAATAATCTTGAGTGTGTTTAACGTACCATTTCCAGTTATACTTCTGTTTAAAGGAAAAATTTTTTTCTTTGCTAATAAAAAATTTTTTTTTAAAATTTTTAAATCTTTCATAATTTTATTTTTTTAAAATATTTTCATAAAGTCTCTTATTTATATAGATAGCATCAACAAAATCAGTAGAACCCCATTTTGGATTCTTGTAAATCATTGATATATCCCAAAAATAAAAATTTTTCCTTAATATTTTCTCAAATTCATAGAAAGAATTTATTTTTTCATAGTAATCAATGAAATTTATTTCCACTATCAAAATTGATGTGTTGGAAAGAATTTTTTTCGCTCCTCTTAAAACATTTAAATCACAACCTTGTGTATCAGATTTAAGAATATCGATTTTTTTTATTTTATTATATTTACAATAATAATCTAAAGTTATTTGAGGAACATACGTTTTTACATTATTTTCTTTTAAGAATTTTTTTTTCTTTCTAAATTTTTTCATCTTAACAAAAAGCTTTGATTTAAAATTTATTTTTAAAAGACTGCTTTGAGATTGATCTTGATGGAGATAGAATGGTACTTTCTTTTTTTTATCCCCTATTGCGACTGGATTAATCAAAATTTTAGAATTTTTCTTATATTTATTTTTCACATAATGTAGATGAGGTAATAAATTTTTATTCGCTTCAAAAGAATGAATTGTACATTTTTTGAAATTTTTTACCATTTCAATAATTGTTTGTCCTTCACATGCGCCAATATCAAAAATTATAGGGTTATTTTTAATTAATTTTTTTATAACTTTATTTCTTTGGAATAAATCTACAAATCTTTTATTATGCATTGTAGACGTCAAATCTCGTATTGTAATTTTTTTCATATCTATTTTCTAAAGCTAATCGTAGAATTTCCTTTTAATTTAAGATTGACAATATCATCTTTATTCAAATTATTGATATTCTCAAAAACTTCCTCAAAATATTCAAAATATTTTTTTAAAATTTTATCTGAATGGGAAATACTAGAATAAACTATATTGTTTGCCAGAAAACCTTTTTTTAACATTTCTTGAGTTATGAAATTTTTATAAATTTCATGGTATTGACTTTTAAACTGAAAATTACATAGCGATGGAATGCCTTGAACTTTAATGATTATTCTATTTTTTTTAGCAATTCTTTTCCAAAAATTCATAATTTTAGCTCCTTTTTCCGAGATTTTTTTCCATGACTGAGTTTTTTCCATAATTTCTAAGGTTTTAAGAGCTGCTACAGGACCTACTCTTTCTGTCCAAAACGTTGAGCTAATGAAGGTTTTTTCTTTCATATTCATTAAATCTTTTTTTCCGACAATAGCAGTGATTGGATAACCGTTGCCCAGTGCTTTACCAAATATCGCAATATCAGGAATTACTTTGTATTTTTTATAAATTCCTCCGAAAGTTTCTCTAAATCCTGTCGTGCACTCGTCAAAAATTAAAACTATATTGTTTTTCGATGCGATTTTTCTAACCTCATTTAGATAGTTTGCTTTGGGTTTTTCATTTCTTTCGACTTCCATTTTAATAACACCAATATCTTTATTTTTTGATATTATATTTTTTAAACTACTCAAATTGTTATACTCAAAAGGTATGATTGAATTTAATAGTGACTTAGGTACTCCAATTGAAGTATAGAATGGCAATTGTTCTTTTTTAATTTTTTTTTCGTTAGATTTTGATGCAGCTAGATACCAGTCGTGCCAACCGTGATAACCACAAATAGCAATTTTATCTTTACCAGTGTAAGCTCGCGCTAGTCTGACCGCAATTGCATTTGCTTCACCGCCTGTTCTCGAAAATAAAACCTTTTCAGCCCATGGATTAATTGAAATTAATTTCTCTGCTAAAAGAACTTCTTCATATGAGTTTAAAGTAGATATATTTCCATTTTTTAAACTAGAAATTACACTTTTATTAATTGCATTATTAGCATAACCTAAAATATTAGTTCCAGCGCTCATTATAGATAAATCAAAAAATTTCTTATTATCTAGCGACCAAACCATACAACCTTTCGCTTTTTTAAAATATGTAGGCCAAAGACTTGGTGAATAAAGATCAGGATGTTTAGAAATCATAGAATTTTGACCTGGTATAAATTTTTTTGCTTTTTCCCAATATTTTTCTTTTAAGGAAGAAGATTTATAATTTCTTAAAATATTTCTATTAGTCATTAAATGCTCATTATCCAAACAAAACCTTAAAGCTGACTCCCATTTAAAATTTTTATTTCTTTTAAATTTTTTAAAAATTTTATTTAAAACTTTAAAATCTTCTTTAGTATCCAATGTCCATCTAAAGTGAGAATAGTTTTTATTATTCTCAAAACTAAATTTTTTTATTTCATTACTCTCTTTCAAATATTTGGTTACATGTTCTTTTTCTTGGTTCGTTCTAGATTTTTTCCACGCTTGAGTTAATGCTTTCATTGAAAAAATTTCTATATCTAAACCGTCTGGATATGTTGGGTTCAAAGTATTGCTCACATAATCGTATTGATGATTTTTTTTTGAAAAAAATAAAATTTTTTCTAATAATTCAATATCTAGAAGAGGGCAATCTGCAGTTATTCTTATAATTTTATCTGCAGAATATTTTTTAGCAGTTTTATAAAAACGATCTAAAACATTTTTTTCACTTCCTTCAAAATAATTTAAATTGTTATTTTTTAAGTAATTTAATAATTTTTTTTGACTTGAGTTTGATGGAATAGCAAATACCACTGTTCCTATTTTTTTAGAATTTAAAAGTTTTTTTGCCAAAATCTCAACAACAGATTGATTATTAAATTTTTTAAAAACTTTATTAGGTAACCTCTTTGAGTTAAGTCTTGCCTGCACTATTGTAATTATTTTCATATGGCTAAATCAATTTACTCCAATTAGATGGATCTAAAAGTTTCCTATCTTTACATTTGATTTTTGGAAATGAATATCGTTTTTTTATTTTTCTAATTTTTAATATGTCTTTCAATTGATCGGAGCTTTCGAAACCTAAAATAATTTTGTCTATAATTTTATTATTTTTAACAAATAATAATGCAGCTATTTTTGGTTCTATTTGATTTTTTTGGCACCATTTAAACCATATGTCGAAATACTTTTTCCATTTTGAAAATTTTTTTGGTCTTTTTATTCTTGTTAATAATCCTTGTAAAAAAACTGACCTTATTTGAATTTTAATTTTTTTTCTTTTAAGAAGAGGCAAAATTTTTTTTACTTCTATATCTCTATCAAAAACGTTGTATGGAAGCTGTATTACATCAGGCCTCCAAAATTCTAGTATCTTATTTACCTCGTTTGATTTGTAAAGAGAAATACCGATATTTCTTACAAGGCCTTTTGATTTAATCTTTTTAAGAGTCTCTAAATATTTTCGTTTATTTAGCTCGACGAAATTTTTATAGCTATGAATAAGTAATGTATCGATTTTTGTAATTTTAAGATCTTTTATTGCTTGTAAAATTAAATTAGTAATTTTTTTTTCAAGATTTTTTGTTTTAATTGACAATATTGGAAGTTTTGTTGTTACTTTAAATTTTTTAATTCCTATTTTTCCAAGTTCTTTATGAGCGTTCCCGTACGAAAAAGCTGTATCAATATTGAGTACTTTATTTACTTGTGCGCTTTTAATAAGTTTGCTTTTTTCGTAAAAATTAAAGTTTTTAAGAACCCTATTAACACCATAATTATTCATAAACTGAGCTGTGCCTATTGAAATGTTCATTTAAAAAATTTTTTAATTAGATTAATTACTTTATTTTGATCAGAAAATTTTAGTGCTACATGCATTGGTAGAGATAAACAATTTTTAAAATAATGTTCTGCGTTAGGAAAATTTTTGCTTTTAAACCCTAATTTTTTATAAAATGGGTGAGTATGAATTGGTATATAATGAACATTTGTTTGAATATTTTTCTTATGGAGATATTTAAAAAGATTATCTCTAGTTAATCCTTTTTTATTTTTAAGTATTTTGATTATGAACAAATGGTATGAGGAATAAAATTCTTTTTTACTTGAAAAAAATTCTATTGGTAAATTTTTTAGTTTCTTCTGATAATTTTTAGCTAATTTATTTCTATATAACAACCATTTGTTAACTTTTTTGAGTTGTGATATCCCCAAAGCACTTTGGATATCATTTAATCTATAATTAAAACCAAGATCTTTACATTCATAATACCAATTCGCTTTATTTCTTTTATTCAAGAATTTTCTTTCTTTCGTAATTCCATGAGATCTATAAAATTTAAGTTTGAAATCAAGTTCTTTAGAATTAGTTAGCGCCGCACCACCCTCTGCAGTAGTCATAATTTTTACGGGATGGAAACTAAAAATTGTGATATCGCTATATTTACAACTTCCAATTTTCGATCCATAATATTTCGCTCCCACTGCATGTGATGCGTCCTCTATAATTTTGAATTTATATTTTTTTGATAATTTATGTATTTCTCTCATTTCACATGGTAAACCAGCAAAATGGACTGGTATCAAAACTTTCGGTAGTTTTTTTTTCTTGTAAGCAATTTTTAATTTTTTTAATAATGAGTTTATATCTAAATTATAAGTTTCAGAATTTATATCTACAAGATCGATTTTTGCTCCACAGTGCAACGCGCAACTTGCGCTAGCAACAAATGAATTAGTACAAGTCCAAACGTGATCTCCCTTTTTCACTCCTAAGGCTAAACACGCTAGATGTAATGCGCTAGTAGCGCTATTACAAGATGTTGAATATTTTACATTAAATTTTGAACTTAATTTCTTTTCAAATAAGATTGATTTTGGTCCTTGAGTTAAAAAATCTGATTTTAAAACCTGATTAACTGTTTTAATATCGCTAGATGAAATTAATTGTCTACTATATCTGATCATTATTTTGATTTATTTTGAATGGATTTATCCATTTTCTTCTTATTAAATTTTTTTTCTCCCACATTTTGATATATTCATTCACAAAAATGAATGGCATTTTACATCTTTCAGCTAAATCAAAAATAGAAATCCTGCCATCGGCTGAAGCTGAGATTAATGATTGCAGAACGTTGATATTTGCTGCTGCTTTTACACAAGCATGTTTCATATCTTTGTTTTTGATGTACTTGAATAATGTTTTATATTCTTCATCTTCAGTTGAGTCTTTCCAAACTCTTGGAGCTATATATAAGTTTAGTTTTGGATGAGAAAGTTTTGGTAAAACCTTAAATTTTGAGAAAAAAAGTGAATTATTTTCTAATATATAAATAAGTTCTTGGAAAATATCACAAGTCTCTTGAAAGCTTTTTTTATCAACATTTGTTATATCGTCCTTTGAAGAGTGATAATTTTTATGAGGCCACCTATAAAATGAACCACATGGGACATTAACTGCGACGTTGTCAAAAGCAATTTCATCTGCACCAATAATTCCTCTAAAATCTACAATTCTACTTTTTTTTCTAAAATTTAAAACATGGCTAAAAACTTTATCTATAAAATTATTTTTACTTGCAGATCTTGCGTAAACCATATTGCTTTTAACCGCTGAAAAAGAAGTCATAATTGCATTTTTTATATTTTCTTTTTTGGAGTATTTACTTGCAAAAAAAACTGATCCTACTATTTCTGGAGCAGCTAAAGCTGCGTAGCTTAATTTTGTTTTTTTCGGCAATCTTTTGATGACTTCAAAAGCTGCAATACTTCCAACTATGCCATCATTTGCTTGATAAGGATGATCAAAATGTGAAGCTAGCAACAATGTATCTTTAATATCTCCTCTTTTTTTGTAGTAGGCACATAACATATTTTTTTTTTGTAACTTTGTTTTTAATGAAACATGGTAATTACCCTCGGGTAATTTTTTTACTTTATTATATGGCAAAGAGAAACCCCACTCACCAACATTTTCTCTAAACTGATTTCTGTAATGAAATAATGTTTCGTTTGGTCTCCTTTTGTCAAAATTTAGGTGTTTAATGAGTCCTTTTTTTTTTATTTTCCCAACAAAAGAACAACTATTAGACCAAACCTCTATTGGATTTCTAAAATAATCTGCAATTATTTTACCATTAGGTGATTTTAATTTTGCTTCGATTACTTCCCAGGCAAGTGGAACTGACCAATATCCAGCTTTAAGATTTTTATTAAAAACTAATATTTTTGAACCTTTGTAAAAAGATTTTAAAATTTTGTAAGCTTTATGAATACCGTTATTATTTAAGTACCTATCAATTGGAACTAATATTTGGAGTATCTGATACCAGTTAAGAATTTTTTTATACATTTTTCCTTTGCAGATGGTAGTGAGATTTTAAGCAACTTAATGAGTTATCATCAAATAAAAAACTTTTTTTGAAAATTTCATTTTTTTTTTTTATTTTACCCTCTAAAAACTTATATCTAAAAGTTTCAATGCTTTTATCTTTTGAAAAATTTTGAAGATCAGTTCTCCAGTTAGCTTTTTTATTATAATCCTGTTTTAAGAATTTAAAAATGTTTGATATATCCTTTTTTTTAATGTCATATTTAGGTCTGTAATTAATAGATTGCATTTCTTTTTGACATAAAAATTCAATTGTCTTTACTTCATATTTTGTAAGATAATTTTTCCACTTATGTATTGGATTATTGTTTAATTTAGGAAATTTACTATTAAAAGCAGAATGTGGTATCCAATTTTTTTTTGTGACAAAATCATAATATTTACCTGGATCAACCATATTTTTATTAAAATTTATTTGCAAAAATTTACAAATTTTTTTTAAATATTGGTTTGGGCTCGTAACTAAATCCTCAAATTTAATTATCATAAATCTTTTTTTAAAAATTGGTAAACTTAAAAAATAATTTGATAAAATAATATATTTTCTAAATTGTCTACAAAAACTCAGAAGCTGAACTCTTAGCTCTGGTCTCTTCTCTGCATTTTTACTTAGAGAAGCATAAACAGATCTTGGGTCTCTTATAACTACAAAAAATTTTGCTTTTGGGAAAGAGTGGGCAAGTGATTTTAAAAAACAGATATTCCAAGATTCATGAAAACCATAATATGATTTTTTGTTTTTTTTAGTTTTTCTTAATTTTCTTTTTTTTTTTATAATTTTTATCAAATTTAAAATAATTTTTTTAAAAGAATCTGCTTTTAAATTTGAAAAATATTTTATTAAGTCCTCACTATCGTGGTCTCTTCTTGTTTGAGATTTGTGAAGAAATAATTTCCATTCTTTTTTATCAAATTTTTCATTTAAATTTCCATTTAATACCAATTTTAAAAGTTCTTGATTTTCATCTGAACCAAAATAATCCTGAAATGGTGAAAAATCTTTATTTTTTTTTTTTAAAGATAGACTTCCATATTTTCTAATTAACTTGTTTCTTAGAAATCTATAAATTTCTACATTAGGGCCTACAGCCACAGATGCTTGATTGCTCTCATATAAAGCTTTAGATAATAAAGCTGTTCCAGATCTCGGAAGGCCAGAAGAAAAAATATAATTCATTGAAACAATTTGTTATTCTTTTTTTAAATCTATTTCTTTTCTTAACTCATCATATTCTTTCATTTTTCTTTTCATAAACTTGATGGTTAGATTTGTTTTTTCTGATATTCCTTTTGCTGTTAACACATAAAAATATTGCATCTTTTTGGGATTTCTTTTAAAATTTTGTAATTTTATTAATCCTTTAGCTTTTAATGCCTTGAGACAATAATTTAATTTTCCAAGACTAAAGTTTAATTCAGATGCAAGCTTTCTTTGAGTTGCCTCTGGATTAGAGTTGATTTTTCTCAGCACTTCAAAGTGGTCTTGGTTTTTTTTCATAATTTGTTCAATATTTGAACAGTATACAATTAATAAAGTTTAAGTAAAGCAAAATTTTACTTATTATATTTGATCTCGGTTATTTAGATATTTAAGAATATTTGTATCCCAATCAATGAGATTTTTTGGCAAGGCTTTTGAAAGATGGAATGTAAAAAATTTACCTTGCCTTTTTGTAGAGTAATTATAATTAATAATTTTTTCAAAATTTTCAATAAATAAATTTTCTAAAGCGTTAAATAAATAGTTGTAAGTTTTTTTGAATGTAGAAAATTTTTCTAAGGAGGGATCTAATTTAAATTTTTTTTGAAATATAATATCACCATCATCAACACCCTTTGAAATTTCGTGAATTGTAATTCCTTTTGGTGTGTTTTCAACAAATGACCAAAAATTCGGATGGGCACCTCTATTAAAGGGCAAAAATGACATATGTAAATTAACAGGAGGTCTTTTTAATTTTTTTAAAAAATTAATATTTATTAATTTTGTATAACCAAATGAAATTATTATATCAAAAGTTTCTGCATTACTCATGGTCAAATGATCACTAGTATGGACTACGTCGACACCACTTCTTTCTAAAAAATCAATTAATATTGTTTTTTTTTCGTTATAACCAAGAAAAAGACATTTTTTTTT
>CACCBT010000025.1 GCA_902544345.1 uncultured Pelagibacteraceae bacterium
TTTTCTTCAATTCCATCTATATTACGTGACGCTAAAAAAGGTAAGATGTTTATCCTGGTAGATGATAAAGATAGAGAAAATGAGGGCGACTTAGTTGTACCTGGATCTAAATGTAATTCAAAAATAATAAATTTTATGGCTAAACATGGAAGAGGTTTAATTTGTTTAGCGTTTTTAGTGGTTCTAAGATCTGGATCATCGTAAGAGTAATATACTTGTTTAATTTTTTTTCTTTTAATCAAATCTGTACATGGAGGCGTTTTTCCATAATGGGTGCAAGGTTCTAAAGTTAAATACATTTCAGAGTCTCTAAAATTAATATTCTTATTTAGGGCGTTGAACTCAGCGTGCGGTCTACCATTTATAGCAGTAATACCTGTACTTATTACTGAATTATTTTTTACTACGACACATCCAACAGAAGGGTTAGTTCCTGTTCTTCCTATATGAGTTTCAGCTAAATTAAATGCTAAATTTGAAAAAAAATTATGACTTGTTTTCATTAATATTACCTACAAAATCTTCAAAATCTTTTGCCTCTTTGAAGTTCTTGTAAACAGAGGCAAAACGCACATAGGCAACTTTATCTAATGAAGAAAGACCATCCATAATAAATTTACCTATGGTCGGTGTAGGTATCTCACTTTCACCCAGTCCTTCAAGATTTCTAACTATTTTTGAAATAAATTTTTCTATTGATTCAGAGTCTATAGGTCTTTTACGTGTTGCTATTCTAATAGATTTTGAAATTTTGTCTCTATCAAAAGGCTCTCTTTTACCGTTGCCCTTTATTACTGTTAATTCTTGAAATTGAACCCGTTCAAAGGTGGTAAATCTCTCTTTTCTATCACACCCACATAATCTTCTCCTTCTTATAGCTGTACCATCCTCTGTTGGTCTAGAGTCCACTACCGATGTATCTTTTTCTCTACAAAAAGGACAAAGCATAATTATCTTAACTTCTGTATATGGGGAAGGAAGAGCATAATTTTATTATTTCTTTTTGAACTTCCTTTTCAATTTTGGAATTATTTTCTTTATTTTTACTCAGTCCCTCGACTACTTTAAAAATTAAGTCACCCACTAATTTAAATTCTTCAGCGCCAAACCCACGTGTAGTGCATGCAGGTGTACCCAATCTAATTCCAGATGTAATCATTGGACTTTCACTATCAAAAGGTATTCCGTTTTTATTACAAGTAATGTTAGCTCTTCCCAGAGAAGCTTGTGCATCTTTACCAGTGACACCAAAAGATCTTAAGTCTATCAACATTAAATGTGTATCAGTTCCTCCAGAAAAGATTTTAAAACCTTTTTCTGTTAATCTTTCGGAAAGTACTTTTGCATTGTTAATAACATTTCTTGTGTATTCTTTGAAATCTTGTGAAAGGGCTTCTTTAAAACATACGGCTTTTGCAGCAATTACATGCATCAATGGTCCTCCTTGTAATCCAGGAAAAATAGCGCTATTAAATTTTTTAATTAAATCCTCTCTATTAGTTAGTATAATTCCTCCTCGCGGACCTCTTAAAACTTTATGCGTAGTAGAAGTAACCACATCAGCATATTTAGTAGGATTAGGATAAGCACCCCCAGCCACTAGTCCTGAAAAATGTGCCATATCAACAAGAAGATATGCACCAACTTTATCACAAATTTCTCTGAACTTTTTAAAATCTATAATTCTTGAATATGCACTTCCACCTGCAATTATAAGTTTTGGTTTTTTTTCCAATGCAATTTTTTCAACACTCTCATAGTCAATTAGACCAGTCTCTTCTTCTACCTCGTAGTGAAGTGCATTAAACCATTTTCCAGACTGAGCTGGTTTAGCTCCATGTGTTAAATGTCCACCAGAATTCAAACTCATTGCAAGAGTAGTATCGCCAGGTTTTAATAGGGCTAAATAAACTGCTCCGTTTGCTTGAGCTCCTGAATGAGGTTGAACGTTTGCAAATTTACAATCAAATAATTTTTTTGCTCTTTCAATAGCTAAATTTTCTGAGACATCAACATGTTCACAGCCACCGTAATATCTTTTACCTGGATACCCCTCAGCATATTTATTAGTTAACACTGAACCTTGAGCTTCAAGAACTGCTTTAGAAACAATATTCTCAGATGCTATTAATTCTATATGGTTTTGTTGTCTTGAAAACTCATCTTCTATTGACTTATACAGTTCCTTATCAGCATCTCTTAAATTTAATTTAAAAAAACTATTTAAGTATTTATTTAATTTTACCGCTATTGACATATCTAAATTTTTTTTACCCTTCTTAAATGTCTTCCACCTTCAAATTTAGTTCTTAAAAATACTTCAACTAATTTTAAAGATAATTTTTTTTTTGTTAATCTTGCACCTAACGCAATTATATTAGCATTATTATGCTGTCTAGACAATCTAGTAGAGTTCAAATTATAGCAAACTGCTGCTCTAATTGTTTTGATTTTATTAGCGCTTATAGCCATTCCAGTGCCTGAACCACAAACTAGTATACCCATGTCGCTTTTTTTTTGTTTAATCCTATTTCCTAGTTTTTTTGCATAATCAGGATAATCTACTGATTTATTGGTATATGGACCAATATCAAATATGGATACTTTGTTGTCTACTAAATGATTTTTTATATCTTCTTTCAAATTAAAACCTGCATGATCTGAGGCAATACATACGGTTTTAAATATTGAATTTAGTTTTAAATTGCTCATAATAACTATTAGATTACACTTGAGTTTATTATAATAATATATTTGTCGCATTAAACTAGAAATAATCGGGAATTTAGATGAAAATCATTGGTTCTTACCCAAAAACAAGGCTTAGAAGATTAAGAAAACATAATTGGTTGAGAAATCTCGTTACTGAAAATAATATTTCTCAAAATGATCTGATTTTACCCATTTTCGTAAGGGAAGGGAAAAATAAAATTGAGTCTATAAAAACGATGCCCGATGTAAAGAGATATTCAGTCGATAAATTGCCATCAATTTTAAAAAAAGTAAAAAGTTTAAAAATACCTATGGTAGCTTTATTTCCTTACACACCTAATAACAAAAAAAACAAACATGGTTCAGAGGCTTTAAATCCAAATAATTTAATTTGTAGAAGCGTAAGGTTAATAAAAAGTAGATTTCCAAACATTGGTGTAATGTGTGATGTAGCATTAGATCCTTATACGTCTCATGGACATGATGGAATATTAATAAATAATAAAGTCGATAATGATGAAACTATAAAAATATTAGTTAAGCAAGCAGTTCTTCAAGCTAAATGTGGTTGTGATGTGATCGCACCTTCTGACATGATGGATGGTAGAATAGGTTTAATTAGAAAAGCTTTAGATAAAGAAAAATTAACAGATGTAAGTATCCTCTCTTACGCTGTCAAATATGCTTCAAGTTTTTATGGGCCGTTTAGGGAGGCAGTTGGTAGTAAATCAAAACTAAAAAAAGATAAAAAAACATATCAAATGGATTATAGAAACTCATTTGATTTATTTAGAGAAGTGGGGTTTGATCTTAGAGAAGGTGCTGACATGGTTATGGTAAAACCAGGAATAATATATCTTGATATTATAAGTAAGATAAAAGAGAATTTTAAGATACCAGTAATTGCCTATCAAGTTTCAGGTGAATACAGTGCAATTAAATTTGCGATCAAAAACAAAGTTTTAAATGAAGAATCTATTATCGAAAGTCTAATGGCATTCAAAAGAGCTGGTGCTTGTGCAATTGTTACCTACTTTGCAATTGAGATTGCCAAAAAGATAAAAGCTTCTAATTAAAATAGTTTTCTAACAATATTCTTGATCTTGGAAATATTAAATTATTTGGAATAAAAAATTTATTTTGAATAACGTTTCTTGTAAAGTATAATGATTTTTTTATTAACACTTTAGAAATTTCTTCTGTAACAGTGTGTGAGATAAGAAATTCTGGAATTTCATAAATAAAGTCATCTATCTTAATCTTTTTAATTTGGTCATCTTTAATTTCATCTTTAAACTTATTTAAGTTAGGATCATAACCAAGATCTTTAATAAGATTTAATTCAAAAAAAATATATAAGATTATCCAATTTTTAAGATTAATCGAGTTTATCAAATTATCAAAAGATTTATAAATTTTTTCATTAGGCTGAGCCTCTGGCAGTAAAACATTTAACATTGAGCATAATGAGAGTAATGCTGTAGTTCTTTTTTTGTCGTTAAAATATAGTGGAGATATTGGTTTCAATAATTCAGTTTTAAAATAGCCCAACTTATTTTCACTTTTAGAATTATGTATAATAAATAATTTGTTTGAAAGTTGTAAATAATTTCTAATTTTTCTAGAATTTCCTCCATAAACAACTCCCGATACCTTACCTTTTGATTGAGTAAAAACATTTATTATATTTGCATTTTCTCTAAATTTTCTTTTAGACAATAAATAACATTCGTCTTCCCAATTCATATCTTTAATATCTTTATTAGTTTTTCAGCAGCATTTTGTTGTGCTTTTTTTTTTGATGATCCAGTGCCAATGATTTTTTTTGATTCTGGAATTTGTACCTCAGTTTTAAAAGATGGCTTATGTTGAGGTCCTGACTTTTTAAAGAAAGTATATTTAGGTAAAATTTTAAATTTTTTTAAACTAAATTCTTGTAATCTTGTTTTTGGATCGATAAGGGTTATATCAGATTTGTCTATAAAACTATTCCAAGAATTTAAAATAAATTTTTCAGATGATTTTATACCACCATCTGTATATATAGCCCCAACTATAGCTTCAAGACAGTCAGATAATATTTTATCCCCTGATCTATCTAAATTTTTGTGGGAAGCGCCTAAATAGATAAATCTTTTTAAATTTAAAGTATTAGCAATATTTGCGCATGTTTTTTTGTTCACAAGATTTGCAAATTTCTTATCAATTATTCCCTCTTTTTCATCTGGATATTTTTCTAAAAGTTTTTTTGAAATTACTAAACCTAAAACTCTATCCCCAAGAAATTCTAATTTTTCATTATTATTTTCACTATAACTTTTATGTGTAAGAGCTTTTTTGAGTAAATCTTTATTTCTAAATTCGTATTGCAAAATTCCTTCGATTTCATTTAGTAATTTTGTCATTTTAATTTTTGAAAAGTTCTTTCAAATCTAAAAGAGTTTTGCAAATTCCAAAATTTTAATAAACTCCCATTTTTTGTATCGTTTGAGAAAAATATTATTTTTGCTTCACCAACAAGATTTAGAATATTTACATATCCAACATCATCTAAAAATCTACTATCCTTCGAACAGTCACGATTATCACCCATGAGAAAAAGATGATCTTTAGGAACTATATATTTTTTTGTATTTTTTAAAGTTCCCTGTTTATTATAAGACACTAAATACTTTACCCCATTTGGTAATGTTTCAATGAAAGTATTCGTTTCTAAAATAAAATTTCCGCATCTAATTGGTTCTGTAATTTTGATTTCCTCTCTAATAACTTTTGAACCATTAATAAATAAATTACCATCCACAAATTGAATCTCATCTCCTGCTCTACCAATCAATCTTTTAATATAATCAGTCCTATTATCTGCAGGAGTTTTGAAAACTATTAAATCACCTTGTTCTGGGCTTTTAAATAAAAAGCGATTATTTGAAAAGTTTGGACTGAAAGGAAAAGAATGTTTACTATATCCATAAGAATACTTGGATACAAATATTCTATCACCGATTAGTAAAGTTGGCTCCATTGAAGAGGAAGGAATATAAAAAGGTTGTATAATAAGAGATCTTATCAAAATTGCAATTAATAAGGCCCCCATTACAGTTTTTAAATTATCTATTATAATATGTTTAATTTTTTTTCCTGTCATTTGAATATTGTTACGAATGCAACAGCATATTTATCTTCATCAGATAGAGATAAAGAAATTTTATAATTCTTAATCTTTAACTTTTTATCAACAATCTTTTTAGTTTTATCTAACAATTTTATATATGGCTTACCATTTTTTTCATTTAAAACTACTATTTCTTTAAAATTTATTCCGTTTGTTATCCCAGTTCCAAAAGCTTTTGAGAAAGCTTCTTTTGCAGCAAAACGCTTAGCATAACAATTAGCTGAGTTATTGGTTTTTTTACATTTTAAAATTTCATCTCTGTTAAATAATCTTTTTATGAAATTTTTTTTTTTGATTAAATTTGAAACTCTGCTAATTTTAACAATGTCTGTGCCTATGCCATGAAGTTTCATTTTATGATTTTTTTGAATTGTTTTATTGTATTTTTTAAACCAATATAAATTGACTCGCCTATTAGAAAATGGCCAATGTTAAATTCTTTTATTCCAGAAACTTTTGATAAAATTTTAGCAGACTTAAAAGTTAAACCATGACCAGCGTGAACTTCTAATCCCAGTTTATTTCCTAAATCCACAGCTTTTTTAATTCTCTTTATTTCAGCATGAAATTTCTTATTTTCATTTATTAAATTACAAAACTTGCCCGTATGTATTTCTACACAGTCAGCATTTAAATTTTTTGCTTCCTTAATATCTTTCAAACTTGGTTCTATAAACAGACTTACCCTGGATTTATTCTTTTTTAATTTATGAATCATTTTTTTTAAAAAACCCTTTTTGTGTTTTAAGTTTAGACCGCCCTCTGTCGTTATTTCTTTTCTTTTTTCTGGAACAATACAAATAAATTTAGGTTTTCTCTTTATTGCGATTGACAACATTTCATTTGTTGAAGCTATTTCTAAATTTAATGGTATTTTTAATTTAGATTTAATCTTTTTTAAATCGTCATCATTAATATGACGTCTATCCTCTCTTAAATGAATTGTAATAGAGTCCGCGCCGTTCTTTTGAGCCAATAAAGCAGCCCGTAATGGGCTTGGATAATTTTCACCACGAGCATTTCTTACTGTAGCTACATGGTCAATATTTACTCCGAGTCTAGTTTTATTCATTAAAGGTTTCTACTTCCAGGTTTTATAGCCTTAATTGCTGATAAATCATCTGGTAAATCTTTTTCTGAATATGTGGGTATGTCCAGTTTGATCTGCGAAACAATTTTGTTTTTGATAGAAGACTTACCGTTTGATCTATCTATTATACACGCATAACCAACTATAATGCCTTTATTAGCTAAAACTAAATTTGCACACTCTAAACTTGATTTACCTGTAGTTATAACGTCTTCAATAATAAGAACTTTTTGGTTCTTTTTAATAGAAAAATCTCTTCTAAGTTTAAATTCGCCATTAACTCTTTCTGAAAAAATGGTCTCTTTTTTTAACAATCTACCTATTTCAAAACCCACTAAAATACCTCCCATTGCGGGGGAAAGAATTAAATCAAATTCTACAAATTTATTTTGAATTTTTTCCGATAATGATAAGCAAATTTTACTAGCCAATTCAGGTTTGCTCATTAATTGAGCACATTGTATGTATTTGGGGCTATGTAATCCTGAAGATAAGATAAAATGACCTTCTAAAAGAGCATTAGTTTCTCTTAAAATTTTCAAAGATTCTTCTAATGAAAGCATTTTTTTTCTGTTTATGTCGAATTATTTTAAATTTTAATTCACTTTGTTTTATCTGACTTATCAAGTTTGTAAAATTTTTCAAATCTTTAATCTGTAAATCAAATGAAAAAGTTAAAAAATCGCTCTTTCTTTTTAACATCTCAATATTTATAATATTACCCTTATTTAGTCCAATTAACGAACTGATATGGCCTAGTGCACCAGGTTTATGCGGTAAATCAACTTCTATTGTGCTTGAATAATTTTTTTCTGATGCACCTGAATTTTCAGTAGACTTGTCTTGCCAATATCTTCTTATGGCAGATCGAGCTTTTCCTGTTTTTGAAGATGTAAGCCAATGTAAAGAAGGAGATGCGTTTTTTGACGTTACAATTTCCACCATGTCTCCATTTTTTAAAAGTGATTGCAACGTAGCAGGAGCGCCATTAATATTGCATCCGATTGCACTATTTCCTATTTTAGTATGAACTGCATATGCAAAATCAACGGGAGACGCTTTTTGTGGTAATTTTATAACCGCTCCCTTTGGAGTAAAACAAAAAACATTCTCTTGAAACATTTGAAGCTTTGTAAATTCATAGTAATGTTCTGGGCTAGTTCCGGCTTCAATAATTTCAACTAAATCTCTTAACCAGTCATATTCTTTCCAGGATAATTCTGAAAATTTTTCAGAGGATTTATATTTCCAATGTGAAGCAATACCTCTTTGGGCAAATTCATTCATTTCATAAGTTCTTATTTGTATTTCAATTCTATTTTTTTGAGGACCAATTACAGCAGTATGAATTGATTTATAATTATTAATTTTTGGTGTTGAAATATAATCTTTAAACTTTCCAGGTATTGTCGAAAATTTAGTATGAAAAATACCTAAAGTTTTGTAACAATCTTCGATACTCTTAACTATTACTCTAAATCCAATTATATCAGAGAGCTGCTCTAAAGAAACTTTTTTATTTTGCATTTTTCTCCAAATAGAAAAAGGAGTTTTTTCTCTGCCGACTATAGTTGCAGTAATTCCATTTTCTTTCAGAAGACTAATTAATTCCTGAGAAATTGATTTAAAAGTATCCTCTTTATTGTTTTTAATGAAATTTAATCTTTCTAAAATTAAATCTCTTGCTGGTTTATTTAATACAGAGAATGATAAATCTTCCAATTCGTCTCTTATCCTATTCATCCCCATTCTGTCGGCTAGTGGTGCATAAATTTCCATCGTTTCTTTAGCTTTTCTTATAATTTTTTTTTCATCTTTAACAAATTGAATTGTTCTCATGTTATGTAATCTGTCTGCAAGTTTAACCAATAAAACTCTAATATCTTTAGACGTTGCTAGGATTAACTTTCTAAAATTTTCTGCCTTCGAGTCACTTGAAGCTTTATCTTCTAGTGCGGATATTTTTGTTACTCCTTCTACTAAATTTGCGACTTCTTCACCAAATTCTTTTTTTACAGTTTCATATGTTACGTTTGTATCCTCAATTGTGTCATGTAATAATCCAGTTGTAATTGTAGCGCTATCTAATTTCAATTCAGTTAAGATTTTAGCAACAGCCACAGGATGAATTATATAAGGAACCCCTTCTTCTCTTTTTTGATTATGATGCGCCTCTAGGGCAAAATTATAAGCTTTATTTAGAGACTCGGAATTTAAAAATCTATTATAGGATTTTATTTGATCAATTAATTCATTATTATTAATCATAGCTTAATATTAACATTTTTCTGCAATCTTGTAATCTCAATCCTAGATTTCTGACTAAGATTATTTATTAGAAATCTTGCATTTTTCTTCAGAATTGGATGTGACCAATTAGGATCAATTTGTAGAATGGGGTATAAAACAAAATTTCTTAAATGAGACCTTGGATGAGGTAAAATTAGATTCTTTGATTTTTTATTTTTTATTTTTCCATTAAAATCAATAATATCTATATCTATAACTCTTGATTCATTTTTTGTGGTTTTTTTTCTTCCAATTTTTTTTTCAATTAATTTAATTTGTCTTAAAAGATCAAAATGACTTTGGTTATAATTTGCTAATATACCGATGTTTAAAAATTTAGGTA
This sequence comes from uncultured Pelagibacteraceae bacterium, assembly GCA_902544345.1. GTDB lineage: Bacteria > Pseudomonadota > Alphaproteobacteria > Pelagibacterales > Pelagibacteraceae > Pelagilacustribacter. The sequence goes on from CACCBT010000025.1 coordinate 9,607, forward strand.
ATCTTTTATTTGGATATGAAGGTGTTTCATAAAAATTTGAAATTTTAGAAATATTTAATTTAGACTCAATTAGAAGGTTTATTGCTATAGTAATATTGTCATATCTTGATCCAAAAAATGAACTTAGATTAGAACCAATGTTAAGGTGTATCATTTATTATTTTTGCTTAATAATCTTGCTTTCTCTCGGTTCCAATCTCTTGTTTTTTTAACCTGTCTTTTATCGTAAAGTTTTTTTCCTTTTGCTACTGCTATTTCTATTTTTACTTTTCCTTTAACAAAATACATTTTAGTAGGGATTATTGTTAATCCTTCTTGATTTATTCTTCCAATCAGTTTTGTAATTTCTTTCTTTTTTAAAAGCAGTTTTCTATCTCCTTTGGGGTTGTGATTATTATAAGATGACTGTCTGTATAAAGGAATGTGGGAATTTATTAAAAATAATTCACCATTGTAATCAATGGCGTAAGAGTCTGCAATGCTGCCTTTACCATCTCTTAAAGATTTAACTTCAGATCCTTTTAATGAAATTCCAGCCTCAAGTAATTCTAAAAAGAAATAATTGAAACCTGCTTTTCTATTTAAACAGATTATTTTTTTTCCGGGCGAGATGTTTTGTTTCATTAAAGTAATTTAGCTACTTTAAGAGCTTCTGAAACTTTTTTCTTAGTCTCATCCTTAATTTCTACTAATGGTAATCTAACTGAAGGATTGCACATGCCTAATAAAGAAGCAGCATATTTAACTGGAGAAGGATTGCTTTCTATAAATAATGATGTATGCAAGGGCTGAAGTAACTTATCTAGTTCTTCGGCTTTACTAATATCTTCTGAACATGCTTTTTGAAATTCAGATGAAAGTTTTGCTGCAATATTTGCTGTGACACCAATAGCACCTACTCCACCTCGTTTATTAAATTCAAGTGCATTATCATCATTACCCGTTAATTGTATAAACTCTTTACCCATTGATTTTAATTGTTGATCTACTCTATTTAAGTCACCAGTTGCATCTTTTACTCCAATAATATTTTTTAATTCATATAATTTTGACATTGTCTCAACTGACATATCAATAACGGATCTTGATGGTATATTATAAATAACAATAGGTATTCCAACGTTATCATTAATTTTTTTATAGTGCTGATATAGACCTTCCTGTGTGGGCTTATTATAATATGGAGTAACTACTAGTAAAGCATCTGAGCCAGCTTCCTCAGCAAATTTTGACAAGTCAACTGCTTCGTCTGTAGAATTCGATCCAGTACCCGCAATGACAGGAATTTTTCCCTTACATTCATTTACTGCAATCTCGATAATCTTTTTATGTTCACTATGAGACAAAGTTGGAGACTCCCCAGTTGTTCCTCCAGGTACGACTCCGTTTGTCCCATTTTTTAAGTGATAATTTATTAAAGTCCTGTAAGTATTTTCGTCAAGATTATCATCTTTAAACGGGGTTATTAATGCAACAATTGATCCTTTAAGCATAAAACAATATAAGGTAGATATTTTAAACTTATGCTTAATAGATTAATTAGTCTAGTAATTTTATTATCTTTTTTGAATATAAATATAGTTCATTCAGAAACAAATTTCCTTTTACCTCAAAAAAAACCCTCAATATTTAAAAAAAGCAAAAAACAAATTCAAATAGTCATAAATAAAAATTTACCTATTCCAAAACCAAGATTAGATAAAAAAAAAGAAGCAAAAATTGAGAAAAAAAAAGAAGCGGAGCCTTTATCAAAAAAAGTAGATGAAAAAAAAGAGGAAACTAATAAAATTT
>CACCBT010000026.1 GCA_902544345.1 uncultured Pelagibacteraceae bacterium
TCAAAAAGGTAGTTAAAGAAGTTCGAATTCCAGAACAAATAACTATTCAAGAATTATCAAATCGAATGGCAGAAAAATCAAATGAAATTATAAAGTTTTTATTTAATATGAAAGTTGTAGCAACAATAAATCATAATATAGATAAGGACACAGCAGAATATATTGTAAAGGAGTTTGGTCATAAACCAATTTTAGAAGATAAAACAATAGTTACAACTGATAAACAAAAAGAAAATTTCACAGGTGAAGTAAAAAACAGACCTCCAGTTGTAACAATAATGGGTCATGTTGATCACGGTAAAACTTCGCTGTTAGACTCTTTAAGAGAAAGTAATACCGTATCAGGGGAGTATGGTGGAATTACTCAACATATAGGAGCCTATCAGGTCAAGACGAGTGAGAATAAATTGATAACTTTTATTGATACGCCTGGTCATGCAGCGTTCACTGAAATGAGAGCGAGAGGGTCAAAAATTACTGATATTGTGGTTTTAGTCGTAGCTGCTGATGACGGGGTTAAGCCACAAACTGTTGAAGCTATCAAACATGCTAAGGCCGCAAAAGTCCCTATAATTGTAGCAATAAATAAGTGCGATTTGCCGGAAAAAAATATCAGCAAAATTAAAAATGAGATGATGCAGTTTGAATTAATAGCTGAAGAATTAAGTGGTGATACTCTTTTTGTAGAGGTTTCTGCGCTTAAAAAACAGAACTTAGACAAACTTAAAGAAAGTATATTGCTTCAATCAGAAATACTTGATTTAAAAGCTTCCTATTCAGATAAAGCCAGCGGTGTTGTTATTGAGTCAAAAATTGATAAAGGGAAAGGGCCAGTTTCTACTATTTTGATAAGCAACGGTAAATTAAAAAGAGGAGACTATTTTGCTTGCGGTAATACCTGGGGAAAAATAAGAGCAATGATTAATTATGAGGGGAAAATTATAAATGAGGCTTTTCCATCAATGCCAGTTGAAATTTTAGGAATGAATAGTTCAGCTTTTGCTGGAGCTGAATTTTTAGTAACTCCAAACGAAGAAGAAGCAAAAGAAATTTCAAAAATTAAAAGTGATGATATTGCAAAAAATAAGTCAATTGCAAAAGACAAAACTACTCTTTTCGACAACGTTAAGGATAAAGATGAACTAAATATAATAATAAAGTCTGATGTGCAGGGCTCAAGCGAGGCATTAAAAATGGCAATTGATAAAATTAAACATGACGAAGTTGAAGCTAAAATTATTTTGTCAGATATTGGCATGATCAATGAAACAGATGTCTCACTGGCAAAAGCCTCGAATGCTATTTTAGTTGGGTTTAATGTAAAACCTAATAGAGAAGCAAAAAAATTAGCTGATAAAGAGAAGATAGAAATAAAATTTTTTAATATAATTTACGAAGCACTAGATCATATTGAAAAATCTTTATCTGGGCTTCTTACTCCTGATATAAAAGAGACAGTGCTTGGAAGTGCTGAGATTCAAAAAGTTTTCAAAGTTTCAAGCGCAGGAAAAATAGCTGGCTCAAAAGTTATTAGCGGGGAAATTAAAAGTAAATCAAAAGCAAGAGTAATTCGAGACGGCACAGTTGTGTATAATGGTGAAATTTTATCTTTGTTTAGAGAAAAAAATCAGGTTAAAGAAGTAGCCACTGGTTTGGAATGTGGAATTAGTATCAAAAATTTTATTGATTTCAAAGAAAAAGATGTAATAGAGTCCTATTTGTCCGAAAAAATACAAAGGTCAATATGATGATTAATCAATCTCAAAGGCCATTTAGTCAAAGACAATTAAGAGTAGGGGAATTAGTAAAGCAAAACTTGGGCCAATTGTTTATAAGAAATGAAGCTAAAATACCTTTAATTAACACTAAAGCAATTACTGTGACTGAGGTTAGGATGACTCCTGACCTTAAAACAGCAAGAGTTTACGTAATTCCTCTAGGAGGAATAGATACTAAAGAAACTGTAAAAATCTTGACTGAATACGCGCATCTTGTTAGAAAAGCCCTGTCGAAAAGGCTAGATATTAAGTTTCTTCCTAAACTCACTTTTGTTGAAGATAACTCATTTGAATACGCTGAAAAGATCGAGAGAATTATTAAAGAAAACAAAAATAATGATAAAGAAAAAAAAAGATACAATTAAGTCACTGGCTACACATAAAAATGATGTCGGATCTACAGAAATTCAAATAGGCTTACTTACAGATAAAATTACAAAGCTTTCTGAACACTTTAAAAAATTTAAAAAAGATAAGCACTCTACTATCGGTTTAACAAAATCAGTTAATAAAAGAAAAAAACTTTTAAACTATTTAAAAAAAAAAAATACAGTGTCTTACCAAAATGTAATCAAGCAACTCAATTTAAGGAAATAATGTTTAAAATAGAGAAAGAGGAATTAGAGATTAATGGTAAAACATTAACTTTAGAAACTGGAAAAATTGCACGTCAAGCAGATGGAGCAATCATCGCCACTTTAGGGGAAACAGTTGTGATTGCAACTGCCGTTGGTGCTAAAAAAGTTGCAGAAGGACAAGATTATTTTCCACTATCGGTAAACTACCAAGAAAAATATTATGCTGCTGGTAAAATACCAGGAGGTTATTTTAAAAGAGAAGCAAGACCAACTGAAGCTGAAACTCTAATTTCTAGATTAATAGACAGACCGATAAGACCTTTGTTTCCCTCTGGATTCATGAATGAGGTACAAGTATTACCTACAGTTTTATCTTATGATAATGAAAACCAACCTGATATTTTATCAATTATCGCCTCTTCCGCTGCTTTGGCTATATCCGGATTACCATTCATGGGCCCAATAGCTGCAAGCAGAGTTGGATATAAAGATGGAAAGTATTTATTAAATCCTTCAGTAGAACAACTAAAAGAGTCAGAATTAGATCTTGTAGTTGCTGGAACTAAAGATGCAGTTTTAATGGTTGAGTCAGAAACATCTGGATTATCTGAAAAGGTGATGTTAGATGCGGTGAAATTTGGACATGAAAACTTTGTGCCAATTATTGAAGTAATAGAAAAACTAGCAAAAAAAGCGGGAAAACCAAAATGGGAAATTGCAGAAGTTGATAATTCAGAAATTAAAAACCAAATTTCTAAAAAATTTGAAAGTGGTCTTAGAGATGCATTCAAAGAGATTGATAAGAAAAAAAGATCGACTGCTATCTCTGAAATAGAAAGTCAATGCAAAGAAATGTTCGCTGAAGATGAAAATGTTTCTGAAAATCAAGTAATGGGTCAGCTTAAATCTTTAGAAAAGGATATTGTAAGGACCGCAATTTTGAAAGAAAAGAAAAGAATTGATGGAAGAGGTCTTGCAGACGTGAGACAGATTAAGTGTGAAGTTGGTGTTTTACCAAGAACTCATGGCTCTGCCCTTTTCACTAGAGGTGAAACGCAAGCCCTTGTAGTAACTACACTTGGAATGTCAGATGATGAGCAAAGGCTAGAAAGTCTAGAAGGTATGCAAAAATCAAACTTTATGTTGCACTATAACTTCCCTCCATTTTCTGTTGGAGAATGTGGAAGAATCGGAACTGGTAGAAGAGAAATTGGTCACGGAAAACTCGCTTGGAGGGCAATAAACTCATCATTGCCCGCAAAAGAAAATTTTCCATACACACTTAGAGTGGTTTCAGAAATAACAGAATCTAACGGATCTTCATCAATGGCAACAGTTTGTGGTACCTCCTTATCTTTGATGGATGCTGGAGTTCCAATTAAAGAGCCAGTTGCCGGAATTGCTATGGGATTAATTAAAGAAGGTGAAGATTTTTCAGTCCTCTCTGACATTTTGGGAGATGAAGATCACCTAGGAGATATGGATTTTAAAGTCGCTGGTACAAAAGATGGTATTACTTCACTTCAAATGGATATTAAGATTACAGGTATTACATTTGAAATTATGGAAAAAGCATTAGGGCAAGCTAAAGAAGGAAGAGAACATATCTTAAGCGAGATGAATAAAGCTATAAAAACTTCTAGAAAAGAGTTTTCAAAACACACGCCAAAAATGGAGACAATTAAAGTTGACAAGAAAGACATAGCCACAGTCATAGGCAAAGGTGGAGCTACAATAAGAGAGATTGTAGAGACTTCAGGAGCCAAAGTTGACGTTAAAGACACAGGAGAAGTGACAGTTGCAGCACCAGATGAAACTTCAAGGAACAAAGCTATTGATTTCATAAAAAATTTAATTGCCAAACCAGAAATGGGTAAAATTTATAAAGGCAAAGTTGTGAAAATAATGGAATTTGGAGCTTTCGTTAACTTTTTAGGAAAACAAGACGGACTCGTGCATATATCTGAACTTGCTGACAAGCGTGTTGCAAAAGTTGGCGATGTTGTCAAAGAAGGAGATGAAGTTACTGTAAAAGTTGTCGGATTTGATAGAGGTAAAGTCAAATTATCAATGAAACAAGCGTCGGTATAATTTAAATAAAACCAATATCACTATCTATATATTGTATATTATCAATCCCGTTAATTAAACGATCAATCGAAGAGTCTTCTGCGAAGAAAGCAAAGTTAAGTTTTCTACTCCACGGAGTATTAATATTAAATAATTTATTATTTTCCGAAATAAAACTTATAAAATTTATCTTATTGTTTTTAGCAAAATTTAAAAAAAGGGTTGATAAATTTTTCTTTATTGGTTTTGAAATATAAATGATATTTAAAATTTTATAGTTATCTTTAATTTTAACCTCAGTAATAATATTTGTGTCTTTATAGCTAAAAATAAAAATATTTTTCTTTTCAGGATAATCTAACACACGCCATTTAAACCAGTTTTCATTTCTCACAATGCCTGATAGTTTTTCAGATAATAATTTTTCACTCTCATTTGCTATTTTAGAAATAGTTTGACTATTTGTATCCTCAAGTTTCAAATCTCCTAAATCATTAATATTCATTTCTGAAATTTTAGATTTTTTGAAAATTGGAACAAAATTAAATAAGTTTGCAATTTTTATTTTTTTTAAAAAGTTATTATTATAAGACCAATCCATTTTTTTAAAAATTTTTAAAGAAAGATCATTACACAATGTAATTTGAATTGGACAAATTTTCATCCATTCTTTCGTTAATAATTTTCCATATCCTAAAGATCTATATTTTTCTTTTACATAAAAATCTGTAAACCAGATGCCAGTTTTTATTTTATCTTTGATTTTTAAATCATTTGCTATAAGACCAGCATGTCCACATATCTCATCATCAACCTCTAAAACAAGAGGTTCAAAACTTTTAAATCCAGGCCTGTATCGCCAACTCAAAATATCTGGATTATTATTTTTATAATTGAAAGACTCTCGGTAAAATTTAAATAATCTATTTTTGTCTATTTCAGATACTTTTTTTATATGAAATTTGCTCACTGTAAGATAAAATATAAATAATTATGTTTAATTCAATAAATAAAATTTATTCCAAATATACAGGATTACTTATACGAATGGACGATATATGTGAGAATATGAATTGGACATTAATGGATAAATGCGAAGTATTATTTGATAAGTATAAAATTAAACCATTACTTGGTGTCATTCCAGCTAATAAAGATCCTGAACTATTAACTTATCCAAAAGAAGAATTATTTTGGGATAAAGTCACAAATTGGAAAAATAAGGGATGGGAAATTACAATGCACGGATGCAATCATCTTTACACTCAAAAATCTGATAAAAATGATGTTTTCAATTACGGTGGTGACTCTGAATTTTATGGATTAGAATTTTCAAAACAGTTGAGTAAAATTGAGTCAGGTATGTCTGAGTTTCAAAAGAGGCAAATAAAGATAAGAAGTTTTTTTGCACCTAACCATATTTATGATCAAAATACGTTTGAAGCTTTAAAAAAAAAAGATATTAAAATAATTATAGACGGATATGGATTATTTCCCTTTTACAAAGATGATTTGCTTTTTATTCCTCAACTCTTTTACAGAGAAATATTTTTACCATTTGGCATTCAGTCTACTCAAATACATATTAATTATTGGGATAAAAAAGACTTTGAAAGATTTGAAAATTTTATCATTAAACATCATAACAAAATAGTTGATTTGGATTATATAATAGATATCACAGACCCCAATCCTACTCAGAGAATAATAAATTTTGTAGTTGAAAAAGCTCTTAAAACAGTAAGATCGTTTAAGTAATATTTTTAGGATCTGGCATTCCTACTTTATTGTATCCGGCGTCCACATAATGAATTTCACCAGTTACTCCTGCCGCTAAATTACTAAGTAAGTATAAAGCAGAATTACCTACATCGTGAATATCTACATTTCTTTTTAAAAAAGAATGATTTTCATTCCATTTATATAAAAACTTTGCATCTCCAATAGCAGATGCAGCTAAAGTTTTAATAGGGCCTGCGCTGATCGCATTTACTCTAATTTTTTTTTTACCTAGATCTCTAGCTAAATATTTTACACTTGCCTCCAAAGCAGACTTACAAACTCCCATAACATTGTAATTTGGTATTGCCTTGGTAGATTCGTAGGTAAGTGTTAATAGACTTCCTCCATCTCTCATAATCTTTGCAGCCTCTTTAGATACTTCAGTGAATGAAAAACATGAGATTAGCATGCTTTTAAGAAAATTTTCTCTTGTGGTATTTAAATATTCACCGGATAACTCTGATTTATCTGAAAAGGCGACGGCATGTACTACAAAATCTATTCCCCCCCATTTTGACTTAACATCTTCGAAAAGTTTAACAACCTCTTCTTTTTTTTCTACGTCGCAGCTGAAAGTTACATTAGAATTTAGCTTTTCTGCCAAAGGCACAACTCTTTTCTTTAATGCATCGCCTAGATACGTAAAAGCTAATTCTGCACCTGCATCTGCAAGTTTTTGAGATATACCCCAAGCTATTGATCGTTCATTGGCAACGCCCATTATAAGACCTTTCTTTCCCTCCATTAAACTCATTATTTTACCTTTTCAAAAACTAATGTAGCATTGGTTCCACCAAAACCAAAACTATTAGACATTACTGCATTTAGGTTTATATCTTTTTCAACTTTAGTGACAATTGGATATTTTTTTGCCTCGTCATCCATATCATTTATATTTGCAGATGCTGCAATAAAATTATTTTTCATCATAATTAGACTATATATAGCTTCATGAGCTGAAGTAGCCCCAAGAGAATGCCCAGCAAGAGATTTAGTAGAACTTATTTTAGGTTTGTAGTTACTAAATACCTCACCAACAGCTTTTAATTCAGTTATATCTCCAACAGGCGTTGATGTTCCGTGAGTATTAATGTAATCAATTTTATTTTTAGTGGTATTCAACGCCATCTTCATACATCGGACTGCTCCTTCTCCTGATGGAGCAACCATATCATAACCATCTGACGTAGCACCGTAGCCTGTTAATTCTGCATAAATTTTTGCACCTCTTGATTTTGCATGTTCATATTCCTCTAAAACTAAAACACCACCACCACCTGAGATAACAAAACCATCTCGGGTTTTATCATAAGGCCTAGACGCTTTTTCAGGGGTATCATTATATTTAGAAGATAAGGCTGTCATTGCATCAAACATCGCAGTCATCGCAAAATGAACTTCATCACTGCCACCCGCAAAAATAATTTTTTGTTTTCCTAGTTGAATTAATTCCATAGCGTTACCAATACAGTGTCCGCTAGTCGCACAAGCTGAACTAATAGTATAATTAACTCCTTTTATTTTAAAAGGCACCGCAAGAGTTGCTGAAGCTGTACTCGACATAGTCCGTGGAACTACGAAAGGGCCCATTCTTTTTGGGCTTTTTTCTCTAGTCTTATCTGCTGCTAATATAACGTTTTCTATTGAAGGACCGCCAGATCCCATAATCATTCCAGTTGTTACATTGCTTACATCTTTTTCCTCAAGACCAGAATCCTTTACAGCTTCGTTCATTGAAATATAATTATATGCAGACCCAGGCCCCATAAACCTTATAAATTTTCTGTCCACATGATCTTCTAGTTTTATATTTGGTTTTCCGTGTACATGACTTTTTAAATTATATTCCTTATATTCTTCAGAAAATGTAATCCCTGATTTTGCATTTAGTAATGACTTATAAACTTCATCTTGATTATTTCCTAAACAAGATACTACTCCTATTCCAGTAACCACAACTCTTTTCATGATTTGAATAATCCCACCTTAAGGTTTTCTGCAGTATAAATTATCTTACCATCTGCACTTAAAATACCATTAGCTAATCCAACAGCAGTGCCTTCTTTTTTTAAAATTCTTTTCATATTTATTTCGTAAGTCGCCATTTTAATATTTTTTAATACCTCACCCGTGAATTTTACAGAATTTACTCCTAAAGCTCTACCCTTTCCTGGCTCACCTATCCAGCCTAAGTAAAATCCAACTAACTGCCACATAGCATCTAAGCCAAGACAACCCGGCATAACTGGGTCTTTTTTAAAATGACAATCAAAAAACCATAGGTTGTCTTTAATATCAAGCTCCGCTTTAATAAAACCTTTTTTAAATTCACCTATATCTTTTCTTATTTCTGTAATTCTATCAAACATCAACATTGGAGGTAGTGGCAGCTTAGCATTTCCTTCACCAAATAGTTTTCCCTCTCCACACGAAATTAACTCATCGTAATCGTAATTGTTTTTTTGCATGATTAAGAATTGTTTTACTTGATTTAGCAAAAGTTTCATATATATTTGTGTTTAGAATGATTATAAAGTAGATATAAAAAGCGAACTAAAACGTGAAAAAAATAGACATTTTAAAAAAATTAAGATCTTCTGGGTTAAGACCGACTAAACAAAGAGTTGAAATAGCCAAATTTTTATTTGAAAGAGAAAAGACGTTTCATTTCACAGTTGAAAGTCTAAATAAATTTTTAATAAGAAAATTAACTTCTAAAATTGCATTAGCTACAATCTATAATACCGTCCATGCATTTAAAGCAGCAGGGCATTTAAGTGAAGTTGAAGTAAGAGGAAATAAAACCTATTTTGATACTAATGTTTCAAACCATCACCATTTTTATGATAGTGAAACTGCAGAATTAATAGACATCGATGCTAATGATGTAATCATTCAAAAAATTCCAAAACCACCAAATGGTAAAAAAATTAAAAATGTTGAGGTATTTATAAATTTGAAAAATTGACAGTTTGTCGCTTGTTTTTTACTTTAGAATAATTGTAAACTAAGATTATGAGTGTAGATTATAAAAAAAATAATAATGGTAAATGTCCAGTCATGCACGGAGGCGTTACTAAAGCAGGAGAGTCAAATACTGCTAGACTTTGGCCGAAAAGTATAAATTTGGATATCTTACATCAACACGATACAAAGACGAATCCACTTCAGGGATTCGATTATAAAAAAGAGGTTAAAAAATTAAATTTTAAAGCTTTAAAAAAAGATTTATTAAAGTTGATGACTGACAGTCAAGAGTGGTGGCCAGCAGATCTCGGGACTTACAGTGGATTAATGGTGAGACTAACTTGGCACCAAGTAGGTACCTATAGAGAATTCGACGGAAGACCTAACGTTGGATCACACAGATTCTCACCTCAAGACTCTTGGCCTGACAATACAAACTTAGATAAAGCTAGGCGTCTTTTATGGCCAATTAAAAAAAAATACGGTAATAGATTAAGTTGGTCAGACTTAATGGTTCTAGCTGGTACTATGGCTTATGAGCATTCTGGATTTAAAACTTTCGGTTTTTCATTTGGTAGAGAAGATATCTGGGAGCCTGAGAAAGATGTTTACTGGGGCAAAGAAACAGTTCCATTAGCAGTGAACAGATACGGAGATCCACATGATAGATCATCATTAGAAGCACCTCTTGCAGCCTCTCATTTTCAATTAGTTTACGTGAATCCCCAAGGCGTTGAAGGGAAACCTGATCCGGTAAGAACTGCGATGGATGTCAGGGAAACCTTTGGAAGAATGGGGATGAATGATGTCGAGACTGCGGCACTCACAGTTGGAGGTCACTCTATTGGAAGAGCACACGGTAATGGTAATCCTGATAATTTAGGACCGGAACCTGCTGGAGCTGATATTCATGAACAAGGTTTTGGTTGGAACCAGGAAAATGGCACTGGAGCTAATCAAATTACATCAGGTCTTGAAGGAGCCTGGACAACAAATCCTGATAAGTGGGATCATCAGTATTTAGATCTTTTACTAAACTACGAATGGGAAAGTAAAAAAAGTCCTGCGGGCGCTTGGCAGTGGGAGCCAATCAACCTTGAAGAGGAAAAAAAACCGAGAGACTTGGGAGATCCTAATAAAAAAGCCAGATTAATGTTTACTGACGCAGACATGGCAATGGCAATGGATCCAGAGTACAGAAA
>CACCBT010000027.1 GCA_902544345.1 uncultured Pelagibacteraceae bacterium
CTATCAAGAGAGGGTGAAATAGCAATTGCGAAAAGAATAGAAGCAGGTAAAGATGTAATGATAAATGCTCTAACTCAAAGCCCATTAGTTGGTAAAAAAATTTATGAGTGGAAAGAACAAATCGAAACTCAGCAACTTCTAGTTCGAGATATAATTGATATCGACTCTACTTATGAGGATTTCGAAACTCAATCTGATAACGATGGCTTAAAAGAAAATAAAAAATTAAAAGATCAATCGAAAAAAGCAATAGAAAACGATGATGAGATCAAAAAAAATGATCAAGAAAACACACCATCAGAGGAGGATGAATTTAACTTATCTTTAGCAAAAATGGAGGAAGAAATTAAACCCAAAATTATATATATATTAGATTCATTAAATAAGAATTACTCAAAATTACAGAAGTATCAAATCGAAAAACTTGAGTGTTTACTTGACTCAAAAGAATTATCCGTTTCAAAAAACAAAAATTTTAAAAAAATACAAGAAATTTTAGTTGATAATTTTAAAAATCTTCAACTAGCTCCTCATGTGGTAGAAGAATTAGTTCAAGCTCATTATAAAGAAAATAAAAAAATAGTTTCTCTAGAAGGTGTTTTACTTCGACTAGCAATGGATAATAAAATATCTCGAGAAGAATTTTTAAAATATTATATTGGAAACGAGATCAATCCTAAGTTTGAGTCTTTTTTAAAAGAAAATCAAACTTGGAAGACATTTTTTAAAAAATACAAAAAAGATTTTGCTGAAATAAAAGATAGGCTTGTTGAATTTAGTAAAAAAATTGGCTTATCAGTTGGAGAATTTAAAAAACTTGTAAGTCGAATACAGAAGGGAGAAAGAGAATCAAGAATTGCGAAGAAAGAGATGGTAGAAGCAAATTTAAGGTTAGTAATATCAATTGCTAAAAAATACACTAATCGTGGTTTGCAATTTTTGGATTTAATTCAAGAGGGAAACATCGGTTTAATGAAAGCTGTAGACAAATTTGAATATAGAAGGGGATACAAATTTTCTACATACGCTACTTGGTGGATTAGGCAGGCTATTACAAGATCAATCGCTGATCAAGCAAGGACAATCAGAATCCCAGTACACATGATAGAAACAATTAATAAGATAGTTAGAACACAGCGACAAATTATGAGTGAGTTTGGAAGAGAACCTACTCCAGAGGAATTATCAAAAAAACTTGCTATGCCACTTGAAAAAGTAAGAAAGGTTTTGAAAATTGCTAAAGAGCCTGTTTCATTAGAAACCCCAGTTGGCGATGAGGAAGATAGTAGTTTGGGAGATTTTATAGAGGATAAAAATGCTTTACAACCTCTAGATACCGCAATTCAATCTAACTTAAGTGAGTCGACTACTAAAATACTAGCATCACTTACTCCTAGAGAAGAAAGAGTTTTAAGAATGAGATTTGGGATTGGAATGAACACAGACCACACTTTGGAGGAAGTAGGGTTACAGTTTTCTGTTACTAGAGAACGTATAAGACAAATCGAAGCAAAAGCACTCAGAAAGTTAAAACATCCTAGTAGATCTAAACAATTAAAAAGTTTTCTAGAAAAGTAATTGTTTCTATTGTAAGTATCTATTAAGGGCCTGTAGCTCAGTTGGTTAGAGCAGTACACTCATAATGTATTGGTCCCAGGTTCGAGTCCTGGCGGGCCCACCATAATTAACCTTTAACAAACTCTTCTAATTTTATTATAAGAATTTTAATATCATTATTATTAGAACTTAGTATTGATGAAAATTCTTCTTTCTGTGTTCGTGCCAAACTCAAACCCTCTACTATCAAATCTCTTATTAAAGGTTTTTCAGGGTTTTTTGTATAAATTCGCCAATCTATTTTTACATTTGGGCCACCATCTTCAGGATTTATAATCGATTTTACTATTGTATAAGTAGCACTCTTCTTTTCTGAATCAACAACCTCAAATTTGCTTGAAGAGTAATCTGTAAGTCTTGATGTCAAACTTTTAAGAAAATATTTTTCAAATGCCATTTGATACTTCATTAGGTCACTTTCGTTTGAAGATTTTCTTAATTCACCAAGCGTATAAAGACCTAACGCATTTATATCAACGTTTTCTATTGCAACCTTTTCAACAAATTTGGCTTTTTCATCCTTTGTCAAATTTTTATCAGATAATTTTTCAATTGCATCAGTCACCAATTCTTGAACGAATTCTTTTGGGTCAGAACTATAAGCAAATAGAGGGGTATTTATTATTAAGAAAATTGAAGTTAGAAAAACTTTGAGCCTTTTCATCTTAAAATTTTAGTTTTCTAAGTTGCCCCAATCGTCCTGATTATCAGGAGAATTTTTAATTTTGTTTGACCTATCTTGTAAATAAACACTTTTAAAAGAAGAGTAGAGATCTAATGAGTTTTTTTCCAAACTATCAAAATTTGTTATATTATTCGATCTAAAATCAACCGCGGTAGCTCCTTTAACAGAATAGTAATCTAAATTATTTCCAGAAATATTAAATAATTCTTTTTCTCTTATTGTGATATGTGCAAAAGGATCTAAATAACTGTCAACTACTAAACCAATAGAATCTCTTACAGTCGTAGGACCTAAAATTGGTAATACAAAATAACATCCTGTACCTAAACCATAAGAACCTAAAGTTTGTCCAAAGTCCTCTTTAACGGATTTTAATCCTATCTTTTCGGCCGGATTTAAAAATCCTAAAATCCCAACCGTAGAGTTCACTAATACACTTCCAGTTGAATGTGCGAATTGGTTAAAATTTCCTTGAAGTAATGATGTAGGAATTGATAATAGGGTTGAAATATTGCTCGTGAAATTGCTTGTTCCAACTTTAATTGGCTTTGGAAGATTGTTATAACCTTTAGCAATAGGCTCAATAATCACATCATCTAAAAACATGTTAAATTTAAAGACGGACCTGCTTGCCTTCTCGAAACACTCTTCAGCTGCATATATTTTTGATGATAAGCTTGAAATTATTAACAACAAGCAAAGTGATTTAATTATTTTTTTTGAAGCCATAAGATAAGCTATATATATAAATTTACGATATATGCTATAAAAATTGTAGCTTAAAAAAGTTTGAATTTTGTTATGATTTAGGTCTAATTGTCCTAATAATGAGAAATAAAATTGATTTATCGCCAAATTACTCCAAAAAGACTAGAAAACATAAAGATATTAAGTTTGTAATCATTCATTATACTGGGATGCAATCAGAAATTGAATCGATTGAAAGACTTAAAGATCCCAAAAAAAAAGTAAGTTCTCATTACTTAATAAACAGAAAAGGACAAGTTACAGAGATGGTTAATGAGTTGAAGACAGCTTGGCATGCAGGAAAGTCCAGATGGAAAAACTTCACTAATTTAAATCGATATTCCATTGGCATTGAGCTAGAAAATAAAGGATATGAATTTGGTTATCAAAAATTTTCTAATATTCAAATTAAGAGTTTAATAAGATTATGTAAATCTATTAAAAAAAAGTATAAAATTAAAGATGAACATTTTCTTGGTCATTCCGATATAGCTCCACTTAGAAAAGTTGATCCGGGCGAACACTTCCCATGGAAAAAATTGAGTAAATACAATTTAGGCGTATGGTATAAAGAAAAGCTTCAAAACATAAAGATTCAAAAAAATAAAAAAAGATATAATTTTTTTAAAAATATCTATAAATTCGGTTACAGATATTTTTCATTAAAGAAAAAAACGATTAAAAAGGATAAAAAAATCATTAAAGCATTCCAGCTAAGATTTTTGCCTGAGAGGGTTACTGGAAATTTAGATCAAAAAACCCTTAAAATTAGCTATTATTTAGCTACTAGCTATAAAATCTTGAAAAAACCTTAAATTTTGGCTAAGAATTTCATGCTAGATAATTGGATTGTCGCTATTAATTTTTTAGTAGAGGAAAGTCCGGGCTCCATAAAGACACAGTGCCAGTTAACTGCTGGCGAAGGTGACTTCAGGGATAGTGCCACAGAAAATAAACCGCCTAATCAAGGCAAGGGTGAAACGGCGAGGTAAGAGCTCACCGGTTTTTTGGTAACAAAAAACGCAAGGCAAACCCCACTGGGAGCAAGGTCAAATAGAGAGGATAAGGCGCTTAAACGCAAAAAACTGTCTTTAGTTAGTCCTCTGGGTGAACCGCTTGAGCTTAAATGTGAATTTAAGCCTAGAGAAATGACATCTTTAATGACAGAACCCGGCTTACAGATTATCTAGCAAGATCCTTTGAAATTGTTCTACTTTTGTACCTTTAAATTCAATACAATCTTATTGACTATTATCTAAAAACCCATACTATCCCAAATAATCCCATAATGGAGAGGAATTTGAAAAATTATAATAGAAAAGAATATTTTAAAAAATATGTTTTTATCAAGTTTCGAAAACAGAATAGACAAGAAAGGTCGGGTTTCAGTGCCAGCAACCTTTAGGTCTTATTTGAATACGTTGGGATACAATGGTTTTGTAAGCTATCCGTCATTTAATCATTCCGCTTTAGAAGCCTGTTCTCAAGATAGAATTGAAAAGTTATCAAGCACAATAGACTCTCTTAATCCTTTTGAAGAAAAAAGAGACTATTTTGCAACTTCGGTTTTATCTGAGAGTGAAAGCCATCAATTCGATACGGAAGGAAGAGTTTCTATATCAGAAAAATTGCTTAATCATGCTAAAATTAAAAACCTTGTATTGTTTGTCGGACTTGGAAGGACATTTCAAATTTGGGAACCAACAAATTTTGAAAAGTTCAAATCACTCGCAAGAAAAAAAGCTTTTCAAAATAGATCTAATTTAAAATGGGAAAATAAATAAAGGAGGTTGCTATGACTATAAATGTTGGAGGCGGAGAACTTAAAGAACTTAAACCGAGAATTCTAGTTATTGGAGTTGGTGGAGCTGGAGGAAATGCTATTAATGCAATGATCGAAGCAGGTATGCAAGGTGTGGAATTTGTTGCTGTGAATACTGATGCTCAAGACCTTAAAATGAGTAAAGCCCACGCAAAAATTCAAATAGGAATGAATTTAACAAAAGGACTAGGCGCAGGTGCTAAACATGATATTGGGCAAGCTGCAGCAGATGAGTCAATTAACGAAATTGTAAATTATATTCAAGGAAGTAACATGGTATTTATTGCATCAGGTATGGGAGGAGGTACCGGTACAGGCGCGTCACATGTAATAGCTCGAGCAGCTAGAGAAATGAATATTTTAACAGTTGGAGTCACTACTTTACCTTTCTCTTACGAAGGTCCAAAAAGGATGAGAAGAGCAGTTGCTGGTCTAGAGGAACTTAGAAGACATTTAGACACTGCTATAGTTGTACCAAATCAAAATCTTTTCAAAATAGCAAACGAGTCAACAGGTTTTGAAGAGTCGTTTAGTTTATCTAACGATGTATTAAAACATGGAGTCCAAAGTATTACTGATCTTATGGTAAGACCAGGTATGATTAATCTTGATTTTGCAGATGTAGAGACAGTGATGAGTTCTAGCGGTAAAGCTATGATGGGGACTGGAGAGGCAGAAGGAGATAACAGAGCGATGGCAGCAACCGAGTTAGCTTTAAATAATCCTTTAATTGATGAATATACTTTACAAGGAGCGAAAGGTTTACTTGTAAATATCACTGGAGGAAGTGACATCAAACTTTTTGAAGTTGATGCTGCAGTAAACAAGATTAGAGCTGAAGTTGATCCTGAGGCTGAGTTAATATTTGGTGCTATTAAAGATGAAAATATGAATGGCAAAATAAGGGTTTCAATTGTAGCTACATCTTTAAGAGGATCTACTTTTGCTCCTGATCAAAAGCCGGTTTTAAACGTTGTGAGAGGGTCTAATGGAACAAATAATAATTTTTCAGATCATTTGTTTTCAAAAAACAACCTTGAATCCAATATTGTTAATTCTATTGATGGAGCAACAGCTTTAAAACTTGATAAAAGTTATGAAATTAAAAATAGTGAAGAACAAAGTACACTTATTGATAGTTTTGAGAACAGTGAGGAAAATAAGATAAGAGAGGAGTCTTTATTAAATCAAAGCAATACTGATGAAATTCCAACTGGAGTATCGATTGAAAGCGCATCTTATATGGAAAATAATCACGAAACTAAAGATGACAACTTCACTCTTGAAAATAATAATAAGTTCGAATCTACTAAAGAAGAGGAATATACCCCAAAACTTTTTTCAGACGATCAACCGCATGAGGAAGTGGTAAAAGAAGATACTATTCAAGCAGATAGTGCAGAGCAGCTATTTGATCAAGATGCAAGTGAGGATGAGGACTTCGAAATTCCTGCATTCTTAAGAAGACAAAAGTTTTAATGATAAATTTGAAGATTAATGAACTCACAAACTTCATCACTGGAATTCTCCCATTTTCCAGTGATGTTGAGTGAAATTATTCAAATCTCTAATCCAAAAAAAGGCGGTTTATTTGTTGATTGTACTTTTGGCGGCGGCGGTTATTCCAAAGCATTGCTTCAATTCCAAAATACAAAGGTAATAGCTATTGATAGAGACTCCAATGTTATTTCAATCGCAAATAAATTAAAAAAAAAATTTAAAGATAGATTTCAATTTTATCAATTAAGATTTAGTCAAATGGAAACAGTCTTAAAAAAAGAGATTGTTGACACAATTATTCTAGATCTCGGACTCTCATCAATACAACTTAATAACCTTGATAGAGGTTTCTCATTTAAATCAAAAAAAAATTTAGATATGACAATGGGACTTACAGATAAGTCGGCACAATATGTAATCAATAATTTGTCAGAGTCACAATTAATGTCAATTATCAAAATACTAGGTGAGGAAAAAGATGCAAAAAAAATTGCTAGGAATATAACAAAAGCTAGAGTAGAAAAAGAAATTACAAGAGTAGATCAGTTGGTAAATATTATTGAAAAAAGTAAAAAAAAAAATTTTTCAACTAAAATTAATCCAAGTACAAAAACTTTCCAAGCTTTAAGAATATTTGTAAATAAAGAGACTACTGAACTTATAAACGGGATAATAAAAGCATCTCAATTGTTAAAACCTGGAGGAAAAATATTAATTGTAAGCTTTCATTCTATTGAGGATAAAATTATAAAGTTTTTTTTCAAAAATTTTTCTAAAAATAAATCAAAACCTTCTAGATACTTGCCTGAAGTTCAAAGTGACAATTTTTATTTATTTGAAAACTATTCGAAAAAAGCTTTAAAACCATCGAAGAGTGAGATAAAAAAAAACAATCCATCCCGATCAGCAAAATTAAGATACGCAACTAGAAGTCATAAAAAATTTATTTTTCCTAATGATCTAATTAAAAAATTTAATAGGTATTTAGATATCGAGGCAATAAATGTTTAAATTAAAAATATTTATTTCAATTATAATTTTTTCCTTTCTATTAATAGGAACTTCATCGATAAAAAATAAAACAAGAGAGCTTGAAAAAAAAATTAATATTTTAACAATAGCTCATGCAAATAAGGAAAGAACTTTAAGCGAAGTACAATTAGATTACCATTATCTTACTTCTCCCTCAATGATCGAAATGAAAATTGAGCATTTAGGATTAAAAAAATATCTCCATATGGAACATTCAAAAATATTTCTAAGTATGGAAAATTTTATAAACATTCAAAATAAACAAGCAATGCAGAAAACTTTAGATGAAAAAAAAATACAAAAAAAATAAAAATTTTAACAAAAATCAAACTAGTTTTTATTTTGAGGATTATTTAGAAACTAATAGAAAAAATAAATATTCTAAAGAAAATAATTTTTTTCAAGATAGATTATATTTACTTTTTTTTCTTTTTTTTTCATTAATATTAATTTTTAGCATACGTATTGTTCATGTGTCACTTTATGATCTAGAGTTGTATGATCAAAATAATAATTCAAAAAAATTTAATTTATTAAGACGTGACATTGTGGATAGAAATGGAGTTTTAATATCAAGGAATGTTAAATCTTTTCATGCAGCAATAAACCCTAAACTTATAAACAATAAAGAAAATTTTTTAATTAAATTAAGGTTAAATTTTCCCGAACTTTCAGTTAAACAAATAGAAAAAAACCTTAATAAAGAAAAATATTTCTACTTAAAAAAACGTATTACACAATCTGAAAAAGAAAAATTGTGGGCTCTAGGTGAAAAGGGTTTAATTTTTGAGCCTTTTCAATCTAGAATTTATACACACTCAAAATTATTTAGTCATGTAATAGGACAAGTCGATTATGAAAATTATGGGCTTTCTGGTGTTGAACGCTACTTTGATAAAGAATTAAAAAATAAAAGTTTAAAAAATCAACCACTAGAATTAACTTTAGATACAAACTTACAACATATAATAAGTGAAGAATTGAATAAAGCTTTGATCACTTTTCAAGCAACTGGTGGCGGCTCATTGTTAATGGATATTAATACTGGAGAAATTTTATCTTTAGTTTCACTTCCAAATTTCGATATTAATTTAAGAAAAGATTTAAGAAATGTAAAATATATTAATAAAATCACAAAAGGCGTATATGAACTCGGTTCAATATTCAAAACTTTTACTGTTGCATTAGCTTTAGACAGCAATATTGTCAAACCAAATACAATTATACAAAATATACCTAGGTCAATAAATTGTTCTAATCATAAAATCTCAGATATTAAAGAATTTCCAAATGATTTATCAGTAGAAGATATTTTAATAAGATCCTCAAACATTGGAACTTTATTAATTGCAAGAAAGATAGGTAAAGAGAAATTTAAACAATTTATAGACAGAACACAAATTCTTAAAAGTCCAGATTTACAGTTAGATGAGGTTGGTAATCCAATAAATTTTAAATGGAATAAATGTAAGTTAGAAACAGTTTCTTTTGGTCATGGAATTACCACCACTCCTTTGCAAGCAGTTACATTATACGCATCTTTAGCTAATGGTGGGAATATAATCCAACCTAATTTAATAAAAAATTCAAAAAAAAATAAAAATAAAAAGTTAATTTCAGAAAAAACAAGTCTTGAAATTGTAAATATTTTGAGGAAAGTCGTTACTGATAAAGATGGTACTGCGAGCCTAGCAGATATAGACGGCTATTATGTTGGTGGAAAAACCGGGACTTCACAAAATTATGAAAATAAAAATGAGAATTTGAATACTTTTATATCTGTTTTTCCTTCCCAAAAACCAAAATACGCTTTGCTAGTCATGCTTGAAAATCCAAAAATAGCTAAAGATCTAATTTATGATTATAGAGGATTGAAAATAAAAGGTACCAGGAATGAAGCAGGCTGGAATTCAGTATATGTTGCCGGCAAAATTATAGAGAAAATTGGACCAATTTTAGCCATAAAAAGCAAAGATTTTAATAATCATTATGTTGCTGAAAAAATTAATTAAAAATCTTCCAAGAGAAAAAAAAAAAATCAAAGTTAAAGGTCTCGCAATTAATAGTAAAAAAGTAAAAAAAGATTTCATATTTTTTGCAATCAAAGGTTATAAGTCTAACGGTGAAAAATTTATAAGAGAAGCTATTAAAAGAGGCGCATCTGTAATAATTTGTTCAAAAAATTCTAAATATAAAAGCAAATCTGTAGCAGTTTTAAAAACATCTAATATTAGATATCTATTAAGTGAAATTTCATCAAAATATTATAAATTAAAACCAAAAAATATAATCGCAGTTACTGGGACAAACGGAAAAACTTCTGTAGCAGATTTATTCTATCAGATACTGAAACTTAATAAAATTCCTGTCGCATCGATAGGGACTTTAGGGATTAAACTTAAAGAAAAAACAATTAAATCTAATCTAACCTCGCCAGATACAATTTTACTACATAAATCTCTTGATAATATAAAAAGAAAAAAGATAGACAATGTTATTATTGAAGCCTCGAGTCATGGCTTAGATCAAAAAAGACTCGAACATCTTAATTTAAAGGCAGGAATTTTCACTAATTTTAGCCAAGATCATCTTGACTACCATAAAACAATGAAATCATATTTTAATGCAAAAATGCATCTTTTTAAAAATGTCATTTCCCCGAAAAAAATAATTATTCTTGATAAAACTATTAAGGAATATTCAATTTTAAAAAAAATTTCTAAATCGAGATCACTACGTTTAATTGATATTAATAAAACTAAAGACAAACTAGAGAAAGTAATTGGAAATAGATTTAATGATTTTC
>CACCBT010000028.1 GCA_902544345.1 uncultured Pelagibacteraceae bacterium
ATTGCTCAGTAATTCTACAAGCTTCAGCAAGTTCTGACACGTTTGAACCTCCAACTTGTAAAGTAACTGGATTTTGAATTTTTTTAAATGAAAGAAGTTTTTTTCTATCACCTCTTATGATTGCGTTTGCTACAATCATCTCTGTATATAAATGAACGTTTTTACTTATAAGACTTAAAAAATAAATTTCGTGCTTATCAGTGCAATCCATCATGGGCGCAACTGAAACAGTTTTTTTCATGATATGTTATAATTTGTTTTCTTCTTCTGTAGCCTCTTCACTTAATTCTAGAGGCTCTTCTTCTTTATCTAAATTTTCTTCTTTTATTTCTGGTTGTTCTGCTTTTAGTTCTGATAGCGCTTCATCAGCTAAGCTAGGTTTTTTAACTTCTGGAATTCTTCTCGTTCTTTTTGAAGGTAATATTGCAACTCCGCTTTTAGATACCTGACCTTTGTATAGATTCTCAAAGTCATCGTTGGTTTCCTCTTCAATTTCCTCTTGCTCCTCTGATTCGTCAGGCTCTTTTCTTAATCTTTTTATGGCACTAGCTTCAACCTCATTAATATCAATCTTTCCATCTCCAATTTCTCTTAATGATATAATTGTTCTTTTATCATTATCTTCCTCAACCAGTATTGGTGCTCCAGCATTCAGTTGAACAGTTCTTTCTTTTGCTAACAGGACTAGATCGTATTGGTTATCAACTTTTTCTAAACAATCTTCTACGGTAATTCTTGCCATGATGAAAAGTGTATATTGAAATAATCTCAATAAATCAATTATTTTTTAAGTATGACAGGTTCTAATCTGCTTCTAATTAAAACTAAAAGAGCTAGTGAAACAATAACATAAATACCGGAAATTAATGCAATATTTTCAATATCATAACCGCTATCAATCAAAACTCCAAAAACTGCAGTACCAAAAGCGGTTGAAAATACCATCAGTGCAGTTGTTAAAGCTTTAATTGAACCAATATATTTTACTCCATAAATTTCAGCCCAAGTTGAAGAGCCTAATACGTTAGCTAGTCCATTGGATACACCTATTAAACCTAAAAAAATAAATGCAGAAATTTCTTGTTCATAATAAAACAAAACTAACATTGCAAAAAGTAAAGGAATATTCATTAGTGGAATTAATTTTCTACTTGTAAATTTATCAACTAAAAAACCAGAAAAAAATAATGTTATAATTGAAGTAATCGAATAAACCATAAAAGCTTTTGGAATTGTATAAATACTCCACATTTTAGACTCTGTAATAAAAGATTGGTAAACAAATACACCAGTAGCTACCCAAGGCATTGCAAGCATGTTTAATGAAACTATATAAAATCTAAAGTCTTTAATAACTTCTATCCTTCGCCAACTTTTAATTTTTAAATTTATTTTTGGATTTTGATCTTTTTCTCTAGACTCAAGTTTGATACTTCTTATGGTATTAAATATTACAATTGGTAAAAATAAAATAATAATTATTGCGATACCCTGCCAAACAGTTCTCCAAGAGTAAATTACAAAAAAATAAGTAACAAAAACTGGCAAAATAAATTCTGCAGAAGACAAACCGAACCAAATTGTGCTTAAAGCTTTGCCTCGTGATTTTTCAAAAAATCTTGAAATAGTAGTTGTAGAGGTATGGCTCATTAAGCCTTGACCAGAAAATCTCATCAAAAAAATACCAATAGTCAAAAGGAAGATGCTATTAATAAAGGAAAAAAAAAGTGATGATAAAAATAATAAGATTATGACAAAAAATGAGTAATAAAAAATTTGATACTCATCAATTTTTTTTCCTACCCAAATTAATAGAGCGCTAGAAAAAATTGTTGCCATTGCATAAATATTTCCGAATTGACCGTGGGTTATACCTAACTCATTTCTAATCGGTGCATTAAACAAACCTAAAAAAAAACTCTGTCCAAAACTTGAAAAAAATGTAAATATAAATCCAAAAATAATAATTTTTTTATTAATCGAAATTTTAATCATTTGTGATTTTAGTAAACTTTTATTATCAAATAATGAATTATCTTAAGCATAAATATAGATCAATTTAATTTTAGAATTTAATATGGATGGTCCTCTTAAAAATATACTTGTTCTTGATTTAACCAGGGTTTTAGTTGGTCCATATTGTACAATGATATTATCAGATTTAGGTGCAAGAGTGATCAAAGTAGAGTCTCCTAATGGAGGAGATGACTCTAGAAAGTTCGGACCTTTTATAAAAGAAAATTCTGCATATTTTATGTCTCTTAATAGAGGAAAAGAAAGTATCGCTTTAAACTTAAAAAACTCAGAGGATAAAAATATATTTTTGAATATTCTTAGTAAGACAGATATTCTGGTTGAAAACTTTAAACCTGGAACTTTAGAAAAATGGGGTTTGGGCTGGAAAGATTTATGTGACAAGTTTCCAAAACTGATATATGCATCCGCATCAGGATTTGGGCAAACAGGACCACTAAAAGAGTTACCAGCTTACGATATGGTTGTTCAAGGAATGGGAGGGTTGATGAGTGTCACTGGTCATCCTCAGACTGAACCAACAAGAGTAGGAACTTCTATTGGTGATATTACTGCTGCTTTGTTTACCACTATTGGAATAAATTCAGCATTGTATGATAGAGAAAAAACTGGAAAAGGAATGTTTATTGATGTTTCGATGTTGGATTGTCAGATAGCTATTTTAGAAAACGCTATTGCGAGGTATTTATCAAAAAATGAAATCCCTCAACCAATGGGCTCTAGACATCCCTCTATTGCGCCATTTGAAGCATTTAAGACTAAAGATAGTTATATAATTATTGCCGCTGGTAATGATAAATTATTTGAAAAATTATGTAATGCACTCGACATCAAAGCAGAGTTTAATAATGAAAAATTTAAAACTAATGCACTTAGATGCAAAAATATGGATGAATTAAAACTGATTATGGAAAAAAAATTAAAAGTTTTAAATACTAAAGACTGGACTCAAAAATTAGAAAAAGATAAAATTCCATGTGGTCCTATTTTCAATATTAAAGATGCTGTTGAAAATCCACAAATAAAAGCTCGAAATATGATAATTAATACATTTCATAAAGTGGCTGGAAATTTTAAAGCAGCAGGAAACCCTATTAAAATGTCCAGTTACGCAGACAGTTTAAAAAGGGGGGATGTGCCTGATTTAGATGGGAATAGAGAAAAAATAATTAAGGAGTTTTGTAATTAATAATGTCTTACAAAATTGCATTTATAGGTTTAGGTGTCATGGGTTATCCAATGGCAGGTTACATTTCAAAAGCGGGTCACGATGTAACTGTTTATAATCGAACAAAAGCAAAAGCAGAAAAATGGATTAAAGAATATAAAGGTAAAACTGCAGATACCCCAATGGATGCAGCTAAAGACTGTGATTTTATTTTTACATGTGTTGGCAACGACAATGATATAAGAGAGGTGACTCTAGGTGATAAAGGTTTATTTAAAACTGCAAAAAAAGGCTCAGTCTACATAGATAACACTACTGCATCAGCAAATATTGCCCGAGAACTTTATAAACAAGCAAAATCAAAGGGTTTTGATTTCCTAGACGCACCAATTTCAGGCGGACAAGCAGGAGCTGAAGGCGGAATTTTAACCGTAATGGTTGGAGGAGATGAAACTCCATATAAAAAAGCTGAGCCAATTATTGACTGTTACAGTAAAAAGATAAAATTACTTGGTCCCTCTGGTAGTGGTCAGTTAACTAAGATGGTAAACCAAATTTGTATCGCTGGCTTAGTGCAAGGTTTATCTGAAGCAATAAATTTTGGGATGAATGCGGGATTAAATATGCATGATGTAATTGAAGTAATTTCAAAAGGCGCAGCACAATCTTGGCAAATGGAAAATAGACATAAAACAATGATTGAAGATAAATTTGACTATGGTTTTGCAGTTGATTGGATGAGAAAAGATTTAAAAATCGCTATGGATGAAGCAAAAAAAAATAATTCACCTTTACCTATTACAAAACTAATTGATGAATATTATGCTGAAGTTCAAAAAATGGGTGGTCAAAGATGGGATACCTCAAGTTTAATTAAAAGATTTAGAAAATAAATAGTGTCAGAAATAGTAAGCTACTACGAAAATTCAAAAGAAATCGAAAAAAAAATTTGGGATTTATTATCAAAAGCTGTAAAAGATAGATCTTCTGAATTCAGAACTCCAGTTTTTATTTGCGGGAATGACAAAGATCTAGATGGAAGAGTCGTTGTTCTCAGAAAGGCAGATAAACAAAATAATTTTATTCAGTACCATAGCGATATTAGATCTTCAAAAATTAAGAAAATAAAAAAAAATCCTAAGTGCTCAATTTTATTTTATGGTAAAGAAGAAAAAATACAGCTTAGAATTAAGGCTGAGAGCGAAATAAATTATAACAATGATATTACAAAAGAGTCTTGGGAAAAAACTGGCCATATCAGTAGAAAATGTTACTTAGTTACTAATGGACCTGGGACAGAATCTGAAAAACCAACCTCAGGATTGGATAATAAGTTTGATAATTTTGATTTTACTAAAGAAGAAAGTGAAAAGGGTTATAAAAACTTTTGTGTAATAAAATGCAAAATTCAAAGTATTGAGTGGCTTTATTTAGCAGCCAAAGGTCATCGAAGAGCGCTAATTGATCTTAGAGGTTCTAAAAAATTTACCTGGTTAGTTCCTTAATCTAATTTTTGTATTTTTTAATATTTTCAACGTAGTTTCTTGCGTTTTCTTTAATGTGTTCTATTTCTTCTTCTGTAACTTGTCTTACCACTTTACCGGGACTTCCTAAAACAAGCGATCTATCTGGAATAACTTTATTTTCTGTAACCAATGAGTTTGCTCCAATGATACAATTTTTTCCAATCTTAGCTTTATTTAAAATAGTTGAACCTATTCCTATGATACAATCATCTAAAATTTCACATCCATGAAGCATAACCATATGACCTACTGTAACGCCTTTACCTATAATTGTAGGACAGCCTGGATCTGTATGTATAACGCTACCATCTTGAATATTTGAACCTTCACCAATAATAATTGGCTCTAAATCACCTCTTAAAGTTGCATTAAACCAAATATTAGAATTCTTTTTTAATTCAACTCTGCCGATGATAACTGCATTAGAAGCAACCCAGCTGTTTGGATCGATTTTAGGAGTATGACCGTTAACATCGTAAATCATAAATTTGCTGTAATGTATTCTTAATTATCTTATAATATATTATGGCTTTAACAAAGACACCAGTATGCAATTTTGGAAAAAAAGCTGAAGATTTCAAACTAAAATCAATAGAAAATAAAATTATTTCTTTAAATGACGTAAAAGGTGAAAAAGCAACACTTGTAATGTTTATTTGTAATCACTGTCCTTACGTAAAAGCTATAATTAAAGATTTAGCTAAAGACTGTAATCAATTTAAAAAAGATGGAATTAATTCTGTTGCTATCATGTCAAATGATACTAAAAATTATCCAGAAGACTCATTTGATAATATGATCAAGTTTGCTAAGGCTAATAATTTTGGTGAAATAAATTATTTGATTGATGAAACACAAGACATCGCAAAAAAGTATGGAGCTGTTTGTACACCTGATTTCTTTGGCTACAATAAAGATTTAAAACTTCAGTATCGAGGAAGATTCAGAGAACTCAAAGATTTAAAACCAACTATAGGGGGTGATAGTGATTTAAAAGTTGCGATGAAAATGATTTCTGAAACTCAGATAGGTCCAAAGGAACAAATTCCTAGTATGGGATGCAATATAAAGTGGTTTGATTAATGTTTTTAGTTTCTACTAGAAATTTTCCTCCTGAAATTGGTGGAATGCAAAACTTAATGGAAGGTTTGTCTATCGCGCTTTTAAATCATGGACCAGTGAAGGTTTTTGCTGATAATCATGATGATGCAAAAAGTTATGATCAAAATTCTAAATTAAACATTGAGCGTGTATCAGGCTTTAAGATTTTCAGGAAGTATAGAAAAGCTAATATGATTAAAGATTTTATAGAGGAAAATGAAATTAGAGCATGTTTCTTTGATCATTGGAAGAGCATTGAAAATATCGATTTACAAATTTTAAAAAAATCAAAATCTTTTTGTTTAATTCACTCTAAAGAGATTAATCATCCTGCTGGTTCCTCTTTGAGTAAAAGAGTCGTGAAAGCTCTAAACAAAGCAGACTTTGTAATTGCAAATTCAAAATTCACAAAAGAATTGGCATTAAAATTAGGAGTAAAAGATATAACTGTTATCAATCCAGGATGTAATTATCCACTCACAGTCAACGAAAAGTCCAGAGAATTTTCAAAAAATATTTTTGGTAATTCTTCACCAAAATTAATTACTGTATCTAGACTAGATAGTCGAAAAAGTCATCAAAATATTTTGATGACAATAAAAAATCTTTTACCAAAGTTTCCAAATTTGAAATATGTATCAATCGGTGATGGAGAGGAAAAAAGAAATCTTGAAAAGTTGAAAATAGAACTTGGATTAGAAAAAAATGTAGAATTAATTTTTAGTTCCACTGAACAAGAAAAAGTAGGATTGTTAGAACAGTCAGACGTTTTTGTAATGCCGTCTGTAGTTTATAAAAAATCAGTTGAGGGATTTGGTATAAGCTATATTGAAGCTGCATCTTACGGCAAACCCTCTATTGGTGGAATTTATGGTGGCGAAGGAGATGCGATTAAAAGTGGAATAACGGGATATCTATGTAATGGAAATGATCTAAATGCTATTTACGAAACATTTTTAAAAATTTTATCTGATGAAAAGTATAAAGAACTTGGGAACAATGCCTATGAGTTTTCCAAAGAATTTTCATGGGAAAAAATAATTAAAAAATATATTAGTTTAATTTAGACTTTATTGAACTAATAACACTATCAACATCTAGATCTTTAAGATTTTCAACGCTTATCGCTTTAAAATTATAATTCTCAATGCTTACTTTTTTAGCTGTTGTGTGACTTCCAAATAGCACTATTCCATTTTTATCTAAATGAGAAGCTATGTGCGCTGGGCCGGTGTCATTCGAAATTATAAATTTTGATTTATAAATTAAACTTACTAAAGTTTTAATATTTACTGGATCTTTGCCATCTAAAACTACTTTGGCATTTAAATTGTTAGCCTCTTCTATTTCATTAGGACCTGGAGCTAATAAGATTGGATATTTGTTTTTAAACACTTGTTTCAATTTTATAATTAGCTCCTTAAAATATGGCCACTTTTTATGAGGAAGTTTTCTAGAGCAAAATGGAAATAATAAAATATATTCGTTATTAGCATACTGTTTAATAAGTCTTGAAATATCTTCAACAGCCCAACTCAAGTCGATATTTTTTATAAACTCAGTTTCAATCCCACTTTTTGTTAATTGAACCTTCATACGATCCAAGACGGGATCTTTATCAAATTCTTTCTTTTTTTGACCTGGTTCTAATGAGGTTTCAGATGAAGACCATTCAACATTTTTAATTATAAATCTTCTATAAAATTTTGTTCTGCTTGAATTTTGTAAATCAAATACTTTTGAAAATTCGTATTTTTTTAAATTCTTTTTAAGATTATTTAGATAAAATAAGTTCCATCTCGGTAATCTTTTATCAATAATAACCCCATCTATGTAAGGACATTCAGACATAAATATTGCATATGGCTGTGAGGTAAGTAAATAAACTTTTCTATTCTGATAAAATTTTTTTATATCTTTAATTGCGCCATTTGCTTGAATTAAATCACCTAATGAACCATGTTTTATAATTAATATATTTGACATTATTAATTCCGAGTATATTTAATGAATACTACAGTCAAATATTAATATGAGTAATAAAATGGACAAAATATTGGCAGAAATTTCAGCTGGTGAATTAATAGATAAGATAACGATTTTAGAGATAAAAAGAGAAAAAATAAAAGAAAAAGAGAAATTAATTGAAGTTGAAAAAGAATTAAAATCTCTAAATCTTACTAAAGAAAAATTCATAACCAATAATAATTTAATTTCGGATTATAAAAATGAACTTAAAGATATAAATATCAAAC
>CACCBT010000029.1 GCA_902544345.1 uncultured Pelagibacteraceae bacterium
TGACTCGATTACTGGTGTTTTAAATTTACCAGACGAACCAAATCTTTCAGCAACGATTGTTGCATAAGGGAATACAGTTGAAGAACCTACGATTTTAATCTGATCTCTAGCTTGAGCGGAAGTAACAACTAACATTGCAACTAATGAAGCTAAAGCGATTGATAGTTTTCTCATTGTTTATCCTTTCATTTATTAATTAATTAACAAACATTAGATTCATAGAATTAAGAGGACTCTTAATTATTACAAATATGTTACAAATTTATTAAAATGATAACTTTTTAGTTGAACTTTCTAGTTATCTCGATTTGTTGATAATCGGAGGCTAAAGACCCTCCGCAACTAAAAGGTCTTACTTTATTTTTAACTGCGTAGGATTGAGTTGGCTTTAATGTAACTTCTAGTTGTACAAAGTTAACTAATTTTTGAGTAAAACCTTTATCATATCTCCACGCATTCCATTGTGTGGGAGCGGTAAATACTTCGGTTAAATAAGATGCAGCTTGTGAGTGAATCATATTGCTCTCGTTTTGTCCTTTTAAAAGATTATTTTTAACTTTTTCAAAAATTTTTCTACATTTAATTGAGTCCGCCATGTACGAGTTCGCATTTAAATGAGTGCTCATCGGCGCTGACACAATTAATTGAATTCCATCGTATCGTCTTGAAAATAAAGCTTCAGTATAAATTGTAGATACATTTTTACTATCTACTTCAAGAACTAAATCGTTTTTAGCTTGCTTAAGATCGTTTTTCAGTCTTAGAAGCCCAAGATCAAAAACTGTAAGAGGTTGAGAACGTAAAGTTTTCTCTATTAAATTTACATCTGCTTTAACAGTTGTAAAAATTAAAGTTAATAAAACCAGACTTATATAATTCATTAATCTAGTCATACTAAAACTTTAACTATTTTGCCGTCTATCTCAAGACAAAATATAATTAAACTTTAATATTTGCTAAAATTTTGAAAAATGGACCTTTATTTCGGTGCCATTTTGAGGTTCACTTTTTATTTCTAGTTCTCCTCTATGCTGATTAACAATGTGCTTCACGATCGCCATTCCAAGTCCAGTGCCACCAACTTTTTTACTTTTAGCAGCATCAACTCTAAAAAATCTTTCTGTAATTCTCGGAAGTTGTTCATTTGGAATTCCAATACCATTATCTTTAATGGACACGGTATAAGAGTCTCCTATAACTTTTCCGTTACCTTGCCCACAATTAATTTCAATCTTTTTATTTTTATCTGAATATTTTATACTATTATCAATAATATTTGAAAAAACTTCAATTAATTTTTCATGATCGCCTTTAATAAAGAAATCATCTTTTATATTATTTTTAAATTCAAAAGGTTTTAAATTTTTTTGATGGATATCTTCAACGTTATTTAAAATTTCTTTTAAATTTACTTTATCTTGAGGCTGTATATGTTCCTCTAACTCAATTTTACTTAGTGAAAGTAAATCTTTAATTAAGCTTTCCATCCTATCAGCTTGCTCAAGCATTATCGGTATGAATTTTTTTTGTGCTTCTAAATCATCTTTCGCATGTCCGCTTATAGTTTCTAGAAATCCTTTAATAGAAACTAAAGGCGTTTTAAGTTCATGGCTGACATTAGCTACAAAATCAGATTTAAACCTTTGCGCTTTTATAATATCAGTTAAATCTTTTAGAAATAAAACAACTGAATCAGGATCATCGACATATGAGGTCGGTCCAGAGAATAGATAAACTTTAAAGAACTGAAATGAGGGAGAGGATAATTCTAAATCCATAGTAATTGTCTCTTTTTTTAAAAGCACTAAATCAATATTTTGGAGTAAATCAGGAACTCTCAATAGAGTAGCCACGTGCTTATTTAAATTATTTTCTCCAAATTTTTTTTTTGCACTATTATTAAAAAATTTGATATTTTTAAATTTATCTACAATTAAAATTAGATCATCGATTTGATTTATAATCTTTACTTGCTCATTAGTTTTTTCAATATTTTCATTGGTGATGTCTTCTATTCCCTCTTCATTATCAGCTGGTTTATTTTCTCTCTTAATATCGGATCTTGCATCCATACCTGCTACAATTGATTTTCTGGATACTGCAATAACTACTATCACAATTATTCCAGCAAGAGAGTAAAATAATAATTCCATGATTTAATTATACTTTAAAGATATAGACTAAAGAAATATTTTTTAGCGGTTTGATACCGCACTATTTAAAAAGATTTTTGCGCAATTTTCCCAGGTATATTTTTTTGCATGCTCAATGCAAGCGCTTCTATCTGACTTAAGAGCTTCAAGTGCTGCTTTTTTAAGATCGTTGTTTAACGAGCCAATGTTTGTACCGTTAAAAATATCTTTTGGTCCTGCTACTGGGTAAGCAGCTACTGGCAATCCACATTTTAAAGCTTCTATAATTACAATTCCAAAAGTATCTGTTTTGCTCGGGAAAACAAAAACATCAGAAGAAGCAAAGTAACTTGCAAGCTCACCATTTGTTCTCTCTCCTTTAAATATCGCTTCAGGATATTCTTTTTTAAGTTTATCTAAATCAGGTCCTTTACCAACAACTAGTTTCGTGCCTTCTAACTCTAAATCCAGAAATGCTCTTATATTCTTCTCAATAGATACCCTTCCCACATAAAGATAAATTGGTCTTTTATACTCTAAATTAATCTTTTTAGGCTTTTGAAATGCCCCGTGGTTTGCCCCTCTAGTCCAAACAACCATCTTATCCTTATCAAAACCAATATCTTGAAGTTCATCTTTCATTGACTGAGTTGTTACTAAAATTTTTTCAGCCTTTGAGTGAAATCCTTTAAGGAACTTTTGAGCAAGCTTAATTGGCAAATAAGGATAGTATAGCTTCAAATATTTGTCAAATTGAGTATGGTAAGACGTAGTAAACTTTAGCTTATTTTTTACACAGTATCTTTTTGCAAATATTCCTATCGGACCTTCTGTAGCTATGTGAATTATATCAGCATCAGCTTTAGAAATTAATCTACCTACTCTAGGCCAAACATTAAGAGAAAGTTTTATTTCATTATATTTTGGCATTGGCACAGTAAAAAATTGATTAGGTTCAATATATTCAACCTGATGTCCAATTTTTTTTAATTCATCGCCAAGATTTTTTAAAGTTCTACAAACACCGTTCACTTGCGGATACCAGGCATCAGTAACGATTAAAATTTTCATTTATTTATTTACTACTTTTAGATATGGCTCGTAATCAACAACATCACTTCTGATTTTATCCCAGTCAATAACTTCCATGCGACCATCAAAATGTTCTACCAAGAAAGTTGCACCTTCTACCCAATCACCACAATTTAAATATCTCACACCATCTAAGACTTGATCAGCGGAATGATGAATATGACCGCAAATTATTCCATCTACTTTTTTTCTTTTTGCATAGGCTGCTAAAACTTTTTCGTAATCGCCTATAAATTTTACAGCTTTCTTTACTTTGTGTTTTAAATATTTTGCTAAAGACCAATTACCCTTTTTAAATAATCTCCTAAAAAAATTGATAACAACATTAAACTCAAGTAAAAAACTATAAGCAATAGCTCCTACTTTTGATAACCATGGAGCATATTTCATCACTCCATCCCAGGCATCACCATGAACAACAATATACTTTTTATTATCTGAGCTTACATGTATGGCTCTATTTACAACTTCAATATCGCCAAAATGTAATGGTAAAAATTTTCTGAAGACATCATCATGATTTCCAACAATATATTTTACTTTTGTTCCATGTCTTGCTTTTCTTAATGTTTTTTGAATCACATCATTATGTTCTTGAGGCCAGTAAAATTTTGTTTTTAAAGCCCAAACATCAATGATATCACCAACAAGATATAAATTCTCTGACCTTGAATGTTTGTAAAATTCTAATAATTTGTTTGCTGCACTTTTTCTATGCCCAAGGTGCAAGTCGGAAATAAAGATGCTTTTGTAATTTAAAATCTTTCCCTTAGATTTAGTTTGAATTGTTTCCATATTTTTTATAAAACGAATCTCTAGTACAAGTAGAATCATAAATATGTTACAGAATTGTTAAAATATGAATAAAAAATTGAATTTTGCGGTGATATTTAACGCAAATGCAGCAGGTGGTAGAAAACTTAAATTAATTAACAAGGTCATTAATCTTTTAGAAAAAAATCATATTGTAGATCTTTTTAAAACCGAAAGCGAAGATCATGCAAGGAATGTATTTAAAGAATTGTCTAATA
The DNA here is from genome assembly GCA_902544345.1 of uncultured Pelagibacteraceae bacterium. GTDB lineage: Bacteria > Pseudomonadota > Alphaproteobacteria > Pelagibacterales > Pelagibacteraceae > Pelagilacustribacter. The sequence continues at coordinate 4,256 of CACCBT010000029.1, forward strand.
AAAAATTTGATCGGTTAGTATTTGCTGGCGGTGACGGGAGCGTATGTTTTGGTATTAATGAAATGTTTAAAAGTGATAATCTAAAAGACAAATTAGTTGGATACATACCTGCTGGCACTGCAAATATTTTACAAATAGAAACTCAAATTAAGAAAAAAGCGGAGGAGATTTACAACGTCCTCGTATCAGATAATCATAAGAAAATTTCATTGGCAAAAATAAATGATAAGTACTTTTTCTTGATGGCTGGTGTAGGTTTTGACTCTCGAATTGTTGAGTCCATAAATACTAATATTAAAAAGTATCTTGGAAAAGTAATTTTCGCTTTAAAAGGCTTTCAGCATTTTTTATTTTTAAAAAATATTAAAATGGAGGTTGAGGTAGATAATGAAAAAATTATGGCTGATTGGATTTTATGTACTAATTCAAAATACTATGCTGGTCCCCATTCTATAACTAATGATACCAATATATTTGAAAACAGGATAGTGGCTTACATATTTAAAGACCTGACCAGAATAAAATTACTTTATTATGTTTGGTTAATTTTAACCAAAGGCGACTTAACTCCTGCAAAAAGTGTAATTAAAAAAGAATTGAACAGATTAAAAATAAATGGTGTAAACAATAAAGTTCTATCACAAGTTGATGGTGAAAATTGTGGTTACGTAAACAGTCTTGAAATCCAAAAAACAGACAGATTTATAAATTTATTAGTTCCGTAGGATTTTCTAAATCTTTTCAACTTTTAGTTTAAAAGATTTTTCTAAATTTCATTTGAAAAATTTTTTAGATTATTTTAGATTTTTCTTTTTTGGAGGAACAATATGAAAAAAAAGTTAAAAAAAAACGAAAAGAAAAAGAAAAAAATACTAAAATCAATCGATAAGCTTAAAAATAAGATAAGCACTAAACAAAAAAAACTATCAAAGATTGATCTAAAGATAGCTAGTATCGAGAAAAAAATCGCTGAAAAAAGAGCTAACAAAAATAAAGAACCTATCACAGCATCTTTAAATAATTAGTTTATAAAGTAATTAAATGCCCCTGATTAAAAAACATCAGGGGTTTACTTTAATTTACCAAAAAGGTTTAAAAGTATAACTCCTGAAACAATTAAAATTAATCCAACAGTACCATAAAGATTAGGAGTTTGATTATATTTAAATATTCCAAATAATGTAACTGCAGTTATCGTTAATGCTCCGTAAGTCGCGTAAGTAAACCCTACAGGTATTATAGTCATTGCTCTAGATAAACAAAAAATACAAACAACAATACTTGTGATGCAAAAAATTGTTGGTATGAGCTTGGTAAAACTTTCTGTAGTTTTAAGAAAACCGTTGCTTGTTATACCTGTTAAAATTGCAAGGATTAAATAAATATATCCGCTAAATAAACTTATACTTTTCATTGTGCCTTAGCGAACTGGCCGCCATCTTTATGTCTCCATAACCATTTTTTCATTTCTTTTTCAACATCTGTTGGATCTATATCAAGATCTTTAAGTGTTAGATGGTTATTTGAAACAACGTTATCTGCCTCAGATAAAATTTCACATTGGTCTCTAGTTAAAATTGGAGGTAAAGGAAGTAAATCTGTAATAGTACTTTGTATTTTTGCTATAGCCATTGGCATTTCAACAACAAATCTTTTTTTATTAATAGTTGATAAAATTGACTTAACCATATCACCAAAACTAATTATTTTTGGTCCTCCAATTTCATAAATTTTACTTTCATTATTTTTTGTTTCAATAGCTTTTAAAATAGAGCTAGCAACATCTGAAACTAAGATTGGTTGAAACTTATAATTTTTGCCTACAACTGGAATTACAGGTAATATACTTAATTTCGAAAATAGATTGGTAAAATTATCTTCGGGTCCACAAACTACACTAGGTCTTATAATTACTGTTTTTTTAAAATTTTCTAGTGCATTTTGTTCGCCTAGAAATTTTGATTTTTGATAAAGAGATTTTGATTTATCATTTGCTCCAATAGCGCTAACGTGAATAAATTTTTTTACATCTGACTTAGAACAAATCTTAGCGATAGCTTCAGGAATTTTTGAATGGATATTATAAAATTTTTGTTTTCTATTTTCAAAGAGGATACCAATTAAATTTACGACTACATCTGAATTATTAATTGCTTCTTTTAATTCGGAGAAATTATTTGGATTCCAATCTAATAACTCGATTGCTCCAGGTGTGGCTTGTGTCTTCAAATAGCCTTTTTGGAAGGCTTTTCTAGTGGTAATAATGCATCTGAAGTTTTTCTTGGTCAAATTTCGAACAAGATATCTTCCTATAAATCCACCACCACCTAAAATTGTGCAAATTTGATTTTTCATGGTATTTAAAGTTATATATGAAAATAACAAAGATTAAAGAGGACATAACTTCTGAAATAGCTAATTCATTTAAGAATAGTATTGCAATAGATACCGAAGCAACAGGTCTTCAAATACCAGAAAGAGATAAACTAAGTCTTATTCAAATATGTGACGAGGATAAAAACGTTTTTATTATTCAGCCTAATAAAAATAGTTTCAAAGCTCCAAATCTTGTTTCAATACTTGAGAATGATAAAATTTTAAAAATTGGTCATTTTTTAAGATTTGATAAAAACGCTCTAGAGTTTTTTTTAAAATGTAAAATAAAAAATATTTTTGACACGAAGATAGCTTCAAAAATTGTAAGAACTTATACTGATGCCCATGGGCTTAAAAATT
>CACCBT010000030.1 GCA_902544345.1 uncultured Pelagibacteraceae bacterium
GGTTTTTCTTTTTTTAAAAATTCCAATTCTTCATCAGTATTTAATTTTTCTGGATGTCTTACTTTAAAATTGTTTTGTTTTGAGAACTCATGAACAGGCGTTAAGCCTTCTTTTTGGCCTCTATTTTTTCTTTTAGGAGCTTGAGTATAAACACTTAATATATTGTGTCCTGAATTTTTGATTGAACTCAAAATAGGAACAGCAAAATCAGGTGTTCCCATAAATATAATCTTTAATGCCATTAATTTTATAAAATAATTTTACTAACTTCTTTTTTATGCTTTATTAATTTCTTTATAATCATATCTTTTTTAATTTTAGATAAGTAATCAATGAATAGAACACCATTAAGATGGTCAACTTCGTGTTGGATGCAGGTTGCTAAAAGACCGTCTGCTTTCAATTTTTTTTGCTTACCTTCGTAATCAATGTAATTTAAATGACACTCGGAAGGTCTTTCGATTTCTGCAAAATGACCTGGAAGAGACAAACAACCCTCTTCATAAACTGATGTATTTTTTGAAGTATAGGTTATTTCAGGATTAATAAGATAAAAAGGATTTTTCTTACTATCCTCTTTTGATACATCTATAACAATTACTCTTTTCGGAACTCCAATTTGAATTGCAGCTAAACCAATACCTGGTGCTGCGTACATAGTCTCCAGCATATCATCTAATAGTTTTCTTAAATTTCGATCCACTTTTTCTATTAGATCACTTTTTTTTCTTAAAATAGGATCAGGTTCTATTACAATATTTCTCTTAGACATTTTTAAATTTTTATATTCTAATTAAACTCTTTGAGGTAGAGCTGATATTAATACTTTATTTCTAATTTTAATTAAATCCATTTTGTTCAACAGACTTGTGATAAAGTAAATAGTTTCAGGATCTAACTGATATGGTTCATCCTCTCCTATAATCTCAACTATTTTTAATGCTAGAAAAGCATTTTGTTTCTTTTCAATTAGAGATAATAAATTTTTTGGTACATCATATTTGGCGGTAAGTCCTTTTTTATCAAAATTATTCGGGATATTAAACCCATCTGTAGTGAGAGCCTCAAGTAAAGCTAAATCTTTTGCTGAAAAAAAATATTTTTTATTTTTATTAATTTTTTTAAATACTTTGTTTATTTCTTTTTGGATTTTTTTTTCTTCCTCATTTTCAAGATAAAATTTCATTATTTTAGATTGATGTAAAACTTTATCATTATATTTTACTTTTCCTAATATAAACTTCTCATTTCTCTCAATTCTGGACTCGGCTGTCTCTCTGTACTTTTTTGGAATATTTTCAATACCTATTTTTTTCAAATTATTACTTAAAATTTTTGAAAAAACCTTAGATAAATTATCTTTTTTAAATAAATCCTCTAATAAAAAAAGATATTCTACCTGTTTATTTGTGTCCTCCGCTAATAGGTATTTTTGGTAAATTAATGATCTTGCATCGCTAGAATCTAGTGTCTGATAAAGATCTTTAGCATTGATCAAGGTACTTAAATTAAAAGGAGCTTGTTTATAAATATTAAATATGATGCTAGAATTAATTTGGCCATTATTTGCAGCAAGTTCTAACTCTTTGATTTCTTTTTTATCTGTTAAATCTTCAATATTAATTAGATTAGCTGAGCTTAAATATTTCCAAATTTCTTTATTGGTTTGCTTTGAAGGTTTATACTTAAAATCTTTAATTGTTACACTTGAAAGATAAAAATTAAGTAGGTTTTTTTCATTAATTTTATTTGTAGTTTTATCTGATATTTTTAGCAGAAAATTTATCTTATCATCAAAAAATTTGTCTGATTGATTTTGTTCTCTTAGTAAATCAAGAAGTAGACGAGCTTGAGAATTTTTTTTATTAAAAACTAGACAATATATCTTAAATTTTTCAAGATAGGAGTCTCTAATTGTACTGTCAATAAATTTAATCTTTTCACACCCTTCCTTAATATTAGCCTCCGAAATATTTTGGTCTACAAGGTATTGTACAGCTCTTCCTTTGCCCTCAAAATCTTTATTTTGTTTTAAAAAACTCTCAATTAAATCAAGTCTATTATTTTCAATTAGCCAATTAATTTTTAGTAGAACAAATTCTTTTTCATCCATTCCAACTGGTGGATAAGAAAATGAAAGTAAAATATTTTCTAATATATCGTTTGAAGTTTTTGATAGCTTTATTTTTTTCAGCCTCTTTATACTTGCTCTAACATCCTCAGCTTTAGTATTTGACCACATATTTAAATCAAAATCATAATCTTCAGGATCGTATACACCAAATACGTTGGCCTCCTCGGAAGTTTCAATAGACCCATCGATAATTTGAATTTTTTGATTTTTTTCTATTTTTTTTAAAGAACTGATCCCTTTATCAATATTTATAGACGAATTATCTGTAGATTTTTCTAAATTATTATTCTTCTTAAGATTTTGATTTTTCCATATATCTATTTTTTCGTCACTGTGGGCCTGGAAAGTGAAAAAAATAATAATTAATAAACTTAAAAATTTACTAAAGTTTTTTAATATCATTTGTAATGTCGATGTTGAACTTTTTTTCTGGACTAGGAAAATTTATTTTCTCTATTAAAAAAATAGCCAAAATAAAAAAAATAACTACTACTAATAATTTGACTAATGTTCTTAATAAAGAACTTCCGAAACTTGGTTGTCTGTTGTATTTAAGTTGCATAGTTTAAGAATTAATTTAAACTCAATAAATAAGACAAATTTATGAAAAATCAAATTGAAATTGGTTGTTAAATTGAAAAAAAACCTTGTTTTGACAGGAATGATGGGTGTTGGAAAATCAACTATTGGAAAAAACTTAGCAAATAAGCTTTCTTATACATACGTCGATATTGATAGGATTATCGAAGAAAAAGAGGGTTCAACAATTAATATCATTTTCAAAAATAAAGGAGAAAATTATTTTAGAATGATTGAAAATAAAACTACTATAACAGAATTAAAAAAAGATAGTTCGGTCATTTCTCTAGGTGGTGGAGCTTTCCTAAATAAAGATATTAGAAGAACGGTAAAAAAGTCCTCGATTAGTTTTTGGTTAGATATTAATTTAAATATTTTAATAAATAGGCTTAAAAGATCAAAAAAAAGGCCTTTGCTGTTTAAAAAAAATATTGGCGAAGCTATTAGTAAAATTTACTTTGAGAGAAAGAAAATTTATAGTGAAGCTGACTTTAAAGTAAGATGTGATAAATTGAAAATCGATACCATTGTAAGTAAAATACTAAAAATTTATGAAAATGCATGAATTAAAATTTAAAAATTCTATACATAATTACTCGGTTATAACCGGAAATAATTCTTTAGGCGTAATTCAAAAAAAAATTAAAAAATTATGTCCTAAAACAAAAAAAATTGTATTAATTGTAGATACTAAAGTACCAAGGAAATTCAAAAATATATTTAAAAAAAAATTGAAAAACTATGAAACATTTTTTTTCCCCTTTAATGCTCATGAAAAATCTAAGTCTTTTAGATCAGTAGAAAAGTTAATTCAAAAAATATTGCTAAAGAATTTAAATAGATCAGATTTAATTATAAGTGTTGGCGGTGGTATAACTGGAGATGTCTCTGGATTTGTGGCCAGTATCTATAAAAGAGGAGTAAATTTTATTAACGTTCCAACTACTTTACTAGCGCAAGCAGACTCGGCAATTGGGGGAAAAACGGGAGTAAATTCAACTCAAGGAAAAAATTTAATAGGATCCTTTTATCAACCAAAGCTAGTAATTAATGATACATCTTTTTTAAATTCTTTGCCAAAGAAAGAAATGGTATGTGGATATGCAGAAATTCTTAAACACTCTATTATAAAAGATAAGAGTTTTTTTAATTGGCTAAAAAAAAATACAAAACAAATTTTATCGAAAAAAATAAAAGAATTATCATATGCAGTTAAAAAGAGCTGTGAGATAAAGATATATTATGTCAGTAGAGATACTAGTGAAAAAGGATTAAGAATGATTTTGAATTTTGGCCATACATTCGCTCATGCAATAGAGGTAAAAAATAACTACTCTGAAAAAATTAGCCACGGCGAAGCTGTTTTAGCAGGTATGATTTTAGCTACAAGGCTTTCTTGCGTTAAAAAAGTATGTAACAAAAAAGTACTTCGAGAAATTGAGGATATTTATAAAAAAAATAATCTAACATATACTTTTAAGAAATATAATAATCATAAATTAATTAAATCTTTAATTCCTTTTTTAAAAAATGATAAAAAAAATGATGACGATAGGATAAATTTTATATTACTTAAAAAAGTTGGCAAAACAACTGTTCCGGGAAAATTCAAGATTCAAACACAAGATTTGAAAAATCAGAGTAAATCTATTTCTCAATACTAATTTCTAGTGCATGTAATCTTGATTTTAAATCTTCTTCCAAAGTTTTCATGACCATCTTTTGAGCATTAACTCTAGGTAAGGCGCTTAAATATAATGATTTAATTTTTATATGTAGATGAAATTTACCAGGAGAGAAATATTTATGACTTTGATGTTTTTTAGAATTATCAACAATTTCGAGTTGTTCAATTTTAAAATTATTTGCTAATTTTTTTTTTATTTGTTCAAAATAAATATTCATGGCGTAGATTTTACTATATAGATAAAATTTATGAAAATTATTTGTGATTGGAAAAACTGTAATGAAATCGGTTCTTATAGAGCTCCAATGGAGAAAGATAATAGTAAAAAATATAGATTACTTTGTCTAAAACATATAAAAATTTTCAATAAAAGTTGGAATTATTTTGAAAATATGAATGATCAAGAAATAGAATATTTTATAAAATCTGACTTAACTTGGCATAAAACAACAAAAAAATTTGGGTCGTCTGAAAATTTTTTTAATATTTTGTGGAACAACGCCCTCGAAGATAAATTAAATATTTTTAAAAGCTCTAATTTTAAGGATTTCAAAAAAACAAAGATCTCACAAACCGACCGAGATGCTCTTCATGTTATGGAGTTAAATGATGAGGCAAAATGGGAACAAATACAATTAAAATTTAAAGAACTTGTAAA
>CACCBT010000031.1 GCA_902544345.1 uncultured Pelagibacteraceae bacterium
TTAAAATATTTTTTAATCCTTCAACTAAATATTTCCCACTTTTTAATTCTAAAGCAGACTCGCCGATTATTATTAATGGTTTTTTAGCGGAAAAGAGTTTTTTTGCGAGGTCTCCTTCCTTATCTAATATTTTTTTTATTTCATCAGTTTTGTTGCTAACTTTAGTGTATTCATACGTTAAATCTCCAGGATCACCAATAGAAAAGATAGGGATTTGCTTTTGAACAAAAACTTTTCTGATTCTAGCATTAAGCATGGTTGCCTCATGCCTAGGATTAGTTCCAATTAAAAGTATGAAGTCAGACTCTTCAATTCCTTTTATAGTGGAATTAAAAATATAATTACTTTTTTTGGAAGAATTGATATAAAAACTTTTTTCTCTAAATTCTAAATTCTCACTTTTTAAAACTGAAAAGAGTTTTTTAAAACCGAGTGCATTCTCTAAATTAACCATATCACCAATGTGTCCGGCTATTTCATCCGGATTTGTTGATTTAATCTTACCTACTAAAAGTGAGATAGCTTCATCCCAGGTAGATTTTTGTAATTTCTTATTTATTTTAATATAAGGAACATCTAACCTTTGTTTAAGTAAGCCATCGCATGAGTACCGAGTTTTATCTGAGATCCACTCTTCATTTATGTCGTTATTTAATCTAGGGAGTATTCTTTTTACCTCCCAATTATAGGTATCAACTCTTATATTTGATCCCACAGCGTCCGTTACATCTATACTTTCTGTCTTTTTTAGTTCCCAAGGCCTTGCTTCAAAAGCATATGGTTTAGATGTGAGAGCACCGACTGGACATAAATCTATTACATTGGCTGAAAGTTCTGACTCCATGGCCTTTTCAAGATATGTTGTGATTTCCATATTTTCTCCTCTGCCTATGGCTCCAATTTCTGGAACTCCAGCGACCTCAGTTGCAAATCTCACACATCTCGTACAATGAATACACCGTGTCATCTGTGTTTTAATCAAAGGACCCATGTATTTTTCTTTAACTTGTCTTTTATTTTCAACAAATCTAGATTTATCGACACCATAATACATTGATTGGTCTTGCAAATCACATTCTCCCCCCTTGATCACAAACAGGACAATCTAAAGGATGATTAGCCAACAAAAATTCCATTACGCCTTTTCTGGCTTTTTCAACTGAAGCAGTGTTAGTTTTAATATTCATTCCCTCTGTTGCAGGCATTGCACATGAAGCAATTGGTTTTGGAGATTTTTCCATTTCCACAAGACACATCCTACAATTGCCGGCTATTGATAATTTTTCGTGATAGCAAAATCTTGGAATTTCTACATCAGCGAGCTCACATGCTTGAAGAACCGTCATCCCATTTTCAAATTCTATCTCTTTTCCATTTATTGTAATTTTAGGCATTCTTATTCTCCAAGAGATGTTGATCAACTAAATATGGATTATTTATTTTCTTTTTAATTAGGGGCTCGTCTCTACAACGACTCTCAATTTCTTTTCTAAAGTGTCTTAATAAGCCCTGTACTGGCCATGCAGATCCTTCTCCAAACGCGCAAATAGTATGACCTTCTATCTGTTTTGTAACATCTGATAATAAATTAATATCACTAAAAGTAGCTTTTCTTTTTGCAACTCTATCTAATATTCTCCACATCCATCCAGCTCCTTCTCTACAAGGAGTGCACTGACCGCAACTTTCATGTTTATAAAATCTGGCTATTCTTGCCATACAGGCAACAATGTCTTGATCTTTATTAATAACTACTATTCCAGCTGTGCCTAATCCACTTTTGTTTTCAATTAAAGAATCAAAATCCATTGTTATAGTATCGCAAATTTCTTTTGATAATAGGGGCATTGACGAACCACCTGGTATCACAGCTTGAAGGTTGTCCCATCCACCAACCACTCCACCAGCATGTTTATCTATTAAATCTTTGAGAGGTATTCCCATTTCCTCCTCAACATTGCAAGGTGAATTTACATTACCAGATATACAAAATATTTTTGTACCTGTATTTTTTGATTTTCCAATTGATGCGAACCATTTTCCACCCCTTCTTAAAATAGTTGGGACAACTGCAATTGTCTCAACATTATTAACGATTGTTGGACAGCCATATAACCCGACTAAAGCAGGAAATGGGGGTTTTAATCTTGGTTGACCCTTATTACCTTCAATGCTTTCTAATAAAGCTGTCTCTTCGCCACAAATATATGCACCTGCGCCGTAATGAATAAAAATATCGAAATCCCATTCAGAACCACACGCATTCTTTCCTAAATAATTTTTTTGGTATGCCTGATCAATTGCCTCTTGTAATCGTTTACCCTCGTTAAAATATTCGCCTCTAATGTAAATATAACAAACATGTGCGTTAACGGCAAAACCTGCAATTAAACATCCTTCTATTAATTTCTGAGGCTCGAATCTTAAAATATCCCTATCCTTACATGTTCCAGGCTCTGACTCATCTGCATTAATTACCAAATAATGCGGTCTCGACCCAACTTCTTTGGGTGCAAATGACCATTTAAGTCCAGTTGAAAATCCAGCACCCCCTCTACCCCTCAGCTCAGAAGTTTTCACCTCATTAATTATCCATTCTCTTCCTTTCGATATAAGATTTTTTGTATCTTTCCAATCGTCTCTTTTGATAGCATTCTCTATTTCCCAGCCATATTCATTGTAAAGATTTTTAAATATTCTGTTTTCTAACTTAAGCATGATTTTCTCCATTAATTGTTTTTTTTTCTGGGGCTGTATTTTTACGTTCTCTGTAAGATCCTGGTTTTAAAGGTTTATCTTTAATTAGAGAGTTTAAAATTTCAGTGGCACTTTTTTCATCTAAATCCTCGTAATAATCATCATTAATTTGTATCATTGGAGCATTTACGCATGCGCCTAGGCACTCTACCTCCATCCATGAGCAATTTCCTTTTTGAGATAATTCATTTTCATTTGGTGATATTTTTTCTTTACATAATTTTACAATTTTGTCAGCTCCTCTAATTAAACAAGGTGTAGTTGTGCATACTTGTATAAAATGTTTCCCTACAGGTGCTAAGTTGTACATAGAATAAAAAGTTGCCACTTCATAAACAGATATGTAGGGCATTGATAAAAATTTAGCTATATATTTCATTGCTGCCAGAGGTATCCAATTACTGTTTTGTTTTTGAGCCAAATAAAGAAAAGGCATTACAGCACTTTTTTTGTTCTTCTCTGGATACCTTTTTAAAATTTCTTCAGCTTTTTTTAAATTTCCATCAGTAAATTTAAAATCTTTTGGTTGGTTGTCATGTACTTTTTTTAAACTCATCTGTCCACCTCGCCGAAAACTATATCAAGAGAACCTAAAACTGCTGGGACATCTGCTAACATGTGTCCACGAATTAAATAATCCATAGCTTGTAAATGAGAAAATCCAGGAGCTCTAATTTTACACCTGTAGGGTTTGTTTGATCCATCTGATATTAAATAAACACCAAACTCACCTTTTGGTGCCTCAACAGCTGTATAAACATCTCCCTTAGGAACCCTGTATCCCTCAGTAAATAATTTGAAGTGATGAATTAGTGCCTCCATAGACTGTTTAAGGTCATCTCTATTTGGAGGAGATATTTTCCCATCAATAGATTTTATTGGTCCCTTTGGCAGTCTCTCTATGCATTGTAGTATAATTTTTACACTCTCTCTCATTTCCTCAATCCGACAAAGATAACGATCATAACAATCACCATTTTTTCCAACTGGTATTTTAAAATCTAAATCTTTATAAATTTCGTATGGTTGCGACCTTCTTAAATCCCATGGTATCCCTGAGCCTCGAAGCATAACTCCTGAAAAACTATGGTCTAGAGCCTCTTGCTTAGATACAATTCCTATTTCGACATTTCTTTGCTTAAAAATTCGATTATCTGTAAGTAGCGCCTCCAAATCATCTAATATTTTTGGAAATGACCTACAAAATTTTTCAATATCCTCCACTAGTTTCATCGGAATATCCTGATGGACTCCTCCAGTTCTAAAATAATTAGCGTGCAATCGGGAACCTGAGGCTCTTTCGTAAAAAGTCATTAATGTTTCTCTCTCTTCAAAACCCCAAAGCGAAGGTGTAAGCGCTCCGACATCCAATGCTTGTGTAGTTACATTAAGTATGTGGCTTAAAATTCTTCCAATCTCACAGAAAATAACACGAATATATTTTGCGCGAATAGGAACATCAATATTTAATAATTTTTCGGCAGCAAGAGCAAAAGCGTGTTCTTGGTTCATTGGGGCTACATAATCTAACCGATCAAAATAAGGAAGTGCTTGAGTATAAGTCTTTTGTTCTATAAGTTTTTCAGTTCCTCTGTGAAGTAGTCCAATATGCGGATCAGCTTTCTCTACAACTTCTCCATCAAGCTCAAGTATTAACCTCAAAACACCATGAGCAGCCGGGTGTTGAGGTCCAAAGTTTAGATTAAGTGATTTAGTTTTTTTTACCATCTTTTTCCAAATTTTCAATTTTCTTAATATAATTAGTGCCTTCCCAAGGACTTTCGAAATCAAAGTTTCTATAGTTTTGCTCAAGTTTTACTGGCTCATAAATTACTTTTTTTTCTTTTTCGCTATACCTAACTTCATTAAATCCAGTTAAAGGAAAATCTTTTCTTAATGGATGGCCTTTAAATCCATAATCAGTAAGAATTCTTCTTAAATCAGGATGATTTTTAAATTTGACTCCATACATGTCGAAGACTTCTCTTTCCATCCAATTTGCAGATGGAAAAATTTTAGTTAATGAGTTAACAGAATGAGTGGATTGAAATTTTATAATAATTTTGATTCTTATATTTTTTTCATGTGATAAAAAAAGATAGACTAATTGAAAACGTTCATCTTTTTCAGGATAGTCTACCCCAGCAATATCTATTAGTTGTCTAAATTTACATTTGTCATTTGATTTTAAAAAT
>CACCBT010000032.1 GCA_902544345.1 uncultured Pelagibacteraceae bacterium
TTTGATGACGAATCCTTCAGTAATATTAAGAGATGGATCTGAAATTCCTGAAGGTATTTTAGACGGATTTGTCTCTAATTTATGCGCATTGCATGATTTCAAAAATAAAAAAAATTCAAGGACTGGATCCACTTACATAGTTAAACCAAAAATGCATGGCCCAAAGGAGGTGGCTTTCACAAATAAGTTATTTGAAAAAATAGAAGACGTCCTAGGTATGAAAAAATATTCTATTAAAGTTGGTATTATGGATGAAGAGAGAAGAACAACAGTGAACTTAAAAGAGTGTATAAGACAAGTAAAGAATAGAATTGTTTTTATAAACACAGGTTTTTTAGATAGAACTGGGGATGAGATGCACACATCTTTTGAAGCTGGACCAATGATATTTAAAGGAGACATGAAAAAATCAAAATGGTTGAATGCGTATGAAAATTGGAATGTCGATGTTGGACTTGAGTGTGGTTTTTCCGGTAAGGCTCAAATTGGTAAAGGTATGTGGGCTATGCCAGATCAAATGGAAAATATGATGAAACAAAAAATTGGTCATCCAAAGTCAGGTGCAAACTGTGCTTGGGTACCATCTCCAACTGCAGCCACTCTTCATTCACTTCATTATCATGAAATAGATGTATTTGAGGAACAAAAAAAAATTAAATCACGGGCTAAAGCACAAGTGAAAGATATTTTAGAGATACCAACATCTGACAGACCCAACTGGTCTCTAGAAAATATTAATCGTGAATTAGAAAATAATGCTCAAGGTATTTTAGGATATGTTGTTAGATGGATTGATCAAGGTGTTGGATGTTCAAAAGTTCTTGATGTAAACAATGTAGGTCTTATGGAAGATAGAGCTACATTAAGGATATCTTCTCAACATATTGCTAATTGGTTGTTTCATGGAGTTTGTAAAGAAGATCAAGTAAAGAGTATTATGAAAAAGATGGCAAAAATAGTAGATGAGCAAAACAAAGATGACCCCAATTACAAAAAAATGTCGGATGATTTTGAAAAATCAATCGCATTTTCAGCTGCTTGCGATTTAGTTTTTAAAGGTAGAGTTCAGCCCTCTGGTTATACTGAGCCTTTATTGCACCAGAAAAGATTAGAAGCAAAAAAATCAAATTAATCAGTTACAGGCACTCTGTTTTTAAATGCTGAAAATAAAGTACCATCATCGAGTTGTTCTATTTCACCCCCTACTGGGAGACCTTGGGCTAATTTAGTTATTTTAATTTTGTCGTTTTTAATTGTATCTTCAATATAATGTGCAGTTGTCTGACCTTCAATAGTAGCGCTAGTAGCTATAATTACTTCTTTAAGATTATTTTTTTTTATTCGATTTATTAAAGATTTGATCAGTAAGTTCTTTTGTTCATAGTTTTCGTTGGAATTCATTGTCCCGCCTAAAATATGATAGTGACCTTTAAATATATTAGCTGACTCTATTACCCACATGTCTGCTAAATTTTCTACTACACAAATTTTATCATATGAATTATCTAAAGAACATATACAAATCTTATCAATTAGTTTCAAATTTCCGCAGTCTTCACAGCGAACAACTTTTTTATATACTTGTGCCAATGACTTAGCTAAAGGCTTTATCATGTTTTCTTTGTTATTAATTAATTTTAAAATTATTCTCTTTGCAGATTTAGGGCCTAAACCTGGGAGTTTTGAGAATTGCCTTATTAATTCTTTGATTTCAGGAATATCGTTATCCATTAAAAAGGTAATTTAAAATCCAATGGCAGATTTAAACCACCCGTAGCTTTAGATAATTCTTCTGCCGATTTTCTTTTTAAGTTTTCTTTAGCATTATTAAATGCTGCAATGATTAGATCATTTATTATTTCCTGACTTTCTTTTTTTGCAGCATCTGTAATTTCAATAGATTTAATTTCATAGTCTCCAGTCAAAGTAACTTTGACTAAATTACCCCCAGACATCCCGTGAACTTCAATTTTTTTAATTTGATCCTGAGCCTCCTTCATTTTTTCTTGCATTGCTTTAGCTTTAGATAACATGTCTGAGAAATTATTCATTTACTCCTCCTCTTTAATTTCTGTAAGTTTAGCATCTGGAAAAGCGGTCTCTAAATCTTTTGCGATTTTACTTTTTTTAAATTCGTCAATTATTTTATTTTGATTTTCTAAATTCTTTTCATAAATACTTTTTGCCTCTACGTTTTTACTCAAAGAAATTATCCATCTTTCACCAGTCCATTGAAGTAATTTTTCAGTTAAATTCTTAATGAAATTTTTATTTAACTTTTCATTGAAACTTATGTCAATTTTACCTTTATTAAAACTTACTAACTTAACATTTCTCTCTAAATCATATTTGAGTTCTATTTCTTTTTCTTTGTTCGATTGATCTATCAAATCCTGAAAGCTTGTTATTTTAATTTTTGACTTTTCATTTTTTTCATTAATTTTTTTTATTGGACTGGTCTTAATTTGGTCCGTGCTTTTTAACTGACTTTTTGTTCCATTAGATAATTTTGTCTCTATGTTTTTTTCTTCAATCTTTTCGTTTGAATAGTTTTCTCGACTTAAAGTCTCCTGTTCACTTCTACCAGTGTCTTTTTCATCTACACCAAAACTTTTCAAATGAACTAATTGTATAATGTACATTTCTAGAGTTAAATTTTCATTACTTACAATTCTGAGATCATCGATTGTTTTTATTGTGAGTTGCCAAAATAATGATATGTCTTGTATGTCTATATTTTTAGAATATTTGTCAACCATTTCAACTTCTGTTTCTGAAATTGAAAAGTCTTTTTCAATTGGGCCTAAATTTATTCTTCTTGAAAAAAGGTAGAGAACTTCTAAAACATCATTTAGAAAATTTTTTGCATCTAAGCCATCGCCAATAAGTTCATTCAAAGATCTAATAGCATCTTTCTCATTTCCACTTAAAACTTCCTTAAATAAACTAATTACTTTGCTCTTGTCGGCAAGACCTAACATTTTTCTAACATCTTGCTCGGTTATTGTTTTTTTTGGATTTATCGACTGAGAAATTAAGGCACGATCAAGCAAAGAGATAGCATCTCTCACTGATCCCTCGGAAGTTCTAGCAATCAGTTGGATTGCTTCGTCTGATATATTTCCTTTCTCATTATTAGATATATTTTTCAAATGATCGCAAATTTTATTAATGCTCACCCTTTTTAGATCAAATCTTTGACATCGAGATAATATTGTAACAGGAATTTTTCTAACTTCTGTCGTAGCTAATATAAATTTTAAACTGGGTGGTGGTTCCTCTAAAGTTTTCAATAAACCATTAAAAGCTTGTTTTGATAGCATATGTACTTCATCAATAATAAATATTTTATATTTTGCGCTTGTAGGGCTATATTTTGAATTCTCAATTATTTCTCTTATATCATCTATTCCAGTTTTAGACGCTGCATCCATTTCTAAAATATCCATATGATTTGAGTTTACGATCTCTTTGCAATGGCAGTTTTCATCTGATTTACACTTTTCACCCTCAGAAAAATTTTTTGTACAGTTTAATGCTTTGGCTATTAATCTTGCTGTAGTAGTTTTCCCTACACCTCGTATTCCAGTCAACAAATATGCATTAGGAGTTTTGCCGAGTTTAATAGCATTAGTAATAGTTTCAGACATTACCTCTTGGCCAATTAAATCTTTAAATTCTTGAGGTCTATATTTTAGTGCTAAAATTTTATTTTCCATTATAAAGAGGCAGGCAACAACCTGAATAATTTTCACTACGGCTGCTTCTTTTCAGACCTGACCGGGTTTATGAAACATCCACCTGATGCCAACCTCAAAAGGAGTATATCAAGATAAAATTAAATACTACAAGACTAGATTTGAATTTTGTGGACTATTTTTGCCTAAATGGAGAAGCCTCGTAAACACCCAGAATATCTAAAGTTTCAGTATGAAAACCTAGTTCCTCAAGAGCTTTTTTTACCCCAGGTTGTTCAATGTGGCCTTCAAGGTCCAAGTAAAAGTTTGCCTGATCGAAAGTATTTTTTACAGAGAAACTTTCGAGTTTTGTTAAGTTTACTTGATTTGTGGCAAATCCACCTAAACACTTATAAAGTGCTGATGGCTCACTTTTTACCCTAAAAATACAACTAGTTATAAACTTTTTGTTTTTAGAAAATTCAGGTTGCTCAATATTTTTTCCCATTATTAAAAAACGAGTAACGTTACCTTTCTCATCCTCGATGTTTTTTTCTAAAATCTTTAAATTATAGATTTTTGCTGAAAGTTCTGAAGCTATGGCTGCAATCGATTTGTCTTCTCCTTCAGCTAAATCTTTCGCAGATCCAGCTGTGTCAGCAGAAATTATTGGTTTAAATTTTCTTTTATTGATCATATTTTGACATTGACCAATAGCTTGCGCGTGACTTCTTACGAATTTGATATCATCAATACTAGCCTCTTGTTTACACAACAAATTATGCTCGACAGCTTGGAAGTGCTCACCATGAATTTGTAATTTATATTTAGGTAGTAAATAATGAATATCAGCAACTCTTCCTGCTAATGAATTTTCTATCGGTATCACTATTTTAAAGTTCTGATCTTTATATGCATGCTTGAATGTCTCCTCAAATGTAGCGCACGTTTTTATTTCAGCCTCTTTATAAAGGCTCTCAGCTGCAATATGTGAGTAGGCTCCAAGTTCGCCTTGTATAGCTATTTTCGTTTTACTCATTTTTTCCCATAAGTTTTTTTATTTTAATTAAATCTTTTTCTGTATCTACACTTAAAGGTGAAGAATTGATATAGCCAACGTGTATGGACATATTATTTTCCATAGCTCTAAGCTGCTCTAATCTTCTCTCTAACTCAAGTTTTGATCTTTTCAAGCTCACATACTTTAATAAAGCTTT
>CACCBT010000033.1 GCA_902544345.1 uncultured Pelagibacteraceae bacterium
TGGTCCCTTCAATCTTAGCTTACTTTTTCCAGCAGGTTTGTTATCTTTTTTGATAAAATCTTTTGTTGCCTGCTGTTCGATAAATTTTCTAGCAAAATTCTTTTTTTTATTTTCTTGATTTGAATAAACATTCTGATTATTTGTTTTAAGTGTTTTAACAGTTTTATGAGGTTTTTTTTTCTCTACAAAAAAAGATTTCTTGCCTGATGTAGATATTGAACGAGTGTCAATTTTTTTTTTTAAATTAGACGATATAGTGAGAGTCTTTTTTTTATCTTTGTCCATAACATTACTTGTAAGCTATCTCCCTAGCTGACATAATTAGTTCATCAGCTTCTTTTCTAGATAAAGAAAATTCTTCGAGATAGCCGTCGATTCTTATTTTTTTTCCTTTTATTTCATCATATCCACCGATGAGCTCATCAGATGATAGGTCAGCAAAATCACTTAGTTTTTTTATATTTTTTTGTCCCAATATCACTAACATACCTTGTGTCATGCCTTTTAAATTTATAAGTTTTTCCTCGACTCCTAGTTCTTTTAACTTAAGTGAAACTGCTTCTTTTTCTTTTACGATTGTTTCTTTAGATCTGTTTATTAGCTCTATAGCAGTTTCATCATCTATCGCATCTATTTTAGAAATTTCATCAGGATTTGATTGAGCAATTTCCTCAATAGAAATAAAACCTTCGGAAACAAGTAATTGACCTAAAGTTTCGTCTACCTCTAAGTTTTTAATTAAGGTTTCAGTTCGATCTTTAAATTCTGCTTGGCGTCTTTCAGAGTCCTCTTTTTCAGTAAGTATATCAATTTCAAAATTTGTTAATTTCGAGGCTAATCTAACATTTTGTCCTCTTCGCCCAATAGCTTTACTTAAATTCTCCTCAGATAAAATTATATCTATCCTCTTGTTTTCTTGATCAATCAAAACACGTTGAATCTCAGCTGGTGAAAGTGACTCTGAAATTAATGTTGGTAAATCTTCTGTCCACTTAATTATATCTATTTTTTCACCGTGTAACTCATTTACTATGGTCTGAACTCTACTACCCCTCATACCTACACACGCTCCTACCGGATCAATCGAGGAGTCCTTGGAATGAACACATATTTTTGCTCTACTTCCTGGGTCTCTAGCAACAGATTTAATTTCAATGGTTCCTTCATAAATTTCTGGAACCTCCTGGAAAAATAGTTTAGCTAAAAATTGCGGGTGTGCTCTTGATAAAAATATTTGATGGCCTTTTAACTCTTTTTTAACCTCGTAACAATAAGCCTTCACTCTATCACCAGTTTTTAGTATCTCCCTAGGGATTAATTCATCTTTTTTAATTACGCCTTCAGCTTTACCAAGATCAACAATAACGTTTCCATATTCTAATCTTTTGATAATACCACTTAATATTAGTCCTTGTTTATCTATGAAATCTTCGTATTGTCTATTCTTTTCCGCCTCTCTAACTCTGCTGCTAATAACTTGCTTGGCGCTTTGAGCAGCTATCCTTCCAAAATCAATTTGTGGTAATTCTTCATAAATTTTTTCACCAACTT
This sequence comes from uncultured Pelagibacteraceae bacterium, assembly GCA_902544345.1. GTDB lineage: Bacteria > Pseudomonadota > Alphaproteobacteria > Pelagibacterales > Pelagibacteraceae > Pelagilacustribacter. Next base: position 1,552 of record CACCBT010000033.1, read on the forward strand.
TAAATTCTCTTTTATTGTATATCTTTTGAGCATCTGCCAAATTAATTTCTCTAGCAGCATCCTCAACTGACTCAACAATTTCTAGAACTTTCTGGATTTTTATATCTCCACTTTCTCTGTCAATATTTACTTCAATATTGTTATCATTTCCAAACTTAGTAAGAGCAGCTCTCTTAATAGCACTCTCCATAGAATCTATAACAAGTTCTTTGTCGATAGATTTTTCATTAGCTACAGCTTCTACAATTCTTAAAAGTTCTAGTTTATCTAAGCCTCTGTTTAACATTTATAATGTCCCTAAAAAAAAATGGGCAAAAGCCCATTTTGAGTTTCTAATAGTTTAGTTGATTTATAAAGAAAATTTGAAATTTTTCAAGATTACAATTTGAATAAATCGGCTTTATCTGTCTTTTCCCATGTAAACTCACCTTTATTTGTAGGTTTTCTACCAAAGTGACCATAGGCTGATGTGACTTGATAAATAGGATTGTTCAATTTTAGCATTTCCCTAATCCCTCTCGGTGATAAATCAAAGTTCTTATCTATTATCTCCATGATCTTTTTGACTTTTACTTCATTTTTGTCACCCAGGTTTACGAAAATAGATAGTGGTTTGGAAACACCGATCGCGTAAGCAATTTGAATCAAACATTTCTCAGCAGCACCGGATGAAACGATATTTTTAGCTAGATATCTTGCTGCATATGCTGCTGACCTATCAACTTTTGTTGGGTCTTTTCCTGAAAATGCCCCTCCGCCATGAGGAGCTGACCCTCCATAAGTATCTACAATAATTTTTCTTCCAGTAAGCCCAGTGTCTCCATCGGGACCGCCAATAACAAATTGACCTGTAGGATTTATGTAAATTTCTTTGGGATCTAAACTCTCTAAAAAATTAGATGGTATAGATTTTTTTATATATGGAATTACTAACTCTTTTACCTTATCTTGATTTATATCTTTTGAATGCTGAGTTGAGATTACAACTGAGGTTACTTTTACAGGCTTGTTGTTTTCGTATAACATTGTCACCTGGCTTTTATTATCAGGTTCAATTCCTTTTAAATTGCCATTCTTTCTATCTTGAGCCATAAGTCTCAAAATTTTATGTGAATAGTGGATTGGTGCGGGCATTAACTCCTCAGTTTCATTACAGGCATAGCCAAACATTAATCCTTGATCACCAGCCCCCTCGTCTTTAGTGCCTTTTGCATCTACTCCCATAGCAATATCACTAGACTGATCATGTAAATGATTTTCAATTTTTGCATTTTTCCAACTGAACCCTTCCTGGTCATAACCGATATCTTTTATGCAATCTCTTACTTTGTTTGAAAGTTCATCATTATTTATTTTTGGGCCTCTAATTTCACCAGCAAGAACAACTCTATTTGTCGTAGTTAGTGTTTCACAAGCTACTCTTGAAACTGGATCCATAGAGAGATAGGTGTCTACAACCATATCAGATATTCTATCGCTCACTTTATCTGGATGCCCCTCAGAAACTGACTCACTTGTAAATAAATAATTGTTAGTTGTCATTTTTTTTTAATAATAGAAAAATTAAAATATATGTAATTAAAAGAGCAAAAAATATCAAATCATTTTTATTTTTATTTTTATTTTTAATTAGTGGGACTTCTAGCTCGATATTTCCAGCTTCGTTCGGATTCAATTTCTTGATTACATTGCCTTTATTGTCAATAATAGCGCTTACCCCTTTATTAGCCGACCTTATCAAAAAAGAATTCTGTTCAATTGCCCTAAATATGGTTTTTGAGAAATGCTGATAAGGACCAATGGAGTTGCCGAACCAGCCATCTTCGGAAATATTAACTATTAAATTAGTGTTTAAGTCTGACTTTTGAACAAATTTTGTAAAGATTATTTCATAACATATTAGTGGTAAAATGTTTAAATTATCAAATATTAGATTCTTTTGATTTTCTCCTTTTAAAAAGGAACCGTGGCCTTCAGTAATTTTTTTAAATCCAAATTTATTTAATATTTTTTCAAATGGTAAAAATTCACCAAAAGGAACTAATTTTTGTTTTTTATATTCTTGTAGTATTTCCATCTTATTGTTTATGATAATTAAGCTGTTATGATATCCATTCTTTTGCACATCAAACCTATTAACTCCAAAAAGTATTAAATGGTCATTTTTAAAATTTTCCAAAATGGTTTTTTTAAACGGATTTAATTCATCAAAACTATAACCGCTAAAAACACCTTCAGGCCAAATATATAAAGTTTTTGGATCATTACTTGCTTCACTGATTTTAATCAATTTATTAAGTCTTCTCTCAATATCTTTATCGTTTAATCCATATTCAAGTTTAAAATTAGGTGAAATAACCTTTATATTAAATTTTTCATTTGTAGTGATTAATGCACTATTATTTTTATTTATGGAGTGATCTCCATAAATAAAAAAGGAAAAAATAATTAAAGATGCAATACTTGAATATAAAAATTTTTTTCTATGGCTAATCTTAAAAAATAATACAGAAGGAAGCATAAAAACTGTTAAAAAAATTAAATTTAAAGAAAATAAACCCAATTTATCCAAAATTTGAATTACCTCTGGTGACCAGGAAAAACTATATATCCATAAATTCCACGGAAAACCGGTAAGAATTTTTGCTCTAAGATAGTCAGAAAAGGCTAAACTTCCAGAAAAAATTAAAATCGATAAAAAATTTAAGTTTAAAAATGGTCCAAAAATTAATGTTATCATTGAAAAAAATAAGCTTAAAAATAATGGAATAAATATTAATCCTAACGGAATTAGAATTTTAAAACTTTCATCAAATGTTAGGGAATAAGTAATCCAGTGGATGCCACTTAAATAATATCCAAATCCGAACGCTGTCCCGAAAATGAATAAATTTTTTCTTAAAGGTTTTTTTCTGTAAGTGTTTTTTGATTTTTTTTTAATATAAACCGTTAAATAAAAAAAAATTGGGAGAATTATAAAGTTTATAATGCTAAATTTAAAAGGTTGAAATGAAAATACTGTGAGGGCTCCAAGGAAAAATGGGAACAAAAGCAATGTATATAATCGATTATTGAGGAATTTTGCCATAAATTAATTTAAATATGAAATAAATTTTTTTTCTATTTTATTCATTTTGAGAAAATCCAAATCCTTTTTATGATCATATCCAAATAAGTGAGTTAA
>CACCBT010000034.1 GCA_902544345.1 uncultured Pelagibacteraceae bacterium
TCAGCTAATTTTGAAAGTCTCCTTGATATTTCAGTTTTACCTACTCCTGTTGGACCAATCATAAGTATATTTTTCGGCAACACTTCGTCTCTCATTTCATCAGTAAGGGCCTGTCTTCTCCACCTATTTCTTAATGCAACAGCAACAGCTTTTTTTGCCTGATTTTGACCAATTACATATCTATCTAGTTCTGAAACTATTTCTCTTGGAGAAAGAGTGCTGACCTTTGAGCTGTCAGTTTTAGATCCTTTAACTAATTTTAAATTTGTTTCTTTTTTTGATTTTGGCATTTAAATTTTTTCTATTGTTACGTTATTGTTCGTGAATACACAAATATCTGACGCTACTTTAAGTGCTTTCCTAGCTATCTCTTCGGCTTTCATATCTGTCTCGATTAAAACTTTTGCTGCTGCAAGAGCATAGTTACCTCCAGATCCGATCCCTATAATTCCATCTTCTGGTTCTAGTACATCTCCAGTTCCAGATATAATAAAACTATGGTTTTTATCTGCAACTGCCATTAATGCCTCTAGTCTTCTCAAAAATTTATCACTTCTCCAATCTTTTGCTAACTCTACAGCAGCCCTTTGTAAATTCCCTGCGTGTTTTTCTAATTTAGCCTCAAGTCGTTCAAATAGGGTTAAGGCATCTGCTGTTGATCCAGCAAATCCAGCGATCACTCCCCTGCTCTCAATTTTTCTAACTTTTTTAGCTTTACTTTTTAAAACTGTATTGCCAAGACTTACTTGACCATCTCCAGCTACAATAGTCTCACCACCTTTTCTGAGTAACACAATTGTTGTTCCATGCCATTTTTCAGCTGTATTCATGAAGTTATATGTGGAGATTAATTTGTGATCTTCAATAGTGATTTATTGATAAAATGACCATTTAAATATATATCAGAGGTAAATCAGGCATAGTTTATGAGTAGAAAAGCAAAAATTACAAGAAAAACGAAAGAGACTAGTATTTCTGTCACGGTGAATCTAGACGGAAAAGGAAAATATAAAATTAAAACTGGAATAGGTTTCCTAGATCACATGTTGGAGCAATTATCAAAACACTCTCTTATTGATTTACAGGTCAAAGCCAAGGGTGACACGCATATAGACTTGCACCATACTACTGAAGATACAGGCATTGCGATTGGTGAAGCTATCAAAAAAGCAGCAGGCAATAGAAAAGGAATAACACGATACGCATCAACTATGATACCCATGGATGAAACTTTAAGCCGAGTTTCAATAGATGTATCGAATAGACCTTATTTAATTTGGAAAGTAAATCTGCCAGTTGAAAAGCTAGGTGAAATGGATACCGAACTATTTAAGGAGTGGTTTCAAGCTTTTTCACAATCAGCAGGGGTTACTTTACACATAGAAAATATTTATGGTGAAAATAGTCACCACAAGATTGAGTCATGTTATAAAGGTTTAGCTAGATCATTAAAAGATGCTTTAGCAATCGATAAAAGAATTAAAAACTCAATACCTTCGACAAAAGGCTCTATTTAAATTGATGAACGTCATAATTGTTGACTACCAATCGGGCAATATTAGCTCTGTCATAAATTCTTTTACAGAGGTAGCTATAGGTAAAGTTAATATAGATGTAGCTTCAGACATTAATAAAATTAAGTCTTGTGACAAGATTGTTTTACCAGGGCAAGGTTCATTCAAAAGTTGCGTTGACTCTCTAAATAGTATTTCTGGATTAGTTGATACTCTTAAAGAGTTCGCCATAACAAATAAAAAACCATTACTAGGAATTTGCGTGGGTTTACAAATGTTTGCTGATATCGGATATGAAGAGGCAGAAACAAAAGGACTAGGTTGGATTTCTGGTAAAGTTTCTAAAATTGATAACCAGAAAGGAAAATATAAACTCCCACACATAGGGTGGAATGAAATTGATATAAAAAAAAATAGCAAATTATTTAAGGATATAAAAAATAAATCTCATATGTATTTCGTGCATAGTTATGAGTTTATACCTGAAGATAAATCAGTCATTTCAGCTACAACTGATTATTCATCTAAAATTGTCTGCTCTGTTGAAAGAGACAATCTATTTGGAACTCAGTTTCACCCTGAGAAGAGTGACAAAACTGGATTAAAAATAATTGAAAATTTTTTAAAATTATAATGAAGATATTTCCAGCTATAGATATTAAAGACAAGAAATGCGTAAGATTAATCAAAGGAGATTTTGAAAAAAAAACTGAGTATGAAACTTCACCTGTTGACCAAGCAGGTAAATATAAAGATCATGGCTTTAAAAATTTACATATTGTTGATTTAGATGGCGCATTAACTGGAAAGACGTTTAATTTAGATATTATCAAAGAAATAGTAAGTAAGTACGATTTAAAGATTGAAATAGGTGGCGGCGTTAGATCTCTCGATAGTATTACTAAATATATTGATGCAGGTGTCGAGAAGGTAATTTTAGGAAGCGGTGGGATTAAGAATAAAGAATTTTTAAAGGAGTCTTGTGAAAAGTTTAAAGGTCAAATTGCTTTAGGTTTAGATGCAAAAGATGGCAATCTTTCTGTATCAGGTTGGAAAGAAAATCTAAATGTTAAAACTACAGATTTTCTTAAAGAAGTAAATAACTATGGGGTAAGCAGAATAATTTATACGGATATTAACAGAGATGGAATGAAAACTAGCCCTAACTTTGACGAGACTATAAAGATTGCAGAACTTTCTAATTGTCCTGTTGTAATTTCAGGAGGTGTTTCTTCAATCAGCGATATTAAGAAAGCAAAAGAATTAAATAATAAAAAAATTGAAGGTATTATTGTCGGCAAAGCTATTTACGATGGTGATATTAAACTTGATGAGTTAGCAAAGGAGATTGATGCTTAAAAATAGAATTATACCTTGCCTTGATGTTAAGAATGGAAGAGTAGTTAAAGGTATTAACTTTGTTGAATTAAAAGATGCGGGAGATCCAGTTGAACAAGCTAAAATTTATAGTGACAGCGGAGCTGACGAGATTTGTTTTTTAGATATTACTGCATCGAACGAAAATAGAGATACAATTATTGAAATTGTAAGAAAAACTGCAAAAGAATGTTTTGTTCCTTTAACCGTCGGTGGAGGTGTTAGAAATATTCAAAATATTACTGATTTATTATTAGCTGGTGCCGATAAGGTATCTATTAATACTGCTGCAGTAAATAATGTCAATTTTGTAAAAAAGGCTTCAAAAAAATTTGGATCTCAATGCATAGTAGTTGCGATAGACGCTAAAAAAGTTTCAGAAAATAAATGGGAAGTTTTTACTCACGGTGGAAGAAATAAAACTGGTATCGATGCAGTGGAGTTTGCCATAAAAGTAGAGGAGAATGGAGCCGGAGAAATTTTATTAACTTCAATGGATAAAGATGGAACTAAATCTGGTTACGATATTGATTTATTAAAAACAATTACGAATAGAACTAATATTCCTGTAATAGCTTCTGGTGGAGTTGGAACACTAGATCACTTTTACGATGGCATTGTTAAAGGCGGTGCAAGTGCAGTTTTGGCGGCTTCTATTTTTCATTATGGTGAATATAAAATTAAAGATGCTAAAGAATATTTGAATTCTAAAAATGTATCGGTAAGGTTATAAGATGTTTGAAAATTTAGAACAATTAATTAAAACAATCAGAGAGAGAAAAAATTCTTCTCCAGATAAGTCTTATACTAATAAACTTTTGAATGATAAAAACTTAAGTGTTTCAAAAGTAAAAGAGGAAATAGGTGAATTAGTAGAGTCTGTGGAAAAAAATTCAAATAAGATTCACGAAGCTGCTGATGTGATTTATCATTTAATGGTATATCTAGAGGCACATGACATAAAAATTGAAGATGTAATGAAAGAGCTAGATAATAGAAAAAAGTAGTATCAAAATGAGTAAAGTTAAATTTTTTTTCATTCTTATTGGGCTTTTTGTGTTGTACAAAGGATATACGGCGTTTAGAGATTTTGAAATTGGGGTTGCAAATAGAGCTGTAGACATAAAAGTTAAATCTGGTGGAGATGTAGAAGGGGAAGTGATAGCACTTATGATGTATTTTGGAGAGCCATTAAAGCTAAAAGAACACCTATACACCACATCTAGAGCTGAGTGTCTTAATTTAAAAGAAAATGCTGAGAATAGCTCATCGGCATTTTACAAGTGCTCAAGAGTAAATGCTAAAATTGTTCAAGGTAAAATTGTTGAAGTTATTGAAGAATTAGAGGTTATCCAATGACCTACGATAAGAACAATATATTTGCAAAAATCCTTAGAGGAGAAATCCCTTGTAAAAAAGTTTTTGAAAATGATCATGTCTTAGCTTTTCATGATATTAACCCTCAAAAAAAAGTACATGTCTTGGTTATCCCTAAGGGTGAATACGTAGATTTGGATGATTTTAACAACAAAGCCTCAGATAAAGAGATTGTAGAGTTAAACAAAGCAGTGACGTATGTTGCA
>CACCBT010000035.1 GCA_902544345.1 uncultured Pelagibacteraceae bacterium
GTCTGAGAACAATGGTAGTGCTTATGATTATGAGTTCAATAGCATAGATGGAAGCTTGATCAAACTAAATAAATATAGAGAAAAAGTAATTGTAGTAGTCAATGTTGCGAGCAGATGTGGTTATACACCTCAATACGAGGATTTGCAAAAATTGTGGTCTGAATATAAAAGAAAAAATTTAGTTATCTTAGGTGTTCCTACTAATAACTTCAGACAAGAACCTGGGAACAATAAAGAAATAAAAAACTTTTGTGAAACAAATTTTGGAATAACTTTTCCAATGACAGAAAAGATTAATGTGATAGGAAAAAATGCCCATCCATTTTATAAATGGGCAAGAAAAGACTATGGTATTGGCGCGATACCAAAGTGGAATTTCCATAAAATTATAATTGGAAAAGACGGAAAAGTCGCTGAAACATTCTCCTCTATAACTAATCCGTCATCTAAAAAATTCATTAAAGTAATTGAAAACTTGATTTAGCTAGTAAAACTTAATCCATCATACGCAGGTATTATATTTTTGGGGAGTTTTTTTTTTAATTCAAAATAATCTAAATCTGTGTGCAAATTAGTTAGTATAGCTTTTTTAGGTTTGGTTATATTTATTAAATTTAAAGCTTCATCCAAATTAAAGTGGGATGGGTGTTTATCAATTTTAAGACAATCTAATACCAAATAATTAAGTTTTTTGAGGTACTTTAAATTTTTCAAAGATACGTTATTACAATCACTTAAATACGCAATTTTATCTATAACATACGCGGTTGATTTTATTAATCCATGAGTAACTTGAAATGGTTTAATGATCAATTTTGTATTATTTTTTTGTATAGAAAAACTTTTACTTATTATATTCGCTTTCATAATTGGCTTATATCCTTGCTTCTTGAAGAAACAAAATCTGTAGGATTTTTTTAACGCTGTGATCGTTCTTTGACTACCATATATTGGAATCATTGATTTATTTTTCCAATAAAATGGTCTCATTTCAAACATACCAGCAGTCTGATCTACATGTTCATGAGTATAAATAATTGAGTCAATATTTCTAATTTTATTTTTTAAAAATTGATATTTTATATCTGGAGAAGTATCTATACACACAGATAAATTTCCTTTTTGGATATGAGCGCAACATCTAGTCCTTAAATTTTTTGGATTTTGTTTAAGATTTCCTCTGTAATTAGTTATCCATGGAGATCCAAGTGAACTTCCACAGCCAAGAATTGTAAATTTGGTTTTCAATTTAATTTACCAAATAAATTGAAAAAATTGTTAGATGTAATTTTTGAAAATTCGTCGAATGATAAATTTTTGATTTTAGATAAAAACTTTACTGTATGTATTATATAACTAGGTTCATTTGGTTTGCCTCTTAAAGGAACGGGAGCAAGATATGGAGCGTCAGTTTCAACTAATATTTTTTCGTTTGGTATATCTCTGAAAGTATTAGCTAAGTCTTGAGATTTATTGAATGTAACAACTCCACTAGCAGAAATGTAAGCGCCTAGATCTAATAATCTAAAAGCGAATTTTCTTGTTCCGGTAAAACAATGTATAAGGATTTTAGTTTCTTTTTTTTTGGAATGTTTTTCCAATATTTGTAAGGTTTCTTTTTCTGCAGATCTTGTGTGAACTATAAGTGGAAGATTTTTTTCTTGTGCAGCTAATATATGTTCCTCAAAGGAATTGATTTGATCTTTCTTTTCAGAATGATTGTAATAAAAGTCTAATCCCGTTTCACCAACACCAATAATTTTTTTATTTTGATTTACTTTATTAATTATATCCACACTTTTGATATATTGATGTGACTTAGCTACATGAGGATGAATTCCATAAGTGCCGTAAACGCTTTTAAAATTATTAACTATCTGAAGAATTTGTTCAAAACTTTTATCTTCTGTTGATATAGTAAGCATGTACTTAATGCCATCTTTATTAGCCCTACTAATTGTTTCGTTTAAAGCATTCGACATAGGTTCGTAATTCAGATGGCAGTGTGAATCAATTATCATTTTCAATCTTTTTAAATAAAATATCTAAATTTTTTAACTCTAAATTATAATCAAAAATGTCATTTTTTTTAATATTTTCAATTGAAATATCTTTATCAGATAAATTAATTGTATCTAAAACTTTTTTAGTAGAAACTGGTATAATTGGGTGTAAAAGTATAGAAATATTTTTTATTTGTTCCAAAATTGTATGAAGAATTGCATTCATTCTTCCGGGGTCTTTCGTTTTTAAAGCCCAAGGTTCTGAGTCATTAAAATACTTGTTTGCTTCGAACGAAAAATTTACTACCATTTTAATATATTCATTTAGATTTTGATTATTTATATAATCAATAAGCTTAGGAAGATTATTTTTAACATTTTGAATTAATTTAATATCACTCTCAGTTAATTTACTCTTTTTTGGTATTTTGTTATTACAGTTTTTTTTTATAAAGGAAAAAACTCTTTGACATAAATTACCATAGTTATTTGCTAAATCATTGTTAATACAATTTTTAAGATTTTCCATTGAAATGCTTCCATCATTTCCTAGAGAAACTTCTTTTATTAAATAATATCTGAGTTGATCAATTCCATAATCTTTAATTATTTCAATTGGATCTAAAATATTGCCAAGTGATTTAGACATTTTCTTATCATCTGAAAGGATCCAACCATGTCCAAATACTCTTTTAGGTAATGGCAAATTTGCTGCAATCAAAAAAGCTGGCCAGTAAACTGCATGAAACCTTAAAATATCTTTACCAATGATGTGAACATCTGCAGGCCAAAAAGATTTGTATTTATCATTAGCAATATCAGGGAAGTTAAGTGCACTCAAATAATTAGTTAGAGCATCTAGCCAAACGTAAATGATATGTTTTTTATTTTCAGGAACTGGTATTCCCCATGAAAAAGATGTTCTACTTATTGATAAATCATTTAATCCTTTTTCAACGAACCTCACTACCTCATTTTTTCTAGATTTTGGTAAAATAAAATCTTCATTTTTTTTATAATGTTCTAATAATCTTTTTTGAAATGAAGATAATTTAAAAAAGTAAGACTCCTCCTCTACCCATTCTACAGATGAACCAGAAACTTTAGATATTTTTTTTCCATTTTTTTCCTCAATCTCATCTTTATCGTAATAAGCTTCGTCAGATATTGAATACCATCCACTGTATTTATCTAGATAAATATCACCTGAATTGGTTAATCTTTTCCATATTTCATTAACTGACTTAAAATGCCTAGCTTCGGTAGTTCTAATAAAATCATTATTTGAAAGATTTAGTATTTTTGTTAGTGACCGAAAAGTTTCAGAAATTTCATCGCAAAATTTTTTTGGGTCTTTTTTATTCTTATCTGCCTCTTTCTGAATTTTCTGGCCATGTTCATCTGTTCCAGTTAAAAATAAAACCTCATAACCTTCTAATCTTTTAAATCTTGCAAATATATCTGCAACTATACTTGAATATGCATGACCCATATGGGGTTTTCCAGACGGATAATAAATGGGTGTTGTAATATAATAATTCTTACTCATTTGAAAATCTATTTTCTATTGATCGTAACAATGTTCCTTGGTTCAAGTTATATTGAAAAAAATCATTAATGTTGTTTAACAAAAAATTTCTATCTTCAATAAATTTCATTTTAGTTAAGTGTTTGTTTTCCTTTTTTATTTTTAAGTAATATTCTGAATAAAATAATAACAAATCTTTAAAAAATAAATTTTTATTTTTCTTATAAAGATCTAAAATAATTCTGAAAGTTTTTAAGATATTTTCTGTAATATTTATACTATATTCATTTAAAGTGATGTTAAATCTTAAAAAATTACCAGGACTTACCATAATTTTATCTTGCTCAATAATCGTATCTTGATTGTGTATATCCATTAAAAAATTGGTAATCTTGCTTCTTTGTTTATAGTTTAAAATTATTTTAAATTCTAAACACCGTGATTTGAGAGTATCAATTAAAGGTCTAGTTTTATTATTTATCAACAAGAAGTAATCATTTTCATTTGGTTCCTCAATTACCTTAAGTAGAGCATTTATTGAATTTGTGTTAAACGTTTCTACATCATCTAAAATAATGAAACGTTTATCATTATAAAATGGTTTTTTTTGTAATTTGCTCTTAAGATTACGTATTTGTTCAACGTTTATATTTTTAAAATCATTACTTTCAAGGAAAATTGCATTCGAAATTAAATTTTTAGATAAATTTTCAAAAAACTTATTTTTATTAATAATTTTTTTTTCTAAAAAATTATAATTTTCTTTATCAAAATAACTTATAACTAAATGATTTACCAAAGTAAATTTACCGATGCCTTTTTCTCCAGTAAGTACTATTACATTAGGTAGCTTTTGATTTAGAAGTAAATTTGAAAGTTTAT
>CACCBT010000036.1 GCA_902544345.1 uncultured Pelagibacteraceae bacterium
AAAGTCATTTATAGAATTTAAATAACCATTTTTCTTCCATGCATAATAAATTAGGCCTAGAGCATCGTAAGTCAAAATTGTTATTTCGTTGGGATATTTTTTAAATCTTTCATAATAATTTTTATTATATCTTCTAAATTCTTTATAATTTACCGAAGGGTAATAAATATTTTTAATCGTATTCTCGTAAAAAATACTTTCATCGAACCATTGATTTACCGTAGTAAATAATACCTTATCTTGATTAACATCAGTGTAGACTAAAGAAGTTAATACACTTTTAAGATTATTTCCAAAGTCGATTATAATTACAGAATCAAAGTTTACATCGCCAAGTGTGTAAAGTTGTTCTAGTTTCTCCAGTTCCTTTATAGACTGTTCATCGTCTTTATCTTCAAACATTTTTTTTCTAAGTTTCAAATTATTTTTTCTTTGAGTATAATTTGTTAGAGTTTCTATCTCGCCAGTCAAAACTTGTGGATTAGGGTTATATTTAAAAGTTCTTATATTAGTTAAATTCATCTCTTTTAACTTTTGTTCAATCAAGCTCGTGTATTGGTTTTCAGGAAACATGATTACTGTTTTATTTCTTTTTTCTTTTTTTATAAAATCAATTAATGAAATTAATTGAGATTCTAAACTTACCCCAATACTTATAATATTGTCTGTAAATTTTGGTGAAATATTTGATGGAGATATAAAAACCAAATCGTTAAATTTTTTAACTTCTTTAAAATCCTCATTATTTAGAGGACCCAAAATAATTTTAATTCCTTTTGATTTGATATCCTTAATCGCATTATTAAGTTTTTCTTTGTCGTTGTGCCCTGCATCTCTTGGGACAATAAAAAAATTTTTATCGCCTATCTCATCAAGAGCCAGTTGTGAAGAATATAAAAGGGAATTGCCTAATTCTGCAAATTCTCCTGATAAAGGAGCTATCAAACCAATTTTTAGAATTTTGTTTTCCTCATCGCTAGACAAATTTGTATTAAAAAGAAGTATTAAATAAGTTAAAATAATAAAATATTTTTTTTTCATATTATGAGTCTTGCTTTTAATAACTTATATATTGTTTCAACCCCGATTGGAAATCTAGATGACATAACATTAAGAGCGATCAATACACTTAAAAATTCAGATTTAATTCTATGTGAAGATACAAGACGTTCCATAAAGTTATTAAATCATTTAAATATTAAAAAAAAACTTATTTCTTTTCATAAATTTAACGAGAGAAAAAAAATTTCATTCATAATTGAATATATTAAACAGGGCAAAATTTTGTCTTTAATTTCTGATGCCGGCACTCCCTTAATATCTGATCCAGGCCGGTCTCTTATTAATGAATGTGTCAAAGAAGAAATAGAGGTTATTCCAATACCTGGAGCGTCATCAGTAATTTCAGCAATGAGTGTATCTGGTTTTAGTGACCAATTTATTTTTTATGGCTTCCTACCAAAAAAAAATAATGATTTAGAAAAAGCACTTAAATCCTTATCTAAAATAAATTATTCACAAGTATTTTTTGCACCATCAAATAAACTCAACTTCTACATTCAGAATTTCAAAAAATACTATTCTGATCGAAAATTGTTAGTAGCTAAAGAAATTACAAAATTACATGAAGCTTTTTTTAGGGACGATGTTAATAACTTTAAGCTGTTTAAAACCTTGCCTAAAGGTGAATTAACGATTGTAATATCAGAAAAAAATAATAAGGATAAAATATTTAACAAAAAAGAAATTATGAAAAAAGCAAAAAAATATTTAAGTAACCTTAGCGTAAAAGATACTGTTGATATTATTTTTAAGAGTGAAAAAATAAATAAAAAAAAAATATATGAATTATGTTTAAAAATAAAAAATGAAAAAAATTCTTAGTATTTTAATTATCTTAATACTATCATCGTGTTCGTCTGTAGGAAGATTTGGAGCTGGAGTTGATATAACTTTTGATCCAAGAACTATCGGTATGCAAATTGACGACACTATAATGCAAAAAAATTTATCAGCTAGACTTGCTCTAGCAGAAAAAAAATATTTTTTATCTATTCAATCTGAAGTAAGAGATGGAAATATTTTTTTGTCAGGTAAAGTAGAAGAACCAGAGGAAAAAATAAAAATTACAAAGATGGCATGGGAAACTAAAGGTGTAAGGTCAGTTAAAAATGCTATTACTATAAAAGGTCAATCTAACTTTAAAAGCACCGCAAAAGATATTTTAATAACTAGCCAACTCCGATCTGCATTAATTTTTAACAAAAAAACAAAAGCAAGAAACTATACTCTAGAAACCATAAATAAGACTATTTATATTTTTGGGATAGCTATGGATCAAGAAGAAAAAAAAGAGGTAATTAATGAAGCAAATAAAATTTATGATGTGGAAAAAGTTATACCCTCAATTTATCTTGCTAGTGAGCTAAGTCGAAGTAAGCTTTAGCTTGAGTAATCGATAACATCAGAAGAATAAGCTGCAATAGACGCCAAGTTTAAGATTTCAGAAGTACTAGCCCTTAAAGGTGCTACCTCAATAGGTGATCCTAATCCGATTAATAAAGGTCCGATTAATTTTCCTCCGCCAAATACTTTCATTAATTTTGTTGATATAGCGGCACTATGTAAAGCGGGCATAATCAAAATATTTGCATTACCAACTATTTTTGAAAAAGGATAAACGTCTCGATAAATAGGATTTAATGCTACGTCTGGCTGCATCTCACCATCAAAGTCAAAATCTACTTTTTCCTTTTTTAATAATTCTATCGCATCCCTAACATGTTTAGTATTTTTTGATATTGGTTTTCCAAAAGTAGAATGAGATAAAAAGGCAACTTTGGGATCAAATCCAAATAATCTTGCAACCCTGACACAAGATTTTGATACTTTAACTAACCTTTCTGGTGTTGGGAAATCCTGAACGTTTGTATCTGCTACTAATATTGTTTTCCCTTTTAAAGTTATCATGGTCATACCAAATATTTCCTCTCCGGGTCTAGGATCTGTAACTTTTTTTAATTTTTCAATAGATGCAGCGTAATGTCTTATATTTCCCGTAACCATTGCATCAGCATCTTTACAAGCAATCATGGATGCACCCCAAGCTATACGTTCATTTCTCACTAAGCGGTCAACATCTCTTTCTAATTGACCCTCTCTTTGGAGTTTTTTGTATAAATGCTTGACATATTTCTCTCTCTTTTCTTTATCAGTTGAGTTTACAATCTCTATTTTATAATTTTCATCAAGACCAATATTTTTAAGTTGTTCCTTTATTCTTTTTTCTGCACCAATCAAAATCGGAGTACCTAATTTGTTACGACCAAATTCGATTGCTGCCTTTAACATATTTTCATCTTCACCTTCAGCAAATATAACTCTTTTTGGATTCTTTCTTACTTTTGCGTTTATACCTTGCATCATTGACATTGTTGGATCAAGCCTGTTTGTTAATTGATCTTTATATAATTCAAAATCATGAATTTTTTTTCTTGCAACACCACTTTGCATAGCAGCTTGCGCTACTGCAGAAGGAATTACGCTTATCAACCTAGGATCAAAAGTGGAAGGTATGATATAATCCCTACCATATCTTGGTCTATCACCACCATAAGCTGAGACAACCTCATCAGGTACACTTTCCCTTGCCAATAGTGCTATAGCGTTAGCGGCAGCTACTTTCATTTCTTCGTTAATTTCTTTAGCCCTCACATCTAGTGCACCTCTAAAAATATATGGAAATCCAATTAAATTATTAACTTGATTTGGATAATCTGATCTTCCCGTAGCAATAATTGCATCAGATCTTACTTCTTTAATTAATTCTGGTTTAATTTCTGGGTCCGGATTAGCACAAGCAAATATTATTGGATTATTTGACATGCTCTTGACCATTTCCTTTGAAACAACATCTTTAGCAGATAAACCCAAAAATACATCAGCACCATCCATCGCTTCATCTAAAGTTCTAAGTTCTGTATCGATTGCAAATGCTGATTTAAACTGATCGATATTTTTACGACCTTTATAAATTACTCCCTTGCTGTCACACATTGTAATATTTTCACTTTTAACACCTGAACTTTTAAACAAATTTGCACAAGCTTGCGCGGAAGCACCAGCACCATTAACAACAATTTTGACTTTTTCGATTTTCTTTTTTGAAATATCTAAAGCATTAATAAGTGCTGCAGTAGTTATAATTGCAGTGCCGTGTTGGTCATCATGAAATATTGGAATATCTAATAGCTCTTTAAGCTTTTGTTCTATTACA
>CACCBT010000037.1 GCA_902544345.1 uncultured Pelagibacteraceae bacterium
TTTTTTGTTTTTATTCTAAAATTTTGGTTAATTTTAAATATAGTTTTTTTATTTAAAGGATAAAAAATTCTTTGATTTTTATCTTGGCTCTGGGTTCTGTAATCATCTTCTAATAAAAGTTCTTTTTGCACAGATTTTTTATTGATTAATTCAAGAAAAGGTAAGAATTGCTCCCTTTGTAATCCATCTTTGTAAAGATTATTAATTTTAGTATTAGTTGTAATTATGATTTTAATGTTTTCTTCGAATATTTTTTCAAATAATTTTCCAAGAATCATTGCATCAACAATATTTGTAACTTGAAATTCATCTAAAAAAATAAGATCAAATTTTTTTTTTAAGTTTTTAACGAATTTCGCAATTAAATTTTCTTCACTTTTTTCATGTCTAAAATCATGAAAATTAATCATAAATTCATTAAAATGAGCCTTCATTTTCTTAGCCTTAACTTGCTCATATACTTGACTTACTATCATTGTCTTTCCAACACCTACATTTCCGTATAGATAAAAACAATGTTTATTTGTCTGCGAAAAGAAACTAATTAATTTCTTTTTTGTATTTAAAAAATCCTCTAAAGATTTTACTATTTCTATTTGTTTATTATTAATTTCAAATTTATTACTACGGCAAAATTCTATAAAAGAATTTTGTAAAGAATTTTTAAACATTAATTATATGTTATTTAATACAGCTTTAGCGCATTTTATTGTATCGCTATTACCCTGCAGGTCCTTTGTTCTATATTCTTTATTTGCTAAAGTTTTCTCTATTGAATTTTCTATAGTTTTTGATGCTTCATGTTCCCCTAAAAAATCTAGCATCATTGCGCCAGACCAAATTTGGCCTATTGGATTCGCTATTCCCTTACCTGCTATATCGGGAGCAGAGCCGTGAACTGGTTCAAATAGTGATGGAAATTTTTTACCTGGGTTTATATTTCCTGAGGGTGCAATTCCTATTGTTCCAGTACAAGCTGGCCCTAAATCTGATAAAATATCTCCAAATAAATTAGATGCAACAACAACGTCAAACCATTCAGGTGTTAAGACAAATCGTGCAGTAAGTATATCAATGTGATATTGATCAGTTTTAATATTAGGATAGTTTTTTTTCATCAAATTAAATCTTTCATCCCAATATGGCATTGTGATTGAAATGCCATTTGACTTAGTTGCATTCGTAACTTTTTTTCTATTTCTTGATTTAGCTAATTCAAAAGCAAATTTTTGAACTCTATCAATTCCATGTCTTGACATTATAGTTTCTTGAATAGCAATTTCTCTATCCGAGCCTTGAAACATTCTGCCTCCTACAGATGAGTATTCACCTTCGGTATTTTCTCTTACGATAAGCATGTCTATGTCACCAGGATTTTTATTAGCTAAAGGACTAGGAACGCCATTAAATAGTTTTACTGGTCTTAAATTTATGTATTGGTCAAATTCTCGTCTGAATTTTAGTAAGGAACCCCACAGGCTTATATGATCTGGGACTTTAGAGGGATCTCCTACTGCACCAAAATATATCGCGTCATGATCTGAAATTTTTTCTTTCCAATCATCAGGAAGCATTTTTCCATTTTTTTCATAATAATCACACGAAGCAAAATCGAATTCGTCAAATTGTATATTAAACTGATGTTTTTTTGCTGTTTCTTTTAATACTTTTATACTTTCTGGCATTACTTCTTTGCCAATTCCGTCACCAGCAATTGTTGCTATTTTATAATTTTTCATAAAAGTATTATTGTCTCTTTTCCCATATTAAGCAACTTTTTACAATTTTTCTAAGGTTATTGAATTTTGGTTTCCATTTTATGAAACGCATTAATTTCTTATTAGATGCGATAATTTTGACCATATCTCCTTTCCTATTAGGAAATTTTACTATTTTTGAATGTTTATTCGCGTGTTTTTTGAATTCTTGAATTGCCTCATAAACTGAAATTCCTTTTCCATACCCACAGTTTAAAACTGTCGAAATATTATATTTGTTAATTTTTGATAACACTTTGTAATGAATTTCTGAAATATCTGTTACATGAATATAATCTCTAATACATGTGCCATCTCTAGTTTTATATTTTGTTCCATAAATTTTAAAAATTGGTTTTTTTTTATATACCTCCATAGACAAATTCTTAAATAATTGATCTCCTTTATTAATTTGACCTATTTTTCCTGTAGAACTAGCCCCAGCAACATTAAAGTATCTTAGAATTGCAAAGTTCAATTTATTTTTTTTACAAAAGATTTTTATAAGATTTTCACATTGTAATTTAGTATTGCCATAAACACTACTAGGTCTTATTTTAGTTTTTTCATTTACTTTTGTAAGTCCATCTTTATACACTGCACATGTTGATGAAAATATAATATTTTTTACTTTAGTATTCTTGATCGCCTCAAGTAATATTTTAGTTCCCTCAACATTAATTCTTTTATATTTTTTAGGTTTTCTTTCACTTTCACCAACAGATAAAACTGCAGCAAGATGAATGACTGAATCAATTTTATTTTCAACAATAACCTTTTTTATTTGATTTTTATTTGATATGTCTAATTTATAAAAAATTGCTTTTTTATTAATCAACCTCCTAAAACCAGTTGATAAGTTATCTGCTATATAAACTTTTTTTTTATTTTTAATTAATGTTTCAGTAGTGTGTGAACCAATATAACCCGCTCCCCCAGTAATAAGAATATTTTTAATCATATTTCATTGATGGCGCGCCCTGAAGGATTCGAACCTACGACCCTCGGTTTAGAAAACCGATGCTCTATCCAGCTGAGCTAAGGGCGCCAAATATTATTATATTTACTTAAAAACATACTAAGTGGTCAATATAAATCGGAGATTTTACGCCGAATTGTTCGGACTTTTCGTGTTGGTGAATATGATGAGAATGAACAAATACAGGTAAATGCTCCCCTTTTTTTGTTTTTAGAGTGTATATAAAATTAGTTCCTCTAAATTTCCTGTCTACTACCTCTAATTTCAATTTACTTTGATCATCATGGATTAAATCTTCGGGTTGTAAAAGAAGTTTGACTTTAGAGCCAGATGGAAAATTATTTGATAATTTGCCTCTTATTTCGCCCAACTCTTCATGTTGTAACCTGTGAACTGCACATTCACTATCTACTACCTTAACATCTATAAATATACCCTTGTTTAAAAAATTTGCTACGTCAATAGAATTTGGTTCATGATGAACGTTATAAGGTATGTCAAATTGTTTTAATTGTTGATCTAAAATAATACCGCATTTGTCAGCCATTGAAAAAGCTTCGTAGGAGTCATGAGTTACAATTATTGTCGTTAATTTTATTCTTTTTAAAAGTTTTTTTACTGAAACTTGTATTTCTTCTTTTAAACTTTGATCTATATTTGAAAAAGGCTCGTCTAAAAGTAACAAGTCTGGTTTTGACATTAATGATCTAGCTAATGAAACTCTTTGAGCTTCACCCGCACTAATTTGATGAGGATATTTTTCTAATATTGGTTCAATATGTAATATACTAATAATTTCTCTCGTATCTACGGGCGTGCCGTTACCGTTAGCTCTTTTTTTTCCAAAATTTATATTCTCAATAACAGTGTAATTAGGGAATAAAGAGTTATCCTGAAAGGATAAGGCTATATTTCTTTTTTCAGGTTCGATATGTATATCATTCGATGAAATCAGTTTACCTTTCAAAAAGATCTTACCTGAATTTAATTTTTGTAAGCCAGCCAATGTTCTTAAGATTGTTGTCTTTCCTATTCCTGATGGACCTAGCAAAGAAATAATCTCACCCTGGTTTTCAATTTTGAGATTAACGTTATTTACTTTGTTTTTCTCGCTGGCAACAAAGTTTCCTTTTTGAATTTCCAGGAAGTAATTTGACATATGTTAATTATATTAACTTTTTTTAGAAAGTATATATTTTGATGAAAAAATTATAAAAACTGTTGACCAGATTATCAATAATAATGAGGGTAATGCAGCTGCCTCTAGTAAATCTTGAGAAGCATAAACATAAGCTTGGGTTGCAAATGTTTCAAAATTAAAAGGTCTTAAGATCATCGTGATAGGCAATTCTTTAATAATTTCTAATGAAATTAAAACTATAATTAAAATAATATTTGTTTTTAAATGAGGAATGTGAATTTTAGAAAAGGTTTTGAATTTTGAATAACCTAATAAGTAAGCACTTTCAT
>CACCBT010000038.1 GCA_902544345.1 uncultured Pelagibacteraceae bacterium
TCAGCAGTAATAACATTTAAATCTGCAGGCAATCCATTCACGACGTCATTACCCAATCTTCTAAACGTAACATTACCAGTATCAGGCTTAGGAGGGCCTCCATTACGGGTATTTGGCCAAGGCTCATCGAATTCTACATAATCTACGCATACTAAGTTCCCAACAGGTTTAAAGGCAATGGTATGTGATACAACTGGAGTAAATTCAGCATTTATACTTTCATTCTTGTTTGGGTCGTAACAAACATTGTCATTCCATCCAGGAACTGTCCCAAAATCAGGATCTTTATCAGTATAACTAACTTGTGTGGATACGGTAAAAAATCTATTTTCTTCATTAGTAGATGGATCTTCTACTAATGTGGTAGTTCGTTTGAACAAAGAACCTGTCCAACCATATGCAGATTCTTTTTTATCCTCAATATCTATCACTTTTAATACTCTTCCTTCATTCTCTATATCTACGACAAATACTGCAGAGCCGATATCTGGGTTTACTGTTCCATTATATCCACCACCAAAAACTGCTACCCATTTATCTGTTGGATTATTTTGCCCATCATTTGAACTATCAACTTTGATCCTGATTATTCGGGGTGTAGACCACGTCTCGCCCAGTTTACGATAATCGAATTCAGGATTAATAGTTCCACTTGAGTAAGAAAAATCATTAATTGAACTATCACTATCCCAATGAGTTATAACTTTATTAATAGGATCATTTTTAATTGAAAAAATTTGCCTTGGATCTTCTAAATTTGTTATATCTAGAGCAAAAAATCCGCTACCTCCAGCACCAAAGCCACTCAATAAAATGGTTCTCCATCTTGGATTATTTATATTGTCATTAGGTGTATCATCAAAAAAGATATCTTTTACTACTGGAGAGCTATCTATACCATAAATTGGATTAGTCGCGTTTGCCTTTGCAGAGGGAATTCTTGATAAATTTTCCATTATTGCAGGTGGAATAAATCCCCATAGCTCTTCACCATTTGCATTATTATCTGTTTTGAATAAATGTAAAATTCCATTATTTGCTCCAGCAATGATCACTTCTTCTCGATTGCTACAATTTACACCGCAATCGTTCGATGCTTTAAAGTTTTCGTAATTATTTTGAACTCTGTAGTACGCATCGGTTTTATCAAAATTTGATACTGCAGAAACAGCTGTCGAAGCTTCAGGAGGACCAACAACAATTAAATTAGAATGATAAATATCAGCTAGTTTATGAATGTTATCAGAAGTATCGCCGTCACCATCTTGGTCATAAGTATCCACACCTCTGATAAAGTTTATTAAATTATCAATTTCAGTGTCACTTGGCGAGGATTGAGGATATATCAAAGCTCTTATTTCATCTCTGTTGGTTGTGGTAAAATTATTTAAATTGGAATTTGATAATCCAGCTGTCCAAATCCTTCTCGAAGAAGTTCTATTGTTAAGTGTCTCTGCTGCATCCCATTGCGTAGCACCGAATGTCCCATTTTCATTGAGCTGATATTTTTTAACACTTCCTTCCCATTGTTTATTACTTGCGTATTCAAAAGTTGCTTGATAAACAAAATCTCCTTTTTGAACATCTGACATGACCGCAGGAGTAGTAAAAGTTAATCTGCCCGAGATCGCCTGTTTTATTGCGTCTGTTAAGGTTGCTAAAAGATCAGCTTCATTGTCGGCAAATAAAGGTGCAGTTGTTCCCCCCGCAACTGCGGTTGAAATATAATTCGATTGACTACCAGTTAATGCAAAACCAACCATAAATGTTTTTACTAATTTACCTTTGTCTTTGGTTCTTAAACTATTCAATTCATTAATCACTTTGTGATTATTATTCCATTGTCCATCACTTATAAAAATAATATAATTTTGAGTACATTCTTGGCCGTAGTTTGGAGGAATTGGAAATTGTTGCCCACTTCTCATTCTCTGACCAGTCCAATACCTATTTGCCTCAGCAAGTGCATACTCTGGCTCAGTTCCACCAATGTGTCTTACTCTTCTTACTTGATTAAAAATTTGCCTAGCACCATTCTCGCTAATGGGTACAATCATATTAGTACGATTTCTATTATTGGATCCCCACTGCATTAAACCAAAATTTGCTCCTGAAGTAAGGTCTGTGTTAGAAACAATTTTTCTTATAACGTCTTTTGCTGCGTCGAGACGTTTCTTAGCTCTACCACCACCTATTTGAAATTGTAAAGTCCCGGCATTATTGTATTTAACAAGTCGATTTTTTCTAAAATCTGCAACATAACTATTATCACTACTATCTAAATGAACTCCGTATGGGTAGCTATATCCAGATGCAACTTGACTTAAATATGAAAGACTCGAATTATATTTTCTTAAGCTATGCGTAACTGTTCCAAAAATATTTCCATTACTATCGTAATCTGCATCAAAAGATACTCTATCTCTAGGTGAAGAACGCGCGAAACTTAAATTATTTCCAGAGACATTAAACTCTGTAAATCGTCTACCTCCGTAACGTGAATGTGCATTTGCAACAACTAACTTATTACCAGCATTGTTCAAAGACATACCAAAACCCCAACTTACTACAGAAGCACCAAAACTTTGATAACCTAAATCACTAAAATTATTTCTGTCTAACTTTCCAATTTGTCTGGTGTTATTAGAGTAGAAAATATAATTATCGTTAACAGCAATACCTTGTGGATAGAAATTGATAGCAACATTTTTGATACAATTTCCCTCAAGATCAAGCACTTTTATTCTTCTATTAAAAAAATCTGCTATATAAATTTGATCGTTATAAATAGCGAACTGCCTTGCACCGTTCCATCTTGTACAATTATTTGGACCACCTACTCCTCCAAAGTCTCTTAGATAATTTCCTGAACTATCAAAAGCTTTCATTCTGCCATATCCATATTCCAAGACAAAAATATTTCCTGAGCTATCGGTCTGAACATCAATCGGCTGGATCAGTCCTGCCTTTACTGGCAATGCTATTCGCATACTTCCAGAATTGTCTAACATAATTAGTATGTTTGCAGGAATATCAGAGGTTCCAGTTCCAGGAGGTGGATTCTTAGCGTATAGCTTTATATTAAATAATAAAAAAATTATTATAAAAATTACTGTTGAGACTCTGACCATTCTGCAACTTTCCCTCTCCAATCATAAAGTTTTTGTAAGTATAATACGTTACTAATCTCAAGCACTTCTGCTGGCCCCACTTCAGTATCTGCACGTACATACAAAATTAAATTATTTCCTATTTCCCAAGTATGACTTCCAAACCAGTCTTTCTTACTTTTTCCTTTTGGTAAATTAAACTTGCCGTATTTAT
>CACCBT010000039.1 GCA_902544345.1 uncultured Pelagibacteraceae bacterium
GATTATTACCTCTTTAAAAACTAAATTTAAATTCTGTTCTAATAAATAAATTTTTTCTTTAAAAATTTTTAAAATTAAATCGTAATCCGTTATTTTATTATCTTGAATTCCTTGAATTGGAATATTTTCTTCTAAAATAATTTTCGAATAGTTTTCATTAACTCTTTCAACTGCGACAAAAACAAAATTAAAATTATTTATTTCTATAAAGAGATTGAGGGGTTCAATTTTCATAAATTATTTTAAAATAATTTGATTATTTATCCTATAGTCATAAATGTTATATTTTCCAAAATTAATCTGATCTTTTAAATCGATAAAATTCTGTAAACTTATCTCATAGTTTTTAATCGGTAATTTAATTGTTTGATTGTTTTTTGTAACAATATCCCATCTATTGGACTCAAATAAATATAATTTTTTAATCTCACTTAATGGAAAATTAACCTTTTTAAGTACTTTATGAAAATTTAAAAAGCTTTCATGGTCACCAAATACCATAGGCAAATTACTAAATTCCTCTATTTCAATGAAGTCGATAACTTTACCATTATTTGTATAAAATTTTTTTTCCATTTTATTTTGGAGGATTGCAATAGGAATATTTTCGTAAACTTTTATCTTTATTTTATTTGGAAAAATCTTTTTTACTTCAAAGCTATCAATAAAATCTATCTCTTGTAATAATGAGAGTTTATTTTTTATAATTTTGTCATTTATAAATTTGTTATTTTCAATATCGATTTTTTTTATATTAAACTCAAAGTTTGAATTTGAGCTCTTTTGAACATTATAAGTGCTTAGTAATAATAAAAGTACTGAAGCAAATAAAATTCTTTTTTTCATCGATTAATACTTGCATCTAATAAAATCTTTTCTACTAAATCCTCGAAAGTTATTCCAGAATATTGCGCAATCTCTGGCACTAACGAAAGGCTTGTCATTCCTGGTTGTGTGTTAAGTTCTAATATATAAAATTTATTTTTGTAAAATTTGAAATCAGTTCTTGTAACACCTCTGCACCCTAAAACTTGATGCGCTTTTTTTGCTAAATGTAGAACTTTAGAGTAATTTTTTTGATCGAGTCTCGCTGGCATTACGTGTTTTGTTTTTGCAGCCTTAGTATACTTTGCTTTATAATCGTAAAATGATCTTTTTGGAATAAGTTCGATTGCACCTATTACATTATTGTTGATTACCGCAACTTGTATCTCCTGTCCTCCAATATATTTTTCAAACATTAATTCATCATACTTTTTGAATAGAAATTTTGAAGATCTATACAAATTTTTGTAATCTTTAACAATTTTTACACCTAAACTTGAACCTTCATTTATCGGTTTAATGACTAAAGGAAAACTAATTTTATTTTTTATGACTAGCTCTTGTAATGTTTTGTTATTGCACTTTTTTTTAGTCAATGAAAAATATTTTGGAGTTAAAATTTTGCTTTTAATGAAAAGATCTTTTGAAATAATTTTGTTCATAGCATTATATGAACTTACTACACCCGAATGAGTATAAGGTATCTTTAAATATTCAAAATAACTTTGAGCAATACCATCTTCCCCACCCTTACCATGTAGCGCATTAAAGATTGCGTCTGTTTCATGTTTATTAATCAAATTAAGGTTTTTAAACTTTGGATCAAATATTGAAACGTTGTATTTTTTTTTTTTTAGTGCTTTATAGCAGGCCTTACCACTTGCTAAACTTACTTCTCTCTCACCCGAATTTCCACCAACTACCACTAAAATATTTTTAAATTTTCTTTTAATCACCAACTATTTTGATCTCTAACTCCAAATCAATTCCTGTTTTTTTGCTTACAGTTTGTCTAACTTTATTAATTAATTTTTCAATATCAGAGGCATTTGCCTTTCCATTGTTTACAAAAAAATTACAGTGCTTTTTAGAAACTTCAGCATCACCTTCTTTAAAACTATCACATCCAGATTGTTTTATTAACTGCCATGCTTTTTGATTATTGCCAAAATTTTTAAAGGTACTTCCACATGTTTTAACTTGACTAGGTTGAGTAAGTTTTTTTTTATGAATTAGATCGTTCTGTCTTTTTTCAATAATTTCTCTTAATTGTTTTTTTCCTTTTAATCTCACAGAAGTAATAATTAGTTCGTTTGATAAATTTGATCCTCTATAATAAAACTCAATTTCGTCTCTTTTAATTTCTTTTTCTTTACAACTTTTCAGGTCAATAACTTTTATTGATGCTAGAACTTTAGAAATGTCATTTCCGTAACAACCACTATTCATAATGATTGCCCCTCCCAAAGAGCCTGGTATACATGAGAGAAACTCAAGATTTCCGATACCATTATCTTTTGCAAAATTGGAAACTTTTCGATCAAGGGCTGCGGCACCAGCTTCTATAGTGTCCTGATCAACTAATTTTATTTCCGAAAAAGATAATCCAAGTTTAATAACAACTCCTCTTATTCCTTTGTCTCTTATAAGTAAATTTGAACCAGCCCCAAGTATTGTTAATTTTAATTTGTTTTGTCTGTTTTCCTCTAAAAATTCAATTAGTTGTTCTTTGTTTCTGGGTTTAAAAAAGTAATCGGCTGGGCCTCCTAAATTAAACCAACTGTAATTAGAAAGTTTTGTGTTGTTTGAGATATTTTCACTAAATTTTTTTATTAGTTCTTGATTTAATCTCATATAATCGTTTTAAGCTCCTTCATCCATTTTGAAATTGATCCTGCTCCCATTCCAATAATTATCTCATTATATTTTAAATTCTTTTTTAAAAATCTATTTAGATCATTTTGGCTTTTAATGATAACAACTTGTGTCTTTGATAATTTAGAAATTAATTTCGCAAAAATAAATTGATTATACTTACGATTTTTTCTCTCTCCAGCTTCGTACAGAGGACAAAGAAGAACTATATCTGAATCTTTAAATGATGCAGCAAACTCCTTTTTTAATGATAGCACTCTTGAATATCTGTGAGGCTCAAAAACTGAGACTATTTTTTTATTTTTATGAACATTTTTAACTCCTTCTAAAATAGATCTTATTTCTGTTGG
>CACCBT010000040.1 GCA_902544345.1 uncultured Pelagibacteraceae bacterium
ATCCAGTCATATCAGATAGGGAGTACGACGAGCTTAAAAAAGAAATTATATATTTACAAGAAAAATACAATTTCTTAAAAGATCTAAAATTAATTGAAAATTTCGTTGGATCCCCACCAACAAATAAATTTAAAAAAATCAAACATTTAAAGCCAATGCTTTCATTATCAAACGCTTTTGATAAAAAAGACATGATTGATTTTATTAAAAAAATTAAAAACTATCTTAATTATAATGAAAATGATATCGAGTTTTATTGCGAACCAAAAATTGATGGGATTTCAGCAACATTGGTTTATGAAAACGGTAATTTGGTCAAAGGTCTTTCTAGAGGGGATGGGATTACTGGTGAGGATATCCTTGAAAATCTTAAGACAATATCAGAAATACCGAAAAAAATAAAAGATGATAACATTCCTAAATTGCTTGAAATTCGGTGTGAGATTTATATAGGCAAAAAGGATTTTTTTGAGATAAAGGAAAAATTTGCCAATCCAAGGAATGCTGCAGGAGGATCCTTAAGACAAAAAGATCCTCGAGAAACTTCAAAGATCCCTCTTAAATATTTTGCTTATGGATTTGGTGCGATTGAACCAATGATATTTTCAAATCAATCGGAATTTTTATCTAAAATATCTCACTGGGGTTTTTCTGTAAACTCGTTATCAGAAATCACTAGAAATATTGATGAAATAGAGAAAAAACATCATGAAATTGACTCACAAAGATCCTCACTAGATTACGATATTGATGGTTTAGTTTTTAAAGTAAATGATTTAAATTTACAAAAAAGACTGGGATCTACCTCCAGTTCACCAAGATGGGCTATCGCATATAAATTTTCAGCAGAAAAAGCAGTTACAAAAATTAAAGATATTATTATTCAAGTAGGGAGAACTGGTGCAATTACACCTGTAGCGAAAGTTGAACCAGTCACAGTAGGTGGTGTTGTTGTGTCTAATGCAACATTACATAATGAGGAAGAAATTCTAAGAAAAGATATTAGATTAAATGATACTGTGCTGATTCAAAGAGCAGGCGATGTCATTCCACAAGTTTTAAATGTTGATATCTCAA
Organism: uncultured Pelagibacteraceae bacterium; assembly: GCA_902544345.1. Lineage (GTDB taxonomy): Bacteria > Pseudomonadota > Alphaproteobacteria > Pelagibacterales > Pelagibacteraceae > Pelagilacustribacter. Next base: position 1,078 of record CACCBT010000040.1, read on the forward strand.
AAAGAGGTAAAAATAGTAAAAAATTTATTTTTCCAAATAAATGTTTGTGTGGCTCAATTACGATTAAAGAAATAAGTAAAAGTACAAAAAAAGAGGATGCAGTAAGAAGATGCACAAAGGGATATAATTGTAAATTTACAGCAAGGGAAAAACTTAAACATGTTGTATCTAAGGAAGCATTCAATATCGATGGCTTAGGTAAAAAAGTGGTAGATCAGTTTTGGAGTTTAGGTTTGATTAAAGAGCCAAGCGATATATTTCAATTAAATTACAAAAAAATAAAATTTTTGGAAGGTTGGGGTGAAGTGTCTGTGGAGAATTTAAAACAAGCAATTAATAAATCTAATAATATTAGCTTAGACAGATTTATTTACTCAATAGGCATAAGACATATAGGTCAAGAAAATGCCAAAATTTTGGCATCTTTTTTTATTTCAATTGAACAATTTTCTAATTTGTTCAAATCTAAAGATAGAGAGACAATTTTAAAAAATTTAGCTGATTTAGATGGAATAGGCCAGACTCAAATTGAGTCAATTGAGGCTTTCTTTTCTGATAGTCAATAGTTTCGAAATTAATTAATCAATTAAGTATATCTAAAATTTCTTTGAAAAAAAAATCAGGTATTTTTTCTGGTAAAAGAGTGATGTTTACTGGAGGATTTAAAAAAATAAGTAGATCTGAAGCAAAAACGATCGCAGAAGATAAAGGAGGAAAAGTACTAGGGTCGATATCAAAAAAACTAGATTTTTTAATAGTAGGGAACTCTAAACCTACAAAAAAAAAGATAGATCAAGCCAAGAATTTAGGCATTAAAGTAATTACAGAAAAAGAATGGGAAAAAATTTTAAATAGCTGAGCAAGCATTTTTGAGATCTAAAATTTCATTTTTGTTCATCGCACCTTTAAGGCTATCAAATACTTTTTTATGGTATTTGTTAATCCATTTCTTTTCCTTATAACTAAGAATATCTTTATCTATTAAATCTTTGTCTATTGGAGCAAGTGTCAAATTTTCAAAGTATTTCTGATTTTTTTCTTTTTTTACATATATTAAATTTTCAATTCTAATACCAAATTTATTTTTTTCGTAATAACCTGGTTCGTTTGAAATGACCATACCTTCTTGAAGTTTAATTTTATTACTTTTAGAAATAGCATGCGGGCCTTCATGAACGTTAAGAAAGTAACCAACACCGTGTCCGGTTCCATGAGAGTAGTCTAGACCTATTTGTTTTAAATATCTTCTCGCTTGTGTATCAATTATTGATCCAGATGTACCATTTTTTATCTTGAAATCAGCAACTGCAATATGACCTTTAAGAACCCTTGTAAAAATATTCTTTACTCTTTTACTTGAATTGTTGAGCGAAATTGTTCTTGTTACATCTGTTGTCCCAAATTCATATTGCCCTCCAGAGTCTACCAAATAAATTTCACCATCTGATAAAGTTCTATTAGTTTTTTTTGTAGCTTTGTAATGAATTATTGAACTATTTGGCCCCGTACCAGAAATGGTAGGAAAACTTAAAAATTTAAATCTTTTGTTTTTTTTTCTAAATTGGTAGAGCTTATCAGAGCCGCTGATTTCAGTAATTTTTTTTTTACTAAAATTTTTTTTAAGCCAAAAAAGATATTTGGTTAGGGCAGCTCCATCATATTTATGTGCCAATTTTATATTCTCTATTTCTTTTTTGTTTTAATTGCTTTAAACGAATATATCGGATCTTGAAAATCCAATACTTTATTTCTTTTTAAAATCGTATTTTCAAAGTAGACGGAGCAAGTATTTTTGTCGATTATGAATTTTTTTCTATTAATTCTAGACAGAAACTCACTAGTTAATTTCAACTCTGTAAATTTTA
>CACCBT010000041.1 GCA_902544345.1 uncultured Pelagibacteraceae bacterium
ATCCGGGAGAAAAACCTGATTATATTTATGTTAAGGAGTTAAGAACACAAAAAAATATTTGTGGCGAGCTTTATAGATGTTGTTGGCCCTGTTCCTGTGATCTAATGAATTATACAAAAGTTAAAAAAATTAAACATAAATTTAAAGATGGTTTAAAAAAAATTGATGTTTTGTTAATAAATAACCCTTGTTCAAAAAAAGATTTTCCTGAGGAAGTAAATAGAAATTATTTTTGTAAAAATCAAAGACTCAATGATGACGAAGTATTTGTAGTTGATGGTAAACTTGTGATAGGTCTTTTTTATGAAGCCAAAAAATGTCAAAAAGCTGATATTAAAAAGATTGAAGCCAATGAAATTACAGGCAGATTTTGTGCTTTTAAAAACGATATTCCACTTGAAGAAATGAATATTGGTATGGGTGATATTTTTATTAGGATGGCGAGATAGTCATTTTGCTTTGTTTGAAAATATAAGTCTTCCCTGTTTCTTTTAATTTATAATTATTTGTTTTCCCGTTTGTCCATTTAATTTGTACTTCAAAGTCTTTTTCACCATTTCTAATTCCATAATGAGCAACAGGTTCCATTTGGCACAGATATCCTGAACCAGAGTCTATTGTTTTAGAATGTTTTCTTAAATTGGATGTTAGCGTCACTGTTGCTCCTCTAGCTGGAGCTCCATTTTTATTCAAAGCTTTTATTCTTAAATAATTTTTATCTTTTTTTACGTTTGCTTTGTAAAGTGTAAGTATTTGATTTCCTGTTTCTCCATGTGCAATTAATAATTCTAAAATTCCGTCTTTATCAATATCTGCTACAGCAGCACCAGTTCCAAGACCATTTGCTTCAGAGTTAGATGTAATATCAATTTCCTCTAGTTTACCATTTTCTTTAACCTTAAATAATTTATTTGGTTCACCGATATTATTTAGAAATATTTCATCATATCCATCATTATCAAAATCAGCTGAGATAACTGTTCGAATTTTAGATGGTCTTTTAAAGTTGGTATCTGCAATGTCTTTGTAAGAGTTTTCTTTCTTTATAAAAATACGATGTTCTCCATCCCAATTTCCACTAACAATATCTAATTGACCTCTGTACAAAATATCACTTAACGCAGTACCTCTTCCATTTTCATAAGGGTCTAAAACATCGTACCCTGATGCCACATCATAAAAAACACCATCAACATTTTTATATAAAAAATTTACTCCTCTTTCATTAGCTGCGAAAATATCAATATTGTTTGATAATATATGGCCAGCAACGACTGCTCTTCCCCCAGTTATTTTATTCAAGCCAAACTCTGCTGCCCTATCTTTAATTCTTCCCTTAAACTTTTCATAAAATCTTGTTGGACCACCATAATTAGCAACATAAATACCATATTTTCCATTTCCTTTTCTATCTACACATACAACGGAACGACCGGCTGTGAAGTTTAAATCTATTTGATTTTTCTTTTGTTCAAAAATGTCAGAAAATTTTTTATTTTTTAGATCTATTAATCGGTCGGAATATTTCTTTTCACCACTATAAGTATCAGTATTTAAAAAATAAATCTCTTCATACCCGTCAGAGTCAATATCGCAAGCAGCTACACCAATAGTAAAACTTCTTTTATCTGCAAACTTAACATCATTTACAATATTTATTAGTTTATTATTTTTGTATGACAAAGCTAAATTTTCACTTCCAAAACCAGCCACTATAAATTCATAAGTGCCATCGTTATCAACATCAGCCACAGAAATACCATATCTAAGACTTTCATAGTTATTTTCTATTAAATCAGTAATGTCATTAAAAAAATTAGCCGATGCACTTTTAATTGAAATAAAAATAAATAGTAATGAAACGAAGACAGTTTTTAATTTCATTAAATACTACTGTAGTATTTTCCAAGTTCCACTTGCAGAGGCTACTATGTCGCTTGAATTAGAAATTTCACAAGAAATAAAAACAAGTGTTTTAGTTTTTTTTAATATTTTTACTTTCCCAACAAGTTTATCACCAAGTTGGCCTACTGAGATAAATTTCATATCTAAATTAATTGTTACACATCTCTTGTCACCAGCAACTCTATGTGCAGCAGTCCCCATGCCAGTATCAGCAATAGTAGAGAGGAATCCACCATGTGCAATTTTACCAGTGTTTAAATGAATTTCTTTAACTTCTACCGTAAAATCATATTGAGTTTCGCTAATCTTTTTTAGCTCTAATCCACCGAGATGTTTCATAAATCCTTGATTAGATTCGTCCATAATTTTTTTTACCATAAATTGGTATCAATTGTGAAAATATTACTGCTAATAAAATAATCATTATACCAAACACTTTTATTTCACTTAAAAACTGATCTAATAGTATCCATCCGAAAATTGAAGCAAACACTCCCTCAAGCGAAAATATAATTGCTACTGACGCAGGAGATAAAACTCTTTGAGCATATGCTTGAAGCATAAAAGCAACTCCACTAGATAAAATTCCAGCGTAAAGTAACTCTGTAATTTCTTTTGAAATTAAATTGATTGTCACAGTCTCAAAAGTTAATGCAGGAAAAGAGCAAAATATACCTGCAACTAAACATTGAAAAGTTGCAATTGCTATTGGAAAATTGAAAATTTTTAAAACTTTATAAATAAAGATTATGTGGAAAGCCCAAAAAAATGCACCTATGATGACAAGCATGTCACCAAATCTTACATCATAATTTTTAATTTCACTTAAAAGCAATCCACCTATTAAACAAAGCGTAACAGAAGGCCAAATAGATGGGTGAATTTTTATTGAAAAAATAAAATATGAAATTAACGGGACTATGACAACATAAAGAACAGTAAAGACTGCAGAGTTAGCTATGTCCGTATAAAGAAGCGAAACTTGCTGAAGTATATTTGC
>CACCBT010000042.1 GCA_902544345.1 uncultured Pelagibacteraceae bacterium
TGAATATTTTACTTGAATTACTTTACTTAAATTACTGTATTTATTGAAAATATTTGAGACTTAAAAATACAACAATAGGAATCGTTACAAATGACATTAACGTGGAAGTAACTATAACGCTAGCAATACTATCAACCACCCTTTTCTCCGAATACATCGATCCTACTAAGTAAGTTAGAATAGCACTAGGCATTGCAGATTGAATTAAAAGCACTCCAGCAGGCAATCCAGTAAGGTTTAAATATTTAATTAAACAAAATCCAATTATAGGACCAATTACAATTCTAATAATGCTTAAACTAGATGCATTAAGCCATGAAACAACTTTTAGCTTTGTTAATGCTATACCTAAGGACATAAGAACTAGGAATATTGTAGCGTAGGTTAATAAAAACGTAGTGTTAACTACAAAACCAGGAACCTCCCAATCAAAATATAAAACTATTACAGCCGCTATTATTCCGTAAATAGGCATATTAGTAATTAATATTTTTAGTGAAAAACTTTTTTTTGCTAAAAGAACTCCTAAGGTGAAGTGAAGCAAGATAATCACTGATGCAATTGCTGAAGCTATACCTAAACCTTCTGTACCATAAGCAAATAAACAAATAGGTATACCCATATTACCGGTATTTGGTAATATTAATGGAGGAAGTTCACTTACGACGTCCTTTTTCATTAAGGCAAGAACAATTATGCCTATTAAAGCAAAACCTCCAATTATGATTAAAGCATAAATAAAATATTCTATGAAAGTTTCCAAAGTTACACCAGTAGAAGTAATAGTGTAAAAGATCATTGCAGGTGTACCAACATTACCAGCTAATGTAGTTATAAAATCTGTATTAAAATTAGGATCTTTTTTTCCAAGGTAATAGCCTATCCCGATAACAAAAAAGACTGGAAGTATAACGTCTATAAGTTTTATATAGAGTTCCATTAAACTCTTACATCAGATTTTCTAGGTTTTCTCAACTTATTAGTATTATAATTAATAGCAGTTTCAAACTCCATTAATCGTTTATGAATAGACCTTAATTCTGTGATTCTTGTCCAATTATATAAAAAAACAGAAAATGCATCTTTTACCTCACCAAATGCATTTACTACTTGCATCATTACACCCAAAGTGAACGCTGCTGTAAATAATCCAGGGGCCATTATTAGAAACGGAACTATTACAAATAATTGTCTGTACCATATAGCCCAAAGATCGAAATAGCCATAATGTAAAAATAATTTATGATAATTAAATTTTATACCAGTAAATAACTGTAAAATAGTTGGAGCTTGAACATAATTCTTTCTATCATCTTCACCATAAACCAATTCTTTTCTAAAAGCTGCCTCAACTTTTTGATTATTGTATTCAAGACCAGGTAATTTAATACCAACTAACCAACTGATAAGTATTCCTCCTATGCTAAGAGTAAGAGCAACCCACACTAAAGATCCAGATACATTATTTAAAAAAGGGACTGTAACGTTAGATGATAGAACCCATAAAATTGGAATAAAAGCAATTAATGTCATTATAGCTTTTACAACTTGTAATCCTATTGACTCAACTATTTTAGCAAAGTTCATACAATCTTCTTGAATTCTTTGAGATGATCCCTCTACCTTAGCCTCAGTGGCTCTCCAATAAGGCATATAAGAAAATGTCATAGCCTCTCGCCATCTAAATGCCCATAATCTTGTAAACCAATTTGTAAAAGCGAAGAGCGTAACGTATGGTAACGCGATATACAAAAATCTTTTTATAGACTCCCAAAATTCAGATATTTCACGTTTTTCTGCAGTTTGAAGTATATCGTAAAAATCTTTGTACCAGCTGTTAAATAAAACGTCTAAATATGTTTGTAGCACTAAAAGAGTAATTATAAAGAATCCGCCTCCATAGGACCAATAGAACCACCTTTTATCTTTAAAAAAACTACGCCACATAAATTCTCTTAAGTTCTTTTATCCACCAAATATTCACGGTTAATCTTAAATTCAAACTCTCTTAAACGTTTATATACACTAGCTAATTCTATTATTGTAGGCCAGGCTTTTAATATATATTGCATAGAACCCTCTACTCTACCAAAAGCTCTTATAATTTGTTGCATTACTCCTAAAGTTACTGCACCAGCAACTATAGCAGGAGCCAAAAAAATATAGGCAGATAAAACATTAGCTTGTAAATATGCTATCCTTCCAATATTAAAATATAAATATCTTAAGTAACTTAAAAAATGTATTTTTCTTACTCCATCAAAAAGCTCCTCAATAGTTTTGGGTCTAACTGATCCATCATCCTCTGCTATTACAAGTATTTTTCTATATGCGGCCTCTTTTTTTTGAAGATCATACTCGATACCCACCAATCTCAAGATAAGACCAAGAATAATTAAAAAAATTGTTCCTCCCAAAGACCAAATCAAGGCTCCTACAATTAATCCGTAGTTCCATTCTCCGAAAAAAAAAATAGGTATGCCAACACTTAATCCAAATAATATTGGCATAAACTCTATTAAAATCATTATTGCTTCTATTAAACTTGTTCCCAATGATTCCATTATTCTTGAAAATTTTATAGTATCTTCTTGAACTCTTTGAGAAGCTCCTTCAATCTTACGTGCTTTTTCGTAAACACTATGATACCATTCCACCATTGAGGTACGCCATCTGAATAAATAATGTGAGGTAAAATAACTTACTATTACCGCAACACCAACATACATTGCTGCAAGTGTAGTAAAAGATAATAAACTTGACCAGTATTCTTCAATTGTAATCGAGTTGGGCTTACTCAGTGCTTTTTGAATCATATCGTAAAACTCTCCAAACCACTCATTAATTTTGACATCAATTTTAACTTGTACCCAAAGAGAAGAAAGTATA
>CACCBT010000043.1 GCA_902544345.1 uncultured Pelagibacteraceae bacterium
GTTTGAATTTTCTAAATTAATATAAGCTAATATAGAATTAATAATAATTAAGTGGATTGTTAGCATCCCATTAAATCCATCTATCAGATTAGCTCCATTTACTATGAATAAAAAACATAAAAGTACAAAAATTGAGGATAGAAAATGATTTTCAGTAACTAATTTTAAAAATATTAAATCAACATGCAGAATTTTGAGCTGAAAAATATACGTAAATGAAAATAAAATTAAAATCATCACTATTAGTCTTCTTGCTGGTGTAATTTTAATTTTTAGATCATCTAAAAAACCTACAAAAAATATTAATGAGCTCAAAAAGATATAATCGTATAAAATTTCAGAAAACAGCAAGTAATATATTTCAAAAAAAATTAAGAGAGAAAACATAATTGAATTAATCAAATCAAAAATAAATCTTACTTCTAAAGAAATTAACACAAGTGATGCTGAGAAAATAATTGCTAAATTTAATAAGACAGATGCAGACAGCGGTAAAACTAGAACTACATCATCTACAAAAAATAAGACCAAATCAAAAAAAATTAGTAAAAAGTAATCAATAGTTGTATAAATCAATAATGAGTCGAGAATTAGATGAAAAAATGAATAGTCTTATTCCAATGGTTGTTGAGCAAACAAGCAAGGGGGAAAGAGCCTATGATATTTACTCAAGGTTATTAAAAGAACGAATTGTTTTTTTAGTTGGTCCAGTAAATGATGCTGTTGCTTCTCTTGTGACTGCGCAACTTTTATTTTTAGAATCAGAGAATCCAAACAAAGAGATAAATTTTTATATTAATAGTCCAGGAGGTTTGGTCACAGCTGGTTTAGGTATATATGACACAATGCAATATATAAATTCACCCGTCTCGACTTTATGCATAGGGCAAGCCTCATCAATGGGCTCTTTTTTGTTGGCAGCTGGTGAGAAAGGAAAAAGATATTCTCTTCCTAATTCAAGAATTATGGTTCACCAACCATCAGCTGGATTCCAAGGGCAAGCAACTGATATACAAATACACGCAAAGGAAATTTTGTCGTTAAAAGAGAGACTTAATAAAATTTATTCTAAACATACAGGTAAATCAGTTAGTGAAATATCCGATGCTTTAGAAAGAGATAATTTTATGACAGCTGATGAAGCTAAAAAATTCGGCTTGATTGACTCTGTTGTGGAAAAAAGAAAATAAAACACTAGATATAGCTATAAACACAACTTCAACTTGATTACCATATTTTAGAGTTTTATATTAACCATATTGATTCGATATGAGTGAAAAAAATAATAAAAATATTCTATATTGCTCGTTTTGTGGAAAGAGCCAACATGAAGTAAGAAAACTTATTGCTGGTCCAACTGTATTCATTTGTGATGAATGCGTCGAGCTTTGTATGGATATTATTAAAGAGGAAAATAAAAGTTCTCTGGTAAAACATCAAGACGGAGTTCCTTCTCCGAAAGAGATTTGTGGAGTTTTGGACGAATATGTAATCGGGCAAAAGCTTGCAAAAGAAATTTTATCTGTTGCAGTTCATAATCATTATAAAAGATTAAATCATGAGACTAAAAATAGCAGAGATGTTGAGTTATCTAAATCGAATATATTACTTGTAGGTCCGACCGGATGCGGTAAAACTTTGTTAGCTCAAACATTAGCTAGAATATTAGATGTACCTTTTACAATGGCAGATGCAACTACTCTGACGGAAGCAGGTTATGTAGGTGAGGATGTTGAAAATATAATTTTAAAATTATTGCAAGCAGCTGACTACAACGTCGAAAAAGCACAAAGAGGAATTGTTTATATAGATGAGGTTGATAAAATAAGTAGAAAATCAGAAAATCCATCTATCACAAGAGATGTATCTGGTGAAGGTGTTCAACAAGCACTATTAAAAATTATGGAAGGAACAATAGCAAGTGTTCCACCACAAGGCGGTAGAAAACATCCGCAACAAGAATTTTTACAAGTTGATACTACAAATATTTTATTTATTTGTGGTGGTGCTTTTGCAGGTTTGGATAAACTCATAGATAGTAGAGGAAAGGGTAGTTCTATTGGTTTCGGTGCAAAAGTAAAAAGCTATAAAGAGCAGCCACTTTCAGAAATTATGAAAATGTTAGAACCAGAAGATTTAATCAAGTACGGATTAATTCCAGAATTTATTGGCAGAATGCCAATTATCGCAACACTTGATGATTTAGACGAGTCTTCTCTTGTAAAAATTTTAAAAGAGCCAAAAAATTCTTTAATAAAACAATATCAGAGATTGTTTGAATTTGAGAACGTGTTATTAGAATTCAAAGAGGATGCGATAGTTGAGGTAGCAAAAAAAGCGATTTCAAAGAAAACAGGTGCAAGAGGATTAAGGTCAATACTAGAAAATATTTTGTTAAAAACAATGTTTGAATTACCAGACATGGAAAACGTAATTAAAGTTACGGTAGATAAATCCTCAGTAAAAGGTATTTCAGAGCCCATTGTCACATATGGCAAAAAATCATCAACATCGGTAGCTTAAATTAAATTTGTTTCTTGAAATTGTTAAATAAATTGACATATTAATAATTAATGAAAACAACGTATTTAAAACCTTTATTGCCCTTAAGAGATATCGTAATTTTTCCTTCAATGGTAGTTCCTTTATTTGTCGGACGAGACAAATCAATTAAAGCTCTTCAAGAAGTGATGAAATTGGATAAATCAATTGTTTTGGTGACCCAGAAGAATTCTGA
>CACCBT010000044.1 GCA_902544345.1 uncultured Pelagibacteraceae bacterium
TGCAGCATCAGCGACTGAAGTAAAAGGTGATTCTAAAACAATGCCTGAGAAAGAATTATCCTGACCTAATTCTGTAGCAACACCAGTACCTAGTGATTCTCCATATAAAATTATATTTTTATTTTCAATTCCAGTCTTATTAAGCCATTCAACTGATTTTCTAGCATCATTATATAAATTTTTCTCCGTTGGTTTTCCTGGATTGCCGCTAAATCCTCTCCATGAAATTAGTAGGATATTTATATTTAATTTATTTAATTCATTAAGTTTATGAACTCTATTTGTTAAATCCCCTGCATTACCATGGAAGTACAAAATTGTTTTATTTTTTTTTGTATCTTTTTCTAAAAACCATGATTTAAGTTTTATGTCTTTATCAACTTCAATAAAAACCTCTTTATATTTAAATTTAATTTCATCTCCTATGTAATTATTTTCACTAGGGTGATAAAGTAATTTTCTTTGATAAAAGTAAGTAAAAAGCACAATTATAATGTAGGCTAAAATTACTGATGACAAAGCTGAATAAAGATACTTCATATTTTTTTTCTTGCAAAATAAACTCCAGTAAAAACTAGCAAACCTCCTAAATAATGAAAATTCAAAAGTGGCTCTTTAAAGATTATAATTCCAAAGATAGATCCATAAACTGCAAACAAATATAAAGAAAATCCAGCTAAGGATGCTCCCACGTATCTTTGTAATTTTGTATATAAAGAGAAAGCTATTATGCTGGGTGAAATAGCAGCAAAAATAACCCAAAACAAAAAAGTCTGGTTGTAATTTGTTTTAGCAAAATAAACATTTTCCAAAATAAAAAAAGGTAAAAGTGAAATAAATCCAAACATTGCAATAAGAGTAAATCGCGCCATTAAACTAAATTTTGATTTCCAATTTAACAAATAAATCGAATAAAGAGCCCAGCCTAAAGCTGCTCCCAAAACCCATAAGTCACCGATTGTAAAATTTAAGTCGATTAAAAAATCAAAATTTCCTTTTGATATGATTGTGAAAACTCCTGTAATACAAATTAATAAACCTAATATTCTTAAAAAATTGATTTTTTCTCTTAAAAATAAAATTGACAGAAAAATTATTATCACTGGGGAGGATGTGTAAATAATACCAATATTCGCCATGGTTGTCGTCATTCCTGCAAGATTTGGAAATGCTCCGCAGACACCACAGCCCATTGACCCTAAAAAAAAAAGTTTAAAAAATTCTTTATTAAACTCCTTTTTATTTTTTAAAATTTCATTATAAAAAAAAGGGAATAGGATTATAAATACAGAAAACCATCTCCAAAATGCTAAGGAGATAGGTGGAACTGCCTCCACTCCACCTCTAGCAACTATAGTATTAGTAGCCATAAAAATTGGCTGAATAAATAAAAGTGTGTATGGAGCTAGTTTATTTTTTGTTTGCAAAGAAAGCTTCATACAGCATCATGCCAATTGCAAGCGTCATTACAATAAATACTGGTAGTACATCAAAAAAACCAATCATCGGGGATCTGGTTAAAGTAGTAGCTAAACCAACTAAAAAAATTATAGCTAGAAAACATCCAATTATTTTTGAAATTTTCTCATTCATCTTTGCAATTATCCTCTAACCATTTTGCTGTACCTAAAAATCTTAAATCGTCAAATTTATTGCCAACTAGTTGAAGCCCTAAAGGTAAGTCATTTTCTCCAGTAAGTAAAGGTAGAGAAATCGCGGGCAAACCTAAATAAGTCCAAATTTTTTGAAAATCCGCACTGCCTGTAGATCCTAAACCTTTGTCTGCAACCCCATTAGAAGATGGAGTTAAAATTCCATAGTAATCTTCAAATACCTCTTTATATGACTCGTAACTTTGTTTCATAAAATCTATTGCGTCAGAATAATCCTTGGCAGAGTATTTTAGACCTCTAGATATAGCATCGTTCATTTCTTTAGATAATTTTGATTTATCTTTATCATAGTAGACTTGAAAATTATTTGCCATATCAACTTCGTGTATTATTTGATGATACCTTGGTATTTCTTTAAAGTACGATGGTTCATCGTAAATCTCTATATTCTTTTTAAAAGATTTTATTAAAAACTCGAATGCTTCTTGAGATTTTTTATTTATATTTTTCCAATTCTTAGTTTTATAAAAAATAAACTTTGGGTCAAACTCTAACTTTTCTTCACATACATCCAGCATTCTGTCAGACGAAAAATAAATAGTGCTTGCGTCATATAAATCTTTTCTTATTAAAGACTTGGCTAACAAGGCAACATCTTTAACTGATCTACCAAAAACACCAATGGTATCCAATTTATCTGACACTTTTAAAACACCACTCCTTGAAATTAAACCGTAAGATGGTTTGTAACCTACAACTCCACAATAAGAAGCCGGTCGAATTACTGAACCTCCAGTTTGTGAACCTATTGATAAATGAGACATGTAAGACGCTACTACTGCTGCTGATCCACTTGATGAACCTCCTGGTGTTCTTGAATAATCATGCGGATTTCGTGTTTTAGATGGATGAATATATGCTAGTTCACACGTAACAGTTTTACCCATCACAATAGCACCAGCATTTTTGAGTAAGTTTACAATTTCTGAATCTTGAGAACTAGATTTTTTTTTTCTGAAAACAGTTCCACATTCA
>CACCBT010000045.1 GCA_902544345.1 uncultured Pelagibacteraceae bacterium
TAAAAATAAAAACTTTTTATCTCCTCAATGGTTAAGAAATATTAAGGGGAAAAAATATCCAAAATGGAGAATAGATACATTTTTTTCTAAGAAAAGGTATTCTAACTTACTTTATGTTAAAAATGGGGGATGGCATTTTACTTGCTTGAGGACAGCAGAAGAATTAGAAAAAAAACTACTCAACTTTGCTCATCATTATGAGTATGAAGAGAGTGGATTAAAAATCGATGATTTGAAAAAAATGATTTCTGAAAAAAGATCAATTTATGATCACAATATAGATCAAAAAGGCTTCAAGTGGTCAGGTAAAACGATTTTAAAAAAAATTAAAATCGACGAACTTCCTGATTATATCAATAATAATTTAGAAAAATACAAAGATTGGCTAGATTAAATTTAATGAGTGCTTATTTCTTCTTTTGCTTTTTCTTTTTTTCCAATTTGATCGACCTCTACCCAGTCAACTCTCTTAAAAGGTTTTGTTAAAGCGACCTTTAAAACTTCCTCTACATTTTTCACTGGAATAACTTCGATAGAATCGAGTATTGTTTTTGGGACTTCAATTAAATCTTTTTTGTTTTCAATGGGAATCAAAACTTTTTTTATTCCGGCCCTATGAGCTGCTAACAGTTTTTCTTTTAAACCGCCAATTGGAAGAACTAAACCTCTTAATGTTATTTCACCTGTCATTGCTACATCTTTATTTACAGGAATTTCAGTAATTGCAGAAATTATTGATGTAACCATGCCCACACCAGCAGAAGGACCATCTTTTGGTGTAGCCCCCTCTGGAACGTGTATGTGAAAATCTTTTTTATCAAATAAGGGGGGTATAATCCCATAATCTAAACTTTTAGATCTTATGTAAGATTTTGCAGCTTTCACAGACTCTTGCATTACATCACCAAGTTTTCCTGTAATTTGCATTTTCCCTTTTCCTGGCATTACTGCAGATTCAATTTTAAGAATTTCGCCACCAACTTCTGTCCAAGCTAATCCAGTAACAACACCAATTCTATTTTCCTCTTCAATTTCACCATAATTAAATTTTTGAACTCCCAATAAATCTTTTAAATCTTTCTCACCCAAAGAATTGTTAACTTTTTCTTTATTATCTATTTTTTTTACTAATTTTCTTGCTATTTTAGAAATCTCTCTCTCCAAATTTCTTACACCTGACTCTCTGGTGTAGTGTCTTATAATTTTTCTAATAATATTTTCATCGACATTCCATTCATCTTTTTTTAATCCATTATTTTTACTTTGATTAGGTATTAAAAACTTTTGAGAAATCTTGAGTTTTTCGTCTTCTGTATAACCTGAAAGTCTTATCACTTCCATCCTATCAAGCAATGGAGGTAAAATATTTAAAGTATTTGCAGTAGTTACGAACATTACATCAGATAAATCGTAATCAACTTCTAAATAGTGATCATTGAATTCCTTATTTTGTTCTGGGTCCAAAGCCTCTAAAAGAGCTGATGAGGGGTCTCCTCTATAATCATTGCCAACTTTATCAATTTCATCCAATAAAAAAAGTGGATTTTTAGTACCAGCTTTTTTCATCATTTGAATTATCTTACCTGGTAATGATCCAATGTAAGTTCTTCTGTGACCTCTTATTTCTGCCTCATCTCTTATTCCGCCCAGAGAAATTCTAATAAATTTACGGTTAGTAGCTTTCGCTATAGATTTACCTAGAGAAGTTTTACCAACGCCAGGAGGTCCTACCAAACATAATATAGGGCCCTTCATTTTTTGGATTCTTTTTTGTACAGCTAAAAACTCGATAATTCTCTCTTTTACTTTCTCAAGACCATAATGATCCTCATCAAGGATTTTTTGGGCGTTATTTAAATCAGTATTTATTTTTGATTTGTTAGACCAAGGCAGCTCTGTCATCCAATCTAGATAATTTCTAACTACTGTTGCCTCTGCTGACATCGGGCTCATTGATTTTAATTTTTTCAATTCAGACAAACACTTTTCTTTCGCTAATTTTGGCATTTTTGCTTCCGTTATTGCCTTTGATAAATTTGTTAACTCATCTTTACCCTCATCGATTTCCCCCAATTCTTTCTGAATAGCCTTTAATTGTTCATTAAGATAATATTCTCTTTGAGTTTTTTCCATCTGGTTTTTTACTCTTCCACGTATTTTCTTTTTTAGTAATCGAATTAAGCGCTTGTGAATATTGACTTGAAATTTGTTTTTCAATTAAAATTTTTAAATCTTTTATATTTTTTGCTCCCATTAACTTAGCAAAATTATCATCAATTTTTATATCTTTAGGCTTTTTTATATTTAAGATTTTACAATTAAATTTTGTTTTCTTATTAGCAAGTTCTTTTTTGGGATGATTTGCTGGTAGTGATGCATCTAATATCTTTGTATCATTTTTTTTAACACCAATTAGTTGCTCATCAAACCCTTTTAAAAAAAGAT
>CACCBT010000046.1 GCA_902544345.1 uncultured Pelagibacteraceae bacterium
ATCTAATGTATACGACAACAACATGGTATCATCTATCGGGCTTAATTCAATATTTTCATTTTTGAATATAATAAGATCGTATTTTATATTTTGACCAACTTTTTTAATACTTGTATCCTCTAAAATTGACTTAAGTTTTTTTAAAACTAAATCTTTTTTTAAGTCAGTTTTCTCTTTGTGTTCTAGTGGAATATAATAAGCGTGTTTAGCATCATAACATAAAGATATACCAACTAAATCTGCTTCCAGTGGATTTAGCGATGAGGTTTCAGTATCGACTGCTATAACTGATTTTTCATTCAATTTTTGTATTAATTCATCAAGCTGCTTTTCATTTGAAATAGTTTTGTAGTTCTTGGTATTTATCTTATTGTTTTTTCTTGCTTGAGTTTTTTCGTTTAAATCTTTATTCCCTGACTCACCATAAAAACTAATAGCTTGGCTGAGAAGTCTATTAAACTCCATATCTCTTAAAAAATTATAGAGTTTTTCTTTATTTATCTCCTTAATGATAAAATCAGTGGCATCATCCTTTAAAGGAACATCATTTTTTAAAGTAACTAACTGTTTACTAATCATGGCTTTATCTTTATTTGATATAAGTGTTTCTCGTCTTTTATTCTGAGGTATTTCTGAGGCTTTTTTTAATAAATTTTCCAATGTTTTGTATTTATTTATCAATTCGGCAGCTGTCTTAATGCCTATGCCTGGAACTCCTGGAATGTTATCTGAGCTGTCTCCAGCCAATGACTGTACATCTATTACTTGATTTGGTTTAACCCCAAATTTTTCAATTACTTCTTTTTCTCCTATTACTTTACTTTTCATAGGATCGAATAATCTGACTTTGCTAGAGACTAACTGCATTAAGTCTTTATCTGATGATATTACAGTAACCTTAGCTCCAAGCTCTGTAATTTTTTTTGCATAGGTTGCAATTAGATCATCGGCTTCATAGTTTATTAATTCTACAGATGGTAAATTAAAAGCTTCTACAGATTTTCTTATATATTCAAATTGAGGGGCCAGATCATCGGGGGCTTCCGCTCTATTAGCCTTATACTCACTATAGATTTCATTTCTAAAATTTTTCCGCGCAGAGTCAAATATTACTGCAAAATGAGTTGGCTTGTTTTTAGTTTCATCTGATCTTGCATCCTCTAATAATTTAAAAAGCATTGAGCAAAAACCGCTAACTGCTCCAGTTGGGAGACCATCACTCTTTCTTGAGAGAGGTGGAAGAGCGTAATAAGCTCTAAATATATATCCGGAACCATCGACTAGATAAAAATGATCTGTTTTTTTTATAGAAGTCATATATACATATTACATTGAATTCTAATCGATATATAAAAAAGTATGAATAAATTTGCTTTATCTGTTGAAAATCTTACAAAGATTTATTCTAACACTAAATCTAGAAAAGCAAACAAAGCTTTAAATGAATTGAATTTTGAAGTTAAACAAGGAGAGGTATTCGGGCTTCTTGGTCCTAATGGAGCCGGTAAAACAACATTTTTAAGTATCCTTGGTGGAACAGTTGTTAAGACGAGTGGAAAAGTGAATGTATGGGGGTTTGATCTAGATAAAAATCCACGCCAGGTAAGAGCATCAGTGGGTATTGTTCCTCAAGAAATTAATTTAGACGCATTTTTTAGTCCAAAACAACTTCTCGATCTTCAAGCTGGTTTATATGGAATAGCAAAAAAAGATAGGATAACTAATTTAATTCTTAAAATGGTTGCACTAGAGGACAAAGCCAACGCATACTCAAGAAATTTATCAGGTGGAATGAAGAGGAGATTGCTTATAGCCAAAGCAATGGTTCATCAACCTCCAATTTTAGTTTTAGATGAGCCTACAGCAGGCGTAGATGTAGAGCTACGTAATAATCTTTGGGAAAACGTTAAAGAGCTTAATAAAGAAGGTGTAACGATAATATTGACTACACATTACCTCATTGAAGCCCAGCAGATGTGTGATCGAATTGCAATAATAGATAAAGGTAATTTAGTTGCA